>JAXDLK010000119.1:0-3637 GCA_034666665.1 Candidatus Binatota bacterium
GTTCGCGCGGTTTCCCTGGCCGAAGACGTTCATGCCGGAGTTCATGCCGATCTTGCGGCCGATCGGACCGTTGACGATCAGCACCGGACCGACCGGCATGGTGGTCGCGAGCACCCCGTGTGCGTTGAACTCCTCGGTGCACGCCGCCTCGACCGCGGCGAGCACGACGGGGAGGTACTCGGGTTTGCACCCGGCCATGACGGCGTTGATCGCGACCTTTTCCACCGTCGCCTCGACGAGGTCCGGCGGGACGATCGCGACCACGTCGCTCGGATCTCGCGTGGTGCCTTCGAGCATGCGCAGCACACGCTCCTCGGTCGGCGGCACGACGGGGAGGCCGTCCGTCCAGCCGCGCTCGAAGAGAGCCTCGTGCTCGTCTTCGAGGGCTGCGATCTCGACGCGCCGCGCCCGGAGCTTGGATCCCGCGAAGCGAACCAGGAGATCGGCCTGCCGGTCGGGGTCGACAGACAGCGAGCCGCAGCCGGGACGATACTCCGGAAGATCGTGTCCGAGCCCCCGGATTCCCGTCACCTCTTCCCACTCTCCGCGGTGCCACCCCACGGCGCGCGCGGCCACGTGTCCATCCTCGACGCGAAGGAGCGTCGGCACCGCCTCGATCCGCTGGTGCCACGACTGCTCGAGCGAGCGGTCGTCGACGACGTCGGTCCCGGGCGGGAACGCCGGATCGTCCTGACTGAAGACCGTGAGCTCCGCCTCGCGCGCGAGCTGCGCGAGCACCGGCGCCACGAGCTCGCAGGTCGGGCACTCGCGCTTGACGAAGGCGACGAGACCGGAAGGCAGCGAGGGCGCGGCCGCGTCTCTCGCTCTCGGGTGAGGGCTCGCCACGGCGGGGTGCTATCACGCCGCTCCGGGCGTCGGTAGCGAAGGACGACTTCGGTAGGGCCTCCGGCCGACTCGCTTCGGGCTACACAGGCTCGGCAACGCGATGTCGAGCGCGTCCGTCCGGATCGGATACGTTCCTCGCGCGCGGCCCGGGCCCGAGATCGACGTCGCGTCGAGGCGACGGCTCCGGGGAGCTCTGCGCGCCGGCCACGGTGGCCGTGGGCTTCGGCGACCAACGTCGCAGCGTTCTGAGCAGGTTTTCCTTGCGCACCGGTTTCGCGATGTAGTCATCCATGCCGGCGGCGAGACATCGCTCCCGGTCTTCCTCGAGTGCGTTGGCCGTCAGGGCGATCACCGGTGTGCGGCGGCCTTCGCCTTCCGCCTGGCGAATCGCCGCCGTCGCCTCGAGTCCATTCATTTCCGGCATCTGTACGTCCATGAGAATCACGTCGAACGGAAGATGGCCGACCATCTCGACGGCTTCGCGTCCATTCGCGGCGACGTCGACATGGCATCCCGCCTGCTGCAGCATCAATGTCGCCACCTTCTGGTTCACGACGTTGTCTTCGACGAGGAGAATGCGTTTTCCGTGCAGGTCCCCTTCGGACTCCACAGTGGCGCGCTCCGCTTCCGCTACCCGCGAGCTCGTGACCAGAGCGGACGGCGCCCCGCCCCGCGGCAGTCCCAACAGCATTCCGAGGGCGCCGGTGAAGTCGGCTTCGCGCACGGGTTTGACGAGATATCCGCCGAACCCCGCGTCCGAGAGGCGCTGCACGTCTCCTCTGAAGCCCACCGACGTGAGCATCAACAGTGGGGTGTCCTTCAGGATCGGATCCGCCTTGATCATGCGGCCGAGCGCCTCGCCATCGTCCTCGGGCATGTGAAAATCGAGGACCACTGCGCGGAACGGATCGCCGCTGCTCTTGGCGGTGTGCAGCGTCGCGAGGAGCATCTTGCCGGAGCGTAGCGTCTCGCAGCGGACGCCGTGATTCCCGAGTTGCTCCTTCATGACCTGCAGATTCGTCACGTTGTCGTCGACGCAGAGCACCCGTATGCCGTGGAGATCCTTCGCCGATGGACGCGGCTCGACCGGCGCCGCGGCGATCGCGAGCGGAAGCGACAACCAGAAGGTGGACCCCCTCCTCTCGACGCTCGTCACGCCGATTCGCCCGCCCATCAGCTCGGTCAGCTGCTTGGAAATCGCGAGTCCGAGCCCCGTGCCGCCATACTTGCGGGTCGTGGACTGGTCGGCCTGGATGAATTTGCCGAACACGTCATCGAGCCGGTCGCTGGGGATTCCGATCCCGGTGTCTTTCACGGAGAAATGAAAATCGGCGATCCCGCTGTCGTTGGTTTTTCCGGCGGCGACGGTGACGAGGATTTCGCCCTGTGGCGTGAATTTCACCGCGTTGCTGAGGAGGTTGAGCAGGATCTGACGGATTCGCCCAGGGTCGCCGATGACGTATTCGGGTAGATCCGACTCGAACCGGAGAATCAGCTCGACGCCTGCCTTTTCCGCGCGATCCGCGAGGAGGACGACCACGTCTTCGACGGAACACCGCAGGTCGAATGGCAGTGCTTCCAGGTCGAGCTTTCCGGCGTCCATTTTCGAGAAGTCGAGAATGTCGTTGATCAGCGTGAGCAATGCCTCGCTCGAGGATTGTATGGTCCGGGCGAAGTCGGCCTGCTGCGCATTCAGGTTCGCGTCGAGCAGGAGTCCCGTCATTCCGATCACGGCGTTCATCGGCGTGCGGATCTCGTGGCTCATGTTGGCCAGAAAATCGCTCTTCGCGGCCGCGGCACGTTCCGCGACTCTTACGGCTTCGCGCGCTTCCTGCGTGCGCAATCGCACGAGCTCCTGGACGCGCGCGTTGCGTCCGAGGAGGAGCATGAGATAGCCCGACATCAGCGCGGTGAAGAAGAGGCTCGCACCGACTGTAGCCCACGGAATCCAGGATCGACTGCGCCCGGCGAAACCCGGCGCGGGCACCGCCGTGAGCTTCCACCTTCGCCCCCCGACGGCGATCTGCGCTTCACGCCGCAGCGGACTCGAGAGATCGAGCGAGGTCGTGTCGGATCGGCGCTCACCGCCATCGGGCGTCGCGGCCGCCAGATGCGTCGCGAGCGGCACGCGTTCGCCCGACGGCAGTACGTCTTCGACGGCGAGGTCGATCGCTTCGGACCTCAACTCGGCGAGCTCCTGATCCGCCATCCCGTGCACGTCTAGAATCGCGACGATGAACCCCGTCACGTTGTCCGGACGACCGCCGCTCGTGCCCGACCGATACTTGGGCAGAACTGCGGCGACACCGTAGGGCGGCTGGCCGGATGGGCCGAGTGCGAGGCGTCGCGTGATTCGGATCTCTCCGGTCGCGCTGGCGAGCGCGAATTGATCCTCGAACGCCGGATCGGTGCGGAGATCGAGCCCGATGGAGTTGTCGCCCGGTGCGAAGGGCTCCTGGAAGTAGATGACCGGCGCCAGCGTGCCGCCGGCGGGCCGTTCCTGGAGTAGAACACCGGGGATGCCGTTCACCTCGGTACCGTTCACGAGGGCGGGAATGTCTTCCGCGCGTAGGTATCTCACCCACCGCAAGGAGCGGACGCCTGAATGCTGCGCCAGCAGAGGGGATGCGAAGGCGGTGAATTCGACTCTGTCCACGCGATGAGACGCGTCGAAGAACGCGCTGACGGCCTCGAGCATCGTGAGATTGATCGCGACGCCGCGCGAAATGGCGGCCGTGCGTTCATCGGCGAGCCGGTGAAAAGCGGCCTCGAGCCGCCGCTCATCGAGCTG
>JAXDLK010000120.1:0-6595 GCA_034666665.1 Candidatus Binatota bacterium
CCGCGGTGATCGGCGCGCTCTTCGGTGTGGAAGGCGCGCACGCGCTCGAAGGCGATCTCGGCGCGCTCGATTCGTTCCATGCAGCCGGAGTGCGCCTGCTCGGTCTCGCGCACTTCTTCGACAACGAATTCTCGGGCTCGGCGCATGGCATGCGGAAGCCGGGCCTCACCGACCGCGGACGCGAGCTCGTCGGCGAGTGCGAGCGACGCGGTATCGTGATCGACCTGGCGCACGCATCGCCGGCGGCGATCGATGACGTCCTCGGGATCGCCCGCCGGCCGCCGATCGTGTCCCACACCGGCGTACAGGCGACGTCGCCGAGCGTGCGCAACCTCTCGGACGCGCAGATCCGCGCGGTAGCCGCCGCCGGTGGCGTGATCGGCATCGGCTTCTGGAAGACCGCCGCCGGCGGCCGCTCGGCGGCGGACGTGGTCCGCTCGGTCCGGCACGTGATCGAAACCGCCGGCGACGACCATGTCGCCCTGGGCTCGGATTTCGACGGTGCCGTCGCGGTCCCGTTCGACGCTGCCGGTCTGCCGGCGCTGACCGCCGCGATGATCGACGCGGGCATCGGCGACGAGAGCATCCGGAAGGTTCTCGGCGACAATGCCCTCCGGGTGCTGCGGGCGGTGCTCCCGATCGGATGAGCGGCGCGCTGCCGATCGAGGCCGTCCTCGGAGAGGTCCTCGCCGCGCTCCGCGACTCGTCTCGGCTCGTGCTGGGGGCACCGCCGGGGGCCGGCAAGACGACGCGAGTGCCTGCGGCGCTGCTCGACGCCGGCCTGGCCGGTCCGGGCGAGGTGTGGGTGCTCGAGCCCCGGCGGATCGCGGCGCGGGCCGCGGCCGAGTACGTCGCGGCGGAGCGTGGCGGCGGGGTCGGTGACGAGGTCGGGTACCGCGTCCGGCTGGAGGAACGCGGCGGTACCGGTACCCGCCTCTGGTTCATGACGGAAGGGATTCTCACTCGTCGGCTCGCGCGCGATCCGTTCCTCGAGCGCGCCGGCATCGTCGTGCTCGACGAATTCCACGAGCGCCACCTCGCGGGAGATCTCGCGCTCGGGATCGTGCGCGAGCTCCAGGAGACGGTACGAGCGGACCTGAAGCTCGTGGTGATGTCGGCGACGCTCGACACCGAGAGCCTCGCCGCGTTCCTCGAGCCCTGCACGGTGGTGACGTCGTCCGGCCGGAGCTATCCGGTGGAGGTCCACCACGACGCTCGACCGAGCGATGGACGGCTTTCGGAGCGTGTTCGCGCGGCCCTTGTGCGAGCTCTCGGCGAAGAGGACGACGGCGGCGATTTCCTGGTGTTCCTTCCGGGCGCCGGTGAGATCCGCCGTGCCGCCGAGGCGATCACCGAGCTGACGGGCGACCGCGGGCTCGACGTCGTGGTGCTGCACGGCGACCTGCCGCTCGAGGGGCAGCGACGCGCGCTTTCGCGCGGCCGCCGTCGGCGCGTAGTCCTGTCGACGAACGTCGCGGAGACCGCGCTCACGGTCGAAGGGGTGACGACGGTGATCGACTCGGGGCTCGCGCGCGAGGCCCGGCTCGATCGTCGCCACGGGATCAACCACCTGCGCGTCGTGCGCGTGAGCCGCGCGTCGGCCGCCCAGCGGGCGGGGCGCGCCGGCAGGACCGCCCCCGGCCGCTGCTTTCGCCTGTGGACCGAGGCGGACCATCGCGACCGCCGCGAGCGCGAGTCGCCGGAGGTCGCGCGCCTCGATCTGACGGCCACGATCCTCGAGCTCCGTGCCTGGGGCTGCCGCGACTTCCACGCGTTCCGCTGGCTCGACCCGCCGTCGCCGGCGGCGGTCGACGCTGCCGTTCGTCTCCTCGAGCTCCTCGGCGCGCTCTCGCCCGAGAAGCGTGCGCTCACGGAAATCGGGCGGCGCATGCTCGAGATGTCCGTGGCACCGCGCCTGGCGCGCATGCTGGTCGAGTGCGAGCGGCGCGGTCACGCGGCTGCGGGAGCGCTGCTCGCCGCGCTCGCCTCCGAGCGCGACATTTGCGCCGAGCGAAGGGCGTTCGGCGGCGGCCGCGCAGGCCGCTGGCCCGACGGCCCTTCGGACCTCCTCCTGCGGAGGGAGCTCTTCGCGGAGGCGCGAGCGGCTGGCTTCTCCCGGAGCGCGTGTGAAGCGCTGGGCCTCGACGCTCGCGCGGTTCAGGCCGTGGAGCGGGCGCGACGTCAGCTCTCTCGCGCCGCTCGGGGCGGCGGCTCCGGCGATGGAGAGACGGAGGCCCTGCTTCGCGCCACGCTCACGGGATTTCCCGACCGGGTCGCGCGCCGCCGCGAGCCTGGATCCCCGCGCGGGCGCATGGTCGGCGGCGGGGGCGTACAGCTCGACCCTTCGAGCGTGGTGCGGAGCGACGAGCTCTTCGTCGCGGTGGACGTCGAGGCCGGTACGGGCGGTGGCACCCGCGCCGTCGAGGCACGGGTTCGGGTGGCGAGCCGTATCCGCCGCGAGTGGCTGGAGGAGACCTTCCCCGGCTCGGTCGCGCCGACGACGGAGCTGATCTTCGATGATCAGAGCCAAAGCGTGCTCGAACGGCTGCGCGAGAGCTACGGCGACCTGGTCCTTTCCGAGCGCACGCGCGCTCCCGCGGATCGCGAGGCGGCCGCCGACATGCTCGCCGACGAAGTCCTCCGCGACCCGGAGCGTGCGCTCCAGCTCGGCGACCGCGAGCGCCAGCTCCTCGAACGCATTCGCTTCCTCGCGCGTGCGCTTCCCGAAGCGGGCGTTTCGGACGTAGACGACGTGCTCGGCCGCGCGGTGCGTTCACTCGCGGTCGGGCGCACGAGCTTCGCCGCTATCAGAACCGCCGAATTCGAGCCGCCCGTCCGCTCCGTGCTCGGCGGCGCGGCGCCGCTTCTCGACCGCGAAGCTCCCGCCGTGTTTCGCCTGCCATCCGGCCGCATCGCGGCGGTGCGCTACGAGGCGGGGAAGCCGCCGGCCTTCGACGCGCGAATCCAGGAGGTCTTCGGGCTCGCGGCGACGCCACGCGTCGCCCGGGGGCGCGTCTCCGCCGTGATCCGTTTGCTCGCGCCCAGCGGCCGACCGGTTCAGGTGACGGACGACCTCGCGAGCTTCTGGAGCCGGACGTACGCGGAGGTGCGGAAGCAGCTCCGCGGGCGCTATCCGAAGCATGCATGGCCCGAGGACCCGACGTCCGCGACGCCGTCATCACGCCCGCGCCGTCGTTAAGTGGACACCATCCAGACGATCACGGCGAGGAGGACGGCGGAGATCGCCGCGAGCGCGACCACCACGATGCTTTCGTTGCCGGCGCTTCCGGGGACGCTGACGGAGCGTTCGGCCGGCGGCAGAACGTGACCCTCGAGGAGCGCGACGTTGCGGAGGTTCGCCTTCCAACCCGCGTCGAACGCGTCGCCGAGCAAGGGAATGCTGCCGACGAGCGTCTCGATCGCCACGTTCGCGAGCATGCGGCCGAGGAGCGATCGCGGAACTCCGAGGCGCCGAGCCTCGAAGACGATGTAGCCCGAGAGCAGCAGGCCGACCGTGTCTCCGACGACGGGCACGAGCCCCAGGATCGGGTCGAGGCCGATCCTCCGCTTCGTCCCGGGCAGCCGTAACGAATCGTCGAGCCAGCGCGCGAGGGTGCGCACTCGCCGGATCGCGGGCAGAGCCGCCTCTCGATCTGCGACCCTGCGCATGAAGGATCAGTGCGCGTCGAGCCGGAGCGATCTCTCCGTGCGAGCGAACTCCTCTTCGATGCGCTTCTGTGCGGCCACGTACCGCGGGTCCGGACGGAGCTTCACCGCGCGCCGGTAGTTGTCGCGCGCGGCATCCATTTCACCGAGCCGCTCGAGCGCGCCGGCGAGCGCGAAATAACTCTCGGGACGCTTCCGGTCGGCGGCGATCGCGTCCTGGAACGCGCCCCGCGCGCGGAGATAATCCTTTCGGGCGACGTAGGCCTGACCCAACCGGTACGCGAGGCTCGGATCACGCGGGTTCTTGCTCGCGCCGCGGGCGAGGGCGGCCAATGCCCCGGCTTCGTCGCCGCGTTCGCGCCGCAGGTCGTAGAGCGCGACGCTCAGCGCAGCTCCTCCCTTTGCGTTGCGGATACCTCGGTCGAGGGCGGCCTCGGCTTCTTCGTAGTGCTTCAGAGGCCGGAGGATCGTCATCGCCAGCACCTCGTAGCCTCTGGGCGAGCGCGGATCCTTGCGAATCACCTTGCGGGCGACGCGCTCCGCATCCTCGTAATCGTCCGCCTCGGCGAGCGCTTCCGCGGCGCGCGTGCCGTACGTGTCCCAGCTTCCGCTCGCTCGCGCCGCACGCTCCCAGAGCGCCGCCGCGCGCTCGAGCGACCCGTGCTGCCGCTCGAACGTCGCCGCATCGTGCAGCAAAGGCGCGTCCTCGGGATGCTCCTCCAGAGCCAGCGCAAGTCCCGCCTCGGCCGCGCGCGCGATCTCCCCCCGTGCTTCCGGATCGCGGAGGTATCGATGCTTCGAGAGTCGCGGCACGAGACGGACGGCTTCGGTGATCTCCGCGAGCCCTTCGTCGTCGTGTCCCATGTGCCGCAGCATCCCGGCACGCGCGATCCGCGCCGGAACGTCGAGCGGCGCGACGTACAGCGCCGCGTCGAGGAGAGCGAGCTTCACGTCGGGATCATCCTCGACGCGCGCGAGCCATACGAGCGAGTCCGTGCATCCGGCGCAGGAGCGCACCGCACGGCGAAAGCTGTCCACCGTCTCGACGCTACGCGTGAGGCCGGCATTGAAGAGCAGCGCGCCGATGCCGCGCCAGACGGCGGGATCCTCGGAGGCGAACCGGAGCTCCACCGACGGCTCTTCGAGACGCATGAGCTCGAGATCCTCGCGAAGGTACCGGTAACCGGCGATCACAAGCGCCGCGCCGACCAGGAGTCCCGCGGTCGGAACCAGCCTGCGGCGCGCCGACGATGGAGCCGCCGTAGCGTCCGCCCAGTTCGGATTCGCACCGAGACCGAGCAGCACCGCGGCGGTCAGCGCGGCGGCAGGCATCAGCAGGATGGAGTCGAAGAGGTCCTGCCAGAGGATTGCGACCACGCCGCCGAGGAGCCCCCAGCGGATCGCCGGCGGCACCCCCGGCGTCGCGCGCCACCACGCAATCAGCGCCGCACCGACGAGGAACGTCAGCGCCACCCCGACGGTCCCGGTCTCGACCGTCCAGCCGAGATAGGTGTTGTGGACGTGCGGCCACTGTGCGCCGAGCAGCGGATATTTGCGATAGCGCTCGAATGCCGGCTGCCACCCGCCGAGGCCCACGCCGAAGAGGGGAAAGTCGGCGACCATCGGCAGCGTCTGCCGGAAGAGCAGCTGCCGCAACTGCTGATCGACGACGCGGCCGGGCTCGAGGCGCTCGTCGAGCGCAGCGCGGCCGCGCGGCCCGAGATAGACGATCGCGACGACGAGGATGCCGACGGCAGCGAGCCCCGGCGCGATCCGCCGCAGCAGAACGTCGAGGCGGTCGAGAACCCCACCGCGGTAGACCGGACCCTCCCCCGAACCTCGCCGCCGGGAACGACCCGCAAAGAACCAGACGAGCAGCACACCGATCGCCGCCCCACCGATCGCGCCGCGCGATACGGAGCCGAAGAGCGCGATCAGCAGCACGAACACCGCCGCCAGTGGCGGCAGGATCCGTCGAAAGACACTCTTTCTGCGGCGGCGCGACTGGCGCCATCCGTCGACGGCGAGTCCGACGGCAGGCGGGACGGCCATGGCGAGGAAGCCGCCGAGGAGATTCGGGTTCGGGAACGGCCCAACCATGCGTGGCCCGAAATTGGGAGCGTCGTCGGGATCGAAGAGCCACGGAATGGGACCGCTCCGCGAGGCGTACTGGTAGAAGGCGACCGCCGCCGCCCCGACGCCGACGCCGACGATCGCTTGCAGCAGGCGGCGCGGCGACGGCTCGCTGGCCGCGAGCAGCAGCGTCACGCCGCACGCGGCATAGAAGACGAGCGCCGTCGACGCGGCGAAGGGATTGATCGCGAGCGGGCTCCAGTCGTCCGGGAACCACGCGCTCCTCGAGGCCAGGCCTGCGATCCTGGCGCGGTCGGCCTCACCGACAACGGTCTGCCAGAAGCGGATCTCCGGCGGCGCGTTCGGCACCGCATGGACCGCGCCGGCCGGTTCGACGGCGCGGAGCCGGACCTCCGCCCGAGCCGGGCTCAGCCTCGCGAGGACCGCGGGCGACAGGGGTACGGTTTCGAACGCCAGGACGAGAAAGAGAGCGATCGCTGTAAAGAGAAACCACCCGCGCGCACGCCGATGTGCGCGGTCACTGGAGCTCGGCGGCAGCAGACCTCGATGGCTGAGGACGGAATGGGCGATCGCCAGCAAGCCGACGGCCGCCGCCAAGAGCGGTCGCACGAGCGGCGGCTCGCCGCCGTTCGCCAACACGGCGGCCGCGATCAGCACCGCGAGGCCGGCGGCGAGTCGACCGGGCGGCGCTGGAGCAGCTCGCCTGGCCGCGGAGGCAGAGGCCTCCGGGCGCTCTAGTCCCTCGTGCTCATGCGGCATCGCTCGAGTAGGAATACGAGTAGCGGTAGTACTGGTCGTACTCGCCGCGCTTCACGTCCACGTCGTTCAGCACCGT
>JAXDLK010000121.1:0-5007 GCA_034666665.1 Candidatus Binatota bacterium
GCGCTGCTGGCGGTCGCGATCTACGGCTTCGGCCGAATCTCCGTCGACTGGGTCGTCGGAACGCCGCTCCACGCGCTGGTCGCGAACAAGTACTACGTCGACGAGATCTACGAGGGGACCGTCGTCCGCGGCACGCTGGCGCTCGCCGCGCTCGGGGCGGCGTTCGACCGGCACGTCATCGACGGGATCGTCAACGGCGCCGCGCAGCTCACGCGCCTCTGGTCGGCGGTCGTCGGCCTCTTCGACCTGCGGTTGGTCGACGGGATCGTCAACGGCATCGCCGAGGCCACCATCGAGTGGGGAAATCGCATGCGCAACGTTCAGACCGGAGGCGTCAACGCCTACCTCTACGGGATCGTCGTCGCCGTGACCGTGATCCTGATCGCCCGCACCTGGTGACCGAGAGCGACGGGAGTGAGTGACTGCCACGGAGTGAATGATTGATGGACCAGTGGATCCTGACGCTGATGATCTTCGTGCCGCTCGCCGGGATGGTGATCATCCTGGCGCTGCCGTCGAACGCCCACACCCACATTCGGTGGACGGCGCTCGCCGCCACGGTTCCGCCGCTGCTGCTCGCGTTCTATCTCTTCTGGGCCTTCGACCGGACGACCACGGAGTTCCAGTTCGTGCAGAGGCTGCCGTGGATCCCGATGTTCCACATCGAGTACTTCGTCGGCATCGACGGCGTCAGCGTCACGATGGTTCTGCTCTCGGCGCTGCTGTCGTTTCTCTGCATCCCGGCGGCGTTCGGCATCGAGAAGGGCGTCAAGGGCTACTTCGCGCTCTTCCTGTTGCTCGACGCCGGCATGATGGGCGTCTTCTGCGCGCTCGACTTCTTCCTCTTCTACGTCTTCTGGGAAGTCATGCTGCTGCCGATGTACTTCCTGATCGGCATCTGGGGCGGGCCGCGCCGCGAGTACGCGGCGATCAAGTTCTTCCTCTACACCTTGCTCGGCTCGGTGCTGATCCTGATCGCGATGCTCGCGCTCTACTTCAACGCCGAGCCGAACACGTTCGACATGACGAGGCTGATCGCTCAGGCGGGCAGCTACTCGACGGAACCGGTCCATTTCTGGCCGTTCGACGTCCTCGGCTGGGGCTTCCAGCACCTCCTGTGGATGGCACTCTTCATCGGCTTCGCGATCAAGATTCCGGCGTTCCCATTTCATACCTGGCTGCCGGACGCGCACGTCGAGGCGCCGACGCCGATCTCCGTGATCCTCGCCGGAGTGCTGCTGAAGATGGGCACGTACGGGATCCTCCGCTTCTGCTACCCGATGCTGCCGATCGCGACCGCCGACCTGGCGTTCTGGTTCCTGGCGGCGCTCGGCACCTTCAACATCGTCTACGGCGCGTTCTGCGCCATGGCTCAGAACGACCTGAAGAAGCTCGTCGCGTACAGCTCGATCAGCCACATGGGCTACGTGATGCTCGGCATGGCGGCGCTGACGCCACAGGGGATCAACGGCGCGGTCCTGCAGATGTTCAATCACGGCACCGTCACCGCCATGCTCTTCCTGCTCGTCGGCGTGATCTACGACCGGGCGCATCACCGCCGGATCGACGGCTTCGGCGGGCTCGCGGACGTGATGCCGATCTACACGGGGATCACGGCGCTCGCGTTCTTCGCGGCTCTCGGGCTGCCCGGGCTCTCCGCCTTCATCTCCGAGGTGCTCGTGCTGCTCGGGGCGTGGAAACCGTTCCCGGAACTGACGGCGATCGCCGCCAGCGCGGTGGTCCTGACCGCCGGCTACATGCTGTGGACGCTGCAGCGCATGTATCTCGGCCGCGTGAACCCGGAGTACGTCTCGCTGCCGGACGTGAACGCGCGCGAGATCTTCACCTTGGTTCCGCTCGGCGTGATCGTGGTGGTGCTCGGCGTCTACCCGCACGCGATCATCGACCTGATGAACGCCTCGCTCCTCCATTTGAACGAGATCGTACTCGGCGCCAAGGCCGGCGGCGTCGCCGCGCTTCATTGAGGGACACCCGCCGGTGGATCTGAACCCGACGGAGTCGATCGCCTACTACTGGCCGGAGCTGGTCCTCGGGCTGACGGCGCTCGCGGTGTGGGTGATCGACCTCTTCGAGGCGCGGAAGGACCGCCTCGGCGAGGTCGCGCTCTTCGGCGCGGCGCTGTCCGTGTTCCTCGCCTCGCGGCTCGTCGGCTGGGGCGAGGGTTGGATCTTCGACCGCATGCTGATCGTCGACGGCTTCGCGATCTTCTTCAAGATCCTGCTCGGCCTGGCGACGCTCGCGGTCCTCTGGATGTCGCTCGAGTCGAACGAGATCCGCCACAACAACGAGGGCGAGTACTACGGCTTGATCCTCTGCTCCGCGATCGCGATGTACACCATGGCGGCCGCCGCGAACCTGCTGATGGCCTACCTCGGCCTCGAGTTCGTGAGCCTCACCTCGTACATCCTGACGGGATACCTCCGGCGGAACCGCCGCTCGGGCGAGGCCGCCCTCAAGTACCTGATCTACGGCGGCGTGGCCTCCGGCGCGATGATCTACGGCATGAGCTGGATCTACGGGCTCACCGGCTCGATGGACTACGCGCACATCAACCAGGCGCTCGCGAGCCTTCCCCCCGGGAACCAGCTCGCGGTGTTCATCGCCCTCGTGCTGATCATGGTCGGCTTCGGCTACAAGATCGCCGCGGTGCCGTTCCACATGTGGGCTCCCGACGCGTACGAAGGGGCGCCGATCCCGGTGACGACGTTCCTGGCGATCGGATCGAAGGCCGCGGGCTTCGCGCTGCTGATGCGCTTCTTCTACCCGGCGATCTCGCACTCCGGCGAGCACGGGACGTGGACGGCGATCGCCGGCGTCGACTGGCCGCAGATGCTGCTGGTTCTCTGCATGGTGACGATGACGCTCGGGAACCTGGCGGCACTCTCGCAGACGAACGTGAAGCGGCTCCTGGCGTACTCCTCGATCGCGCACGCGGGCTACGTGCTGATGGGGTTCGTGCTGCTCACCGACGACGGGTTGCGGGCGATGCTCTTCTACCTGCTCGCCTATTACCTGATGAACCTGGGAGCGTTCCTGGTCGTGCTCGTGGTCGCGAACTCGACCGGCCGCGACGACGTCGCCAGCTTCCGCGGGCTCGCGTGGCGCGGCGGCATCTTTCCCGCGGTGGCGATGGCGATCTTTCTCTTCTCGCTGACGGGGCTGCCACCGTTCGTCGGCTTCGTCGGGAAGTTCTTCCTCTTCGCCGCGGTGGTGAAGGCAGACTTCTATCTGCTCGCGCTGGTCGGCCTCGCGAACAGCGTGGTCGCGCTCTACTACTACGCGCGGATCGTGCGCACGATGTTCCTGGATTTCCCCACGGGCGACGAGCCGACCGTCGAGGTCGGCATCTACAACGGCTTCCTCATGGGCGTCCTCGCCAGCGCGACCGTCGTCTTCGGCATCTACTGGACGCCGCTGATCACGTTCGCCGACCGCTCGATCCGCTTCTTCCGCGGTTAGGGCCCGCCCGGGTTCCCGGTACGGCACCCTCACCCGGCCTCCGGCCACCCTCGCCCTCGCGTGAGGATGCTCGGGGGCACAAGATGCTGCTCGCCAGCTCGCAGCGTGCCTCCAGGATGGGAGAGGGGAATTGGAAGTGTCATCGCCCGGCCGGACGCGTCAGTCGGGATCGAAGCGGTTCCGACCGTCGGCCGACGTCACCTCGCCCGTCCGCCCGATCGCCTCGTCGATCGTCATCGATTCGAGCAGCCGTCGGTCCTCCGGCGTGTTCGCGAGGAACCGCCGGCCGTCCGGCAGCCGTCCGTAGACGATGCCGCGGTTCGGTGCGCCTTCGCGATCGTGGAGCACCGTGTAAGTCTCGACGGTTCCCCGGCCGGCAGGCTCGCGAACCAGCTCGGGGTGGGCTCCCGCGTCGAGCCGTACCTGGCCGATGGCCGGGTCGGCGCGGCTCCAGACGTCGCTCGCCGGTTCCGTCGCGTAGACTCCGACGGAGTGCTTGGTGACGTACCAGCCGAGCGCGGTGACGACACCGATCGTGCGGGGGCTTCGGCGCAAGCGATCCATCATGGTCGCGATCGAGTGCATCGCGTAGTCGTTCGCGGGACCACCGTGGTACGGCAGCCCACCGGTCACCGTCAGCGGCCGTGGATCGTCATCGTCGATGCCGAGCGCATCCCGGGCGATCTGCACCGCGCTCGGAAAGCAGCTGTAGAGGTCGAAGAGGCCGACATCCCCGATGTCGATCCCCGCCTGAGCGAGCGCGCGTTCGCCGGCGAGCTCGAGCGCCGGCGAGCTCCAGTAGTTCACGCGGTCCGAGACCCACCAGTGGTCGTGAGCATCCGCCGACCCGCGAAGGTAGACCCAGCGAGACGGGTGGATGCCGAGCTCGCGGGCCGCCCCGACCGACGTCATCAGCACGGCGGCGGACTGATCGACGTCCATGATCGCGTTCATGTACTTCATGTAGGGGAAGCCGATCATGCGGTTCGCGGGCGATTCGGTCGCGATCTCCTCCGCCGAGCGCGCCGTACGGAACCACGCGTACGGGTTGTCCGCGGCGACCCGAGAAAAGCGACTCATCAGGTCGCCGAGTCGCCGGCGGTGCGCCGCGATCGACCAGCCGTGGCGCGCCCGGATCGCGTTCTCGAAGAGCGGGTACACGTGAATCGGCATCACCAGGCCGTGAGCGACCTCGTGGTCGTTCGTGCCCGGCCGAGCGTCGCCGAGCACCTCGGGCGCGCCGTCGCCGCCGCCGGCGGACCAGGGCACGGTGACGGCCTTCTTGCGCGCACGGGCGAGCGTGGCCGCAGCCTCGGCGCCGGCGAGGAGCGCCAGCCGCACTCGCCCCGCCGCGATCCGCTCGGCGGTATCGTTCACCAGGAGCTGCGGCGAGTTGCCGCCGATCGTCGTGGTGCGCTCGTCCACCGGCCGCGCGCCGATGCGCTCGGCCAGCAGGCGCGGCGCATTGCCGTATCGCCAGAAGAGGACGGCGTTGACCGCGATCGAGTCGATTCGCTCGAGCAGGCG
>JAXDLK010000122.1:0-3005 GCA_034666665.1 Candidatus Binatota bacterium
CCCTCGATCAGGAACTGCGCGGCGCAGAAGCCGAGATCGCGCGTGTACTCCATGTCGAAGGGAATCGGGTCCGCGCAGCGGAGCTCGTAGCCGATGTTCTTCGCCGTGATCGTCGCCTTGACGCCGAGCTGCTCCAATCGATCCTCGACGGCGCGCTTGAGGATCTCGCCGAAGTTGATCTCCCCGAGCCGGAGATGTCCGTGGGGATCGCGCTCGATCGCCTCGAGCGCCTCGAGGTCGTCGGGGTCCACCCGCTCGAGAAGCCCCTCGGCGAGCATCGCCACGCCGTCGGGCCGCCCGTAGCTCAGCCGTTTGACGATCGCTCCGGCGAGGATGTCGACCAGGTGCCGGAGCCGGATCTTCTCCTCGGCGAACTCCTCCGGGATCAGCGTCAACGTCGCCCCCGCCGCCTTGCCGATGCCGATCGCGAGGTGCCCGGCCTTCCGGCCCATCGACACGACGAAGTACCAGCGTGACGTCGTGTGCGCGTCGACCATGAGGTTGCGCACCAGATCGACGCCGTAGTGCCGCGCCGTCTGGAATCCGAACGTGGGAATGCCGTGCGGCAAATCGAGGTCGTTGTCGATCGTCTTCGGCACGTGCACGACGCGGATCCGGCCGGCGGCCGCCTCCTCCACCTTCATCGCGCTGTACGCGGTGTCGTCGCCGCCGATCGTGATCAGCTTGTCGACGTCGAGACGCAAGAGCGCCTTGATCGTGCTCTCGAGGAGCTTCGGGTCGCGCGTCGGGTTCTCGCGCGCGATGCCGATGTAGGAGCCGCCGCGGAAATGGATGCGGCTCACCTTCTCGATCGTCAGCTCCTTCACGTGCGCGGTGTCGCCGCGCATGATCCACTTGAAGCCCTCTTCCGCGCCGAGGACGTCGATGTTCTCGAGGCTCGCGCGGATCGTGGCGGCGCCGATGACGCTGTTCACGCCGGGCGCGGGCCCCCCGCCGACGAGGATCGCGAGCTTCTTCGGAGCTGTGGCCATCGTTCCTCCCGCCGCCTCCGGCTCACCTGCGACGCGCGAACGGAGAGTCGTCGTAGTGCGCCAGGATGTCGGCCGGGTGATCGTAGATCGCAACCGCGCCGGCGAGGTCGTCGTCGCTCCACCCTCCGGAGCGTACGGCGACCGTGTCGACGCCGATCTGATCCGCGGCCTCGATGTCCCAAGGGGTGTCGCCGAGCATCAGTACCTCGGCCGCCCGGAGACCGATCCGCTCGAGCGCGCGCGCGACGATGTCGGGATCGGGCTTGGAGTTCTCCGCATCGTCCGAGGACGTCCTCTCCTCCACCAAGTCTGCCGCACCGGCCGCTTTCAGCAAAGCGCCGAGCTCGTCCTCCTTCGCCGAGCTGGCGACGATCATCCGCAGCCCCCGGTCCCGGAACCGTTCGAGGAGCGCCCGCGCGCCCGGTGTGGGGCGGAGCGTCGGCAGGTACCGCTTCTCGAAGATCTCCCGCCGCCGCTCGCTCGCGCGCGTTCCCTCGGGCGACTCCTCGCTCCAGCCCGCGAGCCGCTCGAGCAACTTGTCGCCGCCCATGCCGACCAGCGGGCGGACCTCGGCGAAGGAGACGCGCACGCCCTGCTCGGCGAGCGCTTCGACCCACGCCTCGGCGTGCGCGTCGTTGCTGTCGACGAGCGTCCCGTCGACGTCGAGGATCACTCCGCGGAGGTTCGACATCTCACCGCCCCTTCCACACTGGTTTCCGCTTCTCGACGAACGCGCGCGGCCCCTCGTCGTGATCCTCGCTCGCTTCGACGGCCTCGAGATAGCCGGCGGCGATCTCCTCGGCTTGCTCGATCGGCAGCCCGAGACCGCGGAGGATGCCCATCTTCGTACCCCAGACGGCGAGCGGCGCGTTCTCGCAGATGAGCGCCGCGAGCTCGCGGGCGCGGTCGAGCAGCCGCTCGTGCGGCACCACCTCGGTCACGAGCCCGATTTGCAGCGCTCTCGCGGCGTCGACGCGTTCCTTCGAGCCGAGCAGTGCCATGCGCAGGCACCAAGCGACGGGCACGCGGCGCGCGAGGTTCACGGCCTCGTGCGAGGACACGTAGCCGAGCGACACGTGGGGATCGACGAACGTCGCGCGCTCGGAGGCGATCGGCACGTCGGACTCGGTGACCAGATCCAAGGAAGCCCCGGCGACGACGCCGTTGACGGCCGCGATCACCGGCTTGTAGACGCCCATCCGGCGCGGGAACGGCAGCAGGCGCAGGCGCTCCTGCACGGCGAGCTCCGTCCAGCGATCCGGTCGCTCGAAGCCGCGGGTGGCCAGCGATTCGACGTCGGCGCCGCTCGAGAACGCGCGGCCGGCACCGGTGACGATCGCACACCAGATCTCCGGGTCGGCGCGCACGCGCAGCCATGCTTCGCGGAGCTCGTCCCGGAGCGCCTGGTTCATCGCGTTCAGCCGATCCGGACGGTTGAGCGTCAACGTGGCGACTCGATCCTTGGTCTCGAAAAGCACCGTCGGTTCGCTCATCCGAGACTCCGCTCCGCGGCGCGCTCGGTGCAGAGCCGCTCGATGCGCGCGGCGTACTCGGCGAGGTCGCCGAAGTGCCGCCGGAGCGCCAGCTCGTCGACCTCGCGGCAGGTGACGAGGTGCGCGGCCACGGCGATGTCGCCGAGGTGGCAGGTCTCCAGGCCGAGCGCTCCGCGTGCAAGGGCGCCGCGGACGTAGACGAGCGACCGGCGGACGAGATCGACCGCCTCGGGCAGCGCGAGCGCCGGAGCTTCCTCGAGATCGATCTCGGGTCCGCCCGTCCGTCCGAGCAGCTGCGCCACCGGCCATCCGAGCGCGCGGTCGGCGAACTCGTCGAAGGTGACCGCTTGGTTCCGCCGCCGCGAATCCTCCGGAAAGATCGACGGCCCGGCTGTGGTCCGCTCGAGGTAGTGCGCGATCGGCGTCGCGCCCGCGACCGTCGCGTCCCCGTCCTCGAGCAGCGGCACGCTCCCGTTCGTCACCTCGACCGTCTCGAAGCCGAGCGCCTTCCACGCGAGCA
>JAXDLK010000123.1:0-5795 GCA_034666665.1 Candidatus Binatota bacterium
CCGAGGTGAGATGATCGTGAGGATCGCGACGTTGATGTTCGCGGCGCTGCTGGCGACGGTGACGGCGGGCAGCGCCACGCCGTGCTGCTCGCAGGCGGAAAACGGCTCGTCCTGCGTGAATGCCGCCGGGCGCCCGGAGATCCCGGCGGGATGTATCGAGGACGAAGCGTCGGCGAGCTGCGCCGGCGGGAGCGTCGATCCCCGAGTCGGCCGCGGCGGCTGTCTCTGTGTCCGCGGCCGCTGCCAGGCGGAAGGCAGCGACGTGACCGCCCGTGAGTGCGCGCGCTCGGCCGCGGCGGCATGCTGCGCGGCCGGGCAGGGCCGCGGCTGCGAATAGCGGCCTCGTCGCCGCTGCTCAGGCCGTCAACGAGGTCGCGATCCGGTCGAGGGTCGCGCTGACCGGCGTCGCCACGCCCGCATGCTCGCCGAGGCGCACGACGGTGCCCGTGAGTGCCGGGTTCTCGAGCGGCTTCCCCCGGTCTCGGTCCTGCAGCGTCGATGGACGGACGTTGCCGAGGTTCCGCTCGGTGAGCGCGATGACGCGTGCCACGTAGTCGTCTTCGAAGACGACGCCGGCACTCGCGGCGACGCGTTCGACCTCGCGCATCACGTCCTCCACCAAGGCTCTGCCGCCGGCGCTCGCCAGCACTTCCGACGCGGTCTTCCGGGTGATCGCGCAGATGACGTTGAAGGACGCGTTCCAGGCGAGCTTCTGCCACTTCGCTCGGGCGATGTCGTCCGGCACGCGGACGCGGATCCCCGCGCCCTCGAGCACCGTGAGCAGCCGTTCGAGGCGCGGCGAGCGGCGACCATCGGCCTCACCGACGACGATCGTGCCCTCGTTCGTGTGGCGAACGATCGCCGGATCGACGAGCTCGGCGCTCACGTAGGCGAGGCCGTGGAGAAGTGGTCCGACGCCGAGCAGCTGGGCGATCCGCTCCTCGGCGCCGACGCCGTTCTGCAGCGACAGTACGATCGCGTCGGGGGCGAGCTCCCCGGCGAGACCCTCGAGCGCGGCCGCGGTGTCGTGAGCCTTGACGCACACGAGCACCAGCTCGAACGGTCCCGCCCCCTCGGGCGATCGGATCGCGTCCACCGGGAAGAGACACAGGTCGCCCTCGAAGCTCTCCACGCGGAGGCCCCGCTCGCGAAGGGCGTCGAGGTTCGCGCCGCGAGCCTGGAAGGTGACGCGGTGGCCGGCCTGCGCCAGCTTGGCACCGAAGACGGCGCCGACCGCTCCTGCTCCCACGACCAAGATTCGCATGGTCGCGGTACTAATGGATGGTCCGGTCCTCTTCCTTGTCGTCTTCGGCGCCGGCGTTCAGTCGACGGGCGACGCGCCGCATCTCCTCGAGGAGGGCGTCGGACTGTTCGACCCGTGTCCGCCCCTGGCGGACGACCTCGTCGATCCCGTGGAGTCGTTGCTGAAACTGCTGGATCGCGCTCGCCATCCACCCGGTGAAGACGGCGACGCCGCTCAGGAGGAAGCCGTCGCGAACGTTGCCGTCGGAGAAGCTCACCATCGCGACCGCCGCGGACCCGGCGGACAGCGCGAGTGCCGCGGCGATGAACGCCCGCGCCAGCACGGAAGGTCCGACACGGGGGATCCGCGGGAGCTTCATGGCGCCATAATACGCTCGTCTCGATTCGAATCACAACGCCCCGGGCGCGCCGAACGGATCGCTTGCATGCGATCGCGGGTGCGCTCTATCTGCCCGGTATGCCGGCCGATGCCGCCGTCGTGATCATGGCTCGCTACCCCCGCGCCGGCGCCGTCAAGACGCGGCTCGCGCGGGAGATCGGCGATGAGGCCGCGGCGGCGGTGTATCGTGCGTTCCTCCACGACCTGCGTGACCGTCTGAGCGACGACCCGGAGTGGGATCTCTGGTGGGCGTATGACCCGCCCGGCTCGCCGTTCGTGCCCGACGTGGTACCCGGCGGGCGGGCGTTCCCGCAGTCGCGGGGTGACCTCGGCGAACGCATGCGGGCGGCGTTCGAGGCGGCGTTCGGGCGCGGGTACCGCACGGTCGCGCTGGTTGGTTCGGACCTGCCGCATCTGACGCGCGAGCGGGTCCGGGAAGCCTGCCGATACGACTCCGGCCGCATCACCATCGGTCCTGCCGAGGACGGTGGGTATTACCTGATCGCGGGCTCGACGGTGCCGCCGGTGTTCGATGCGATCGAATGGGGCCAAGACGACGTCTTGGATCGCACCCTCATGCGCCTCAGAAGATCGGAGTGCGCGTTCCGACTGCTTCCGGCGGACTACGACGTCGACGACGTGCACGATCTCCGCCGGCTCGCCCTCGATCTCGCCGCCGGCCTCGGTCCCGAGTTACCCCACACGCGTGCCGCCCTCGCCCTGGTCGGTGGAGTGGGGCGGTGAACGCTCCACGTTTCCGTTCGCGTTTTCCCCGCGAGGCGCGCTTCGCTATCGTGGAGAACCGATGGCTGCCGCGGAAGACCCGATCTCGGACGAGCAACTGAAGGCAGAGGGGGAGGGCGGGACTCCCGGGCCGAACGCCCCGTCGGCGCTCTGGGCCGACTTCCGGGCAGCCGTTCGCGCGCTGACGATCGTCGGTACCACCGACCTCCCGGGCGGAACGATCGGGCGGCCGGCGCTCTTCTATCCCGTCGTCGGCTTCGCCGTCGGGGCGATGCTGGCCCTGCTCGATTGGATCATCGCGTCCGCCTTGAGCCAGGAGATCGCCAGCGTGCTGCTCGTCGCCACGCTCGCGATCGTCAGCGGCGGGCGCCAGCTCGAGGGCTTCGCGAACACGGCGGACGGCCTGATCGGCGGGCGCGCGCGTGAATGGGCGCTGACGATCATGCGCGACCGCCGGCTCGGCACCTTCGGCTCCGCGGCCATCTTCTTCCTGCTGATTCTCAAGGTCCGCGCCATCGACCTGATCTCCGACCAGGGGCGCGTCGTGGCGTTTCTCTGCGCGCCGGTCCTCGGCCGCTGGGCGATGGTCGTGCTCGCGCACGGCTCGCGGGAGGCGGGCCCCCCCGATGCCGGTCGAAAGTTCGATCGTGGAGTGACGTTCCGCGAGTTCGGGGTCGCGAGCGTCTTCGCCTTCTCGACCTTGCTCGTGCTCGCCGACGCCAGCGGCCTCGGGGTGCTGATCGCGGTCGCCGGAATCACGATGGGACTCCGCATCTACTTCCACCGCCGGCTCGGCGGCATCACCGCACAGACGCTCGGTGCGGCGGCGGAGACCGCGGAGGCGGTCGCGCTGCTGCTGTTCGCGATGGCGTCCTGACGAGCGGAGTGGGCCCCCTGCCCAGCAGCGAGGGCAGGGGGCCACTCCCGTCGCGTCAGGGATTCGTCGTGTACGCGTTCTCGCTGTGCTGCGAGAGGTCGAGGCCGGTGTGCTCCTCGTCGACGTCTGCACGAAGCGGAGTGATCGCGTCGACGATCTTGAGGATCACGAAGGTGCCGACGCCACAGAAGACGTAGGTGGCGATCACCGCCACCAGCTGCTGCAGGAAGAGGCGCGGGTGGCCATAGAGGACGCCGCCGTCGACGCCGGCGAGGGCGGGAATCGCCGAGTTGACCGTCGCTGTGGCGAACACGCCGGTGAGGAGCGCGCCGAGCGTGCCCCCGACCATGTGCACGCCGACGACGTCGAGCGCATCGTCGTAGCCGAAGCTCGGCTTCATGCTGACCGCGAAGTAACAGACGACGCCGCCGAGCGCGCCGACCACGATCGACGCCAGCGGCGTGACGAAGCCGGCTGCGGGCGTGATGCACACGAGCCCGGCAACCGCGCCCGAGGCAGCGCCGAGGATCGTCGGCCGGCCGGAGCGCAACCACTCGGCACAGAGCCAGCCGAGCGCCGCCGCCGCTGCGGCCGTGTTGGTGTTGACGAACGCGAGCGCGGCGAGCTCGCCCGACGAGACGGCGCTGCCGGCGTTGAAGCCGAACCATCCGACCCAGAGGAGCGAGGCGCCGATGACCGTGAACGGCAGATTATGGGGCGTCATCGGCTCGTTCGGGTAACCGAGCCGCTTGCCGAGCACCATCGCCGTGACCAGAGCGGAGATGCCGCTCGAGATGTGAACCACGGTGCCGCCGGCGAAGTCGAGCGCACCCACCTGCGTGCCGATCCAGCCTCCGCCCCACACCCAGTGGGCGAGCGGCGCATAGATGAGCGTCGACCAGAGAAGCATGTAGAGCGCGAACGCCGGGAAGCGCATGCGCTCCGCGAACGTCCCCGAGATCAACGCCGGGGTGATGATCGCGAACGTCGCCTGATAGGCGACGAACAAGAGCTGCGGGATCGTCGGCGCGAGCGCGTTCGCGGTGCCGAGGACGCCCGAGAGTCCGGCGAAGTCGAGGTTGCCGATGATCCCGCCGACCGTCGGCCCGAAAGCCATCGAGTATCCGTAGAGCACCCAGGTCACGCTGATCAGCGCCGCGCAGAAGAAGCTGTGCATCAGCGTCGAGAGCACGTTCTTCGATCGCACGAGGCCGCCGTAGAAGAGCGCCAGGCCCGGGATCGTCATCATGAGGACGAGCGCGGTGCTGGTGAGCATCCACGCGGTGTCGCCGGTGTCGAACTTCGGTGCCGCGTCCTGTGCGAACGCGATCGCCGGGAACGACGATGTGAGCAGCGACAGTCGAACGACGTGCGATTTGTGAATCCTTCTCCGTGACGTTGCCATGCCTTTTCCTCCCCCTGTGAGTTGTCCGAATGCGCCTGTGCCGGGCGCGTGCACCCGCACCGCCGTCGCGACTACGGTGGCGCGTTGCGCACGGCGGCGATCACCGCATCGAGATCGAGCGGCTTTGCGAGAAACGCATCTGCCCCGAGCGTGGCGACGAAATCGCGGCTCGCTGGATCGCTCTGCGCCGAGATCACGATCACGCGGAGGTCGGCGCGCCGTTCCTGCAGGGCCGGATCCTCCCGCAGCCGCCGCAAGACCTCCCAGCCGTTCACTCCCTGCATCCTCAGGTCGAGGAGCAAGGCGCGCACGTTCTCTCGCTCCAGAACCGGCCAGATCTCGCCTCCGTCGTCCACCGGGATCGCCAGGTAGCCGCCCCTGGTGAGAGCGTCCTGTAGCACGATGCGCTGCGTGGCGTCGTCGTCCGCGATCAGTACGATCGGTGGCAGCGCCTGCCGTTCCGAAGTCGGGCGCGGGTCGCTTCCGCGGCCCGCGCCTTTCCGCTCGCCCGATTCCCGCACCGTCGCCTCACCGCACCATCGAGCGCACGGCTGCCGACATCGCTTCCGCGCCGGGATCCTTCATCGACCGTCCTCAGATGGCCTCGCTGCCGGACTCGCCCGTGCGGATGCGAACGACTTCCTCCACGGGAGAGACGAAGATCTTGCCGTCTCCGATGCGCCCGGTTCGTGCGGCGTTGGTGATGACCTCGACGGCGCGCGCCGCTCGCGACTCGTCGATCAGGATCTCGATCTTGATCTTGGGGAGGAAGTCCACCACGTACTCCGCCCCTCGATATAGCTCCGTGTGGCCCTTCTGGCGGCCGAAGCCCTTCACCTCCGTCACGGTCATTCCCTGGATGCCCTCCTTCGAGAGGGCATCCTTCACGTCGTCGAGCTTGAACGGCTTGATGATCGCTTCGATCTTCTTCATCGGTTGTTCCTTTCGCGTTGCGCTCGTTCAGGAAACGTTCAGGCGGCGCGCCGCGGAGCGAAGTCCGGATAGGCAGGCGCTCCCATCTCGTTGGCGTCGAGGCCTTCGATCTCGACGTCCGGAGCGACGCGAAGCGGAGTGATCTTGTCGCTCAGCTTGAACCACACGTACGCCATCGCGAAGCCGAACACGGC
>JAXDLK010000124.1:0-7383 GCA_034666665.1 Candidatus Binatota bacterium
GGCGGCGGGCAGCAGCGACAGGTGCACCGCCCGGACGCGCGGATCGTCGAGCACGAGCGCGAGGCCGTCGCCGACCCGCTCGTAGCCGTGCTCGGCGAGCCGCTCGTGCAGCGTGCGCAGCACCGGCGGCGGATCGATCTCCTCCGGGATCAGCAGCAGGCCGAGCTCTGCGGCCTTGCGGCCGAGGCTCACCTTGCTGCTCAGCACGGAGAGCGGGATCGCGAGCACCAGGCCGGCGGTCACCGGCGTCAGCCACCAGAAGAGCTCGGGCACGTAGCTCCAGGTCGCGATCCCCCAGGCGATGCCGAGGAGCGTCGTGCCGCCGTGTCGCCGCGCGGCTACGCCCCAAGGAGTCATCGTGTCGCCGCGCTCCTGAGAGTTCCAGACGATGCTCTTGCCGAGCAGCGTGGTGATGACGAAGCGCGTCTGCAGCACTGCCATCACCGGCGCGAGCAGGATCGAGAAGAACGCCTCGAGCACGATGCTGATCCCGAAGCGGAGCGTGCCGCCGAAGCGGGCGATCATGCCGCGCTGCCGGAGATGAACGAAGAAGCTCAGTATCTTCGGCACGAAGAGCATGCCCATCACCACGAGGTAGAGCGGGATCGCCTTCCAGACGATCGAGATCTCCCACATCGGGAAGAGCGACGGCTGCGGCGCGAAGTACTCGTGGCCGACGAACAGGTGACGGAACGCCTCGAGCGTCGCGAGCAGGAGCAGCAACATCCAGATCGGTGAGTTCACGTAGGCCATCACGCCCATCAGGAGGTGCAGCCGGTTCACGCGGTTCAGGCCGGGGAAGCCGAGCAGGCGCGCGTGCTGCAGGTTCCCCTGGCACCAGCGCCGGTCGCGTGCCGCGTAGTCGATCAGCGTCGGCGGCGATTCTTCGTAGCTGCCCTCGAGGTCGTCGGCGAGGAACACACGGTATCCGGCCCGCCGCATGAGCGCGGCCTCGACGAAGTCGTGACTCAATATCGATCCGCCGAGCGGCTCCTTTCCCGGGAGCTTCGGCAGCTTGCAGTGCTCGACGAACGGCTGAATGCGAATGATCGCGTTGTGGCCCCAGTAGTTCCCTTCGCCCGCTTGCCAGTAGTTGAGGCCCGAGAGGAAGATCGGTCCGTAGGCGCGCACGCCGAACTGCTGCAGGCGCCCGAACAGCGTCTGGCGGTTCACCGGCACCGGCGGTGCTTGGATGATGCCGACGTCCGGGTTTCGCTCCGCCAGGCGCACGAGCTTCACCAGCGCCTCGCCGGTCATCACGCTGTCGGCGTCGAAGACGATCATGTAGCGGTACTTGGGGCCCCACTCGGCGCAGAAGTCCGAGATGTTCCCCGCCTTCCGCTCCAGGTTCTCACGCCGCTTTCGGTAGAAGAGCCGGCTCGGATCGCTGACGGCGTGCCGGAGTCGCGTGAACGCGAGCTCCTCCTCGACCCAGACATCCGGATCGGTCGTGTCGCTGAGCACGAAGAAGTCGAAGTCCCGGAGGAAGCCGGTCGCTTCGAGCGAGCGGTACGTCGCCTCGAGCCCGGCCATCACGCGTCCGGGATCCTCGTTGTAGACGGGCATCACGATCGCGGTGCGCGCGGGGAGCGGCGAGGGGTCGTGGTCGCCTGCGAGCGTTCGAGTCAGCGCCAGATGGTCGCCACCGCGCATTCGCACCCAGAACCCGAAGATCGACGTCCAGAAGGAAAGCGCGACGTTGACGAACAGGATCACGAAGAGCGCGAGCATGGCGGCTTCGAGGTTCGACATCCCGTTCGTGCGCAGGATGTCCGCCATCGCGAGGCCGGCGAGCACCGTGGTGAGCACCACCAAGGTGCCGAACAGCGCACGGCGGACGCGGACGCGGACGCGCGCCTCGTGGGGGAGCGGCAAGCTCATCGATCCGGCTCTCGAACCACCGTTTTTATCACTGGAAGTCCCACCGGTACATCCAGGTTTCGGTGATCTGACGCGGCCCGAGACGGAGCGACGCGCGGAGCTCGACGGGGTCACCCTTCGAGGCATTCAGGTCGAAGAACGTTCGCCAGCCCGCGGTCATCGGGTTCTTGTGGACGACGACGTTGGAGATCTCGCCGCGTGACGCAACCACGTCGGCGACGACCGGCGCGTTCTCCGGCAGGCTCGGCAGCCACGGCCCGTAGAAGTCGAGCACGAAGCGCGCCGTCTTTCCCTGGTAGCCAGGATGCAAGCGGGTCGCCTGCGTGCGGCCGACAGGCGGCCGCTCGGCGCTGTTCAGGTAGGCATGCAGACGATACGAGTAGTGAAATTCGCTGCCGCGCTCGACGCCGCCGTCGGGTACCCAGTAGGCGACGAGGTTGTCGTTGGTTTCCGAGTCGCTCGGGATCTCCACCAGCTCGACGGCACCTTTGCCCCAGTTGCCGACGGGCTCCACCCAGTAGCTCGGCCGCTGCTCGTAATGGCTCTCGAGGTCTTGGTAGCTGGCGAAGTCGCGATCGCGCTGCAGGAGCGCGAACCCGAGCGAGTCGTCGTTCTGAAAGCGGCTCACACGGTGCCAGCGTTCCGGATTCGCGACCGGCCGCCAGGACCACTCGCCGGTCCGATTGCCGATCAAGAGCCCGTCGGAGTCATGCACCTCGGGGCGGAAGTCGGGCACGAAGCGGGAACGCTCCTCCCCGAAGAGGTACATGCTGGTGAGCGGCGCGATCCCCAGCTTCGCCACGCGTTGACGCGCGTAGAGGTGGGTGTCGACGTCCGACAGCGTCTCTTTGCCCGGGTGGATCACGAAGCGGTACGCTCCGGTGACGCTCTCGCTCTCGAGCAACGCGTACACCGTGAGCGCAGTCGCGTCGGGCCGCGGCCTCTCGATCCAGAACTCCGAGAAGCGCGGGAACTCCTCGCCCGCCGGCAGCGCCGTGTCGATGGCGAGACCGCGGGCGGAGAGGCCGTATACCTGTCCGGCGCCGAGGATGCGGAAGTAGCTGGCGCCGAGAAACACGGCGACCTCGTCCCTGTAGTCGGCGCGGTTCAGCGCGAAGTGAATGCGGAATCCGGCGAACCCGATGTCGGCGGGCACCGGTTCGGGGAACTGGTTGTAACCATAGTCGAACATCTCGGGCCGGAACTGTACGTCCTCGACCCGGTTCGACTGGATCACGTGGATGCGGACGGGGTCGCGATAGAGGAATCCGAGATGAAAGAACTGCACCTCGAAAGGCAGCCCCTCGTTCCGCCAGAGCGCGCGCTCGGGGCGGAAGCGGATCGCGCGGAAGGCATCGTATCTGAGGTTCTGGAGGTAGGCGGGGAGCGTCGTCTCCGGCGGTGAGTAGCTGCGTGCCGCGATCGCCTTCGCGCGCTGCTGCAGATCCTCGAAGGAGAACGCAGGAATGGTCGGCGTCGGTGTGGGAGTCGCGGTCGGTGGTGGAGGCGTCGGCGTAGGGCTCGGGCTCGTGGGTGTTCGCGTCGCCTTCTTCGCACGCTCACGGTTCTCCGACGCCGGTCGTCGCGGTGACTCCGCGCCACCCTCGGTCTTGCGCGCCGTCGATTCCGGCGAGGCGGAGGGCGCCGGGGTCAGTCCGAAGACTGCGAATGGAGTGCCGAACAGGAGGACCGCCGAAGCGACGGCCACGAACGAGCGGCGCCATGGCTGGCGCCGGTGCATGCTATCCATCGTGACCCCGCCCTGCAGATCGGAATCTTCCCGCTCACGGATGCGGAAAGATTCCTCGAGCTCCTTGGACCAACACCGACACACCGAGACCGGTTGCGGCTGCCCGGCTCCGGTCTGCCGGGGCAGCCAACCCTCATCCGGACATCAAAGCAGAGCGGCCCTCACGATCCAAATTGCTCTTCGCGGGGCGGCTTCCGCAGCCGATTTCCATCGGCGCCGGACTCCGGCGCCGCCGTCCGGGCCCCGTCTCAGACCTCATCGTACCGAAAGCAGGAGAGGAGGTGATCGTTGACCATCCCGGTCGCCTGCATGTGTGCGTAGCAGATCGTCGAGCCGACGAACGAGAAGCCGCGGGTCACGAGGTCCTTGCTGAGCGCATCCGATTCCGCGCTCCGCGGCGGGACCTGCGCGATGCGCGTCCAGGCGTTTCTCTTCGGCTGCCCGCCGACGAAGCGCCAGACGTACCCGTCGAAGCTCCCGAACTCCCGCTGCACGGCGAGGAACGCCTTCGCATTCTTGATCGCCGCGGCGACCTTCTGCCGGTTGCGCACGATCCCCGGGTCGGCGAGCAGGCGGGCCACCTTGCGGGCGTCGTAGCGGGCGACGCGCTTCGGGTCGAAGCCACCGAAGGCCTTGCGATACCCTTCACGCTTCCTGAGGATCGTCAGCCAGCTGAGCCCCGCCTGTGCGCCCTCGAGGACGAGGAACTCGAAGAGCGTGCGGTCGTCGTGCAGCGGCACACCCCATTCCTCGTCGTGATAGGCGACGTAGAGAGGATCGCCGTTGGCCCAGGAGCAGCGCTCCTCCGCGTTCCGCGCCACGCTCACTGCCCGAGCGGCCTCATGCTGCCTTCGGCCGGAGCACGAACTCGGTGATCTCGGACGGCGCGAGGAGTCGCATCGGCGGACCCCAGAACCCCGTGCCGAGGCTCACGTAGAGCTGCGAGTCACCGAGGCGGTACCGCCCTCCGATGAACGGCGTGTACAACCGCACCAGCAACGAGAACGGCCAGATCTGCCCGCCGTGCGTGTGTCCCGAGATCTGCAGGTCGACGCCGCTCTCCGCAGCCTTCGAAAACGTATTCGGCTGATGAGCGAGCAGCACGAGCGGCCGACTCCGATCGCGGCCGGCGAGCGCACGTTCGAGGTCCTCCGCCTCGGTCGGGTCGAACATGTGCGCGTGGTGGTCCTCGACACCGGCGAGGTCGAACTTGCCGGCCCCGTCGCCGACCGTGACGTGCTCGTTGCGGAGGACGCGCATGCCGAGCCGGCGCACGTGCTCGACCCAGGATCGTCCGCCCGAGATGTAGTCGTGGTTTCCGGTGACGTAGTAGACGCCGTGACGCGCCCGCAGGCGCGAGAACGGCTCGACCTCGTCGACCAGCTCCTCCACCCGACCGTCGACGAGATCTCCCGTGACCGCGACGAGATCCGCGCCGAGCGCGTTCGTGCGGTCGACCAGGCGCTGCGCGAAGCGGCGCCGCAGGAGCGGGCCGATGTGAACGTCGGAGAGCTGCACGATGCGGAAACCGTCGAGTCCGGCCGGCCAGCCGCCGATCGCGACCTCGATGCGGCGGACGGCGGGCAGCCGGAACGCGGAGTGTACGCCGAACGCACCGATGGCGATCGCTGCGCCCCAGACGACGAGCGCGCGCGCCGTGGCCGCCTGCGCCCAGATGCCGGGCGCGAAGATCGAAGCGACGAGCAGGACGAGATCCGTCGCGAGTGTCAGAACCAGCAGCACCCAGATGAAGCCGATCCACGGATAGGCAATCCAAGCGGTTGCCGCGGGGAGCGGCAGGTCGAGCCACCAGCGGCCGATGATCCGCACCAGCACCGCGACCCCGAAGAACGCCATGGCGCCGACGAGCAACCCATCGACGAGCGGCGGAAACGCGGCGTCGAGCACCAGACGGTTCGCGAGATACACGTGGGCGGCGAAGAAGATGATCGCCAGGAGCCCGAAGACGAGCACGAGAGTCGCAGGGCGGCGCATGTGGCGGTCAGTCAGCGAGCCAGCGGCCGGGCTCGATCTCGCGCGCGCGTCCCTCACGCGCGAGCCGCTCGAGATGAAAGCCCATGCTGCGCTTCTCGACCGGATCGGCGAAGGGTACGGCATCCTGCGGCCGGTAGACGAACCGGTGCCCGACGATCTCCTCGATGGTCCGCGGCTGTCGCAGGAACTCGAGGAGCCGTGACTCGCGCTTCGCGATGACGGCGGCAAAACGATCGAGCCGCTCGAGAAATGCCTCCCGGCCCTCGACGATCCCGATGTGGTGGAACGTCGCGTACCAGCGAGCCTCGATCCGCCGAACCACGTCGAGGGTCTTCTCGAAATCCTCCAGCGACGACCATGCGTCGCCATAGTAGGGGCCGAAGCTCGAGAGGTCGATGTCGCCCAGGCAGAGGACGTCATCCGGCTCGATGCGAAAGCACGTATGGCCGCGCGTGTGGCCCGGCGTGTGGATCGCCGTCATCCGCACGCCACCGAGATCGAACACGTGTCCGTCGGAAAACGTGAGCGCGTCCGGCCGCGGCGCGTAGTGGTACTCCTCGACGAGCGCGCGCCGCATGTAGCGTTCGGCGGCCTCGTCGTAACCGTAGACGGTCATCATGTCTTCGAGTGAGCGGAGCCCGAGGGCGTCGAGCTCGTGGATGTGCCACGGCACGCCGGGGAACAGGTGGTTTCCGGCGAAGTGGTCCTCGTGGGAGTGGCTGTTGACCACGCGATCCACCGGGGGGAGCTGCTCGCGCCGCGGGATCATTCCGAGTGACGGATCGAGGATCAGCGACTCCTCGGTACCGGCGACGACGATCGAGTTGCCCTGGGGATACTTCCCACCGTTCTCGCCGAAGAGGACGGTCGTGTGGCCGAGCGTGCGCTCGGGCGGAGGCTCGATCATATGCCCCCGATATAGAGGTTGGGTCATGGTGGGCCAATACGCGTCTCGCCGGCGGCCGATGCGGGTGGTAGACGGCGGGCGTGGCGCAGCACGTCGTCGACGAGCTGATCTCGATCCTCGACCTCGAAGCGATCGAGGTGAACATCTTCCGCGGGCGCAGTCCGCAGGAACGGCGCCAGCAGGTGTTCGGCGGGCAGGTGGCGGGGCAGGCGCTGGTCGCCGCGGGGCGAACCGCCGAGGATCGCGTCGTTCACTCGCTGCACGCGTACTTCCTGCGCCCCGGCGACATCTCGGTGCCGATCCTCTACGAGGTCGACCGCATCCGCGACGGCAAGAGCTTCACCACCCGCCGCGTGGTCGCGATCCAGCACGGGAAGCCGATCTTCCATCTGTCCGCCTCCTTCCAGAAGGAGGAGCCGGGCCTTGAGCACCAGGCGGCGATGCCCGAGGCACCCGACCCGGAGACGCTGCTGCCGGCGCCGGAACGGATGAGGAAGGCGCTCGAAGCGATTCCCCGCGAGAAGATCCCCGAGGAAATGTTCCACTGGCTCGACCGCCCGCGGCCGATCGACCTCCGTCACGTGAGCCCGCCGCGCATGAAGCGGGGCGAGGTGCGCGAGCCGCGGCAGCTGGTGTGGATCCGCGCAGCCGGCCGACTCCCCGACGACCCGCTGCTCCACCGGTGCGTCGTCGCCTACGCGTCGGACATGTCTTTGCTCGATACCGCGACCCTGCCGCACGGGGTCCCGTGGACGTTCATGGATCCGCGCTTCCACATGGCGAGCCTCGATCATGCGATGTGGTTCCACCGCCCGTTTCGCGCGGACGAGTGGCTGCTGTACGTGCAGGA
>JAXDLK010000125.1:0-4983 GCA_034666665.1 Candidatus Binatota bacterium
GGATACCTGACGGTGCTGCCGGAAGGCCTTCAGCTGCCGAACTCGAACGTCACGAAGCCGCTGCAGCGGAACGTCGAGATCGCGGTGCTGAAGGACCGGATCCTCGTCGATCGCGAGCGCATCGCCGACGACCCGGCTCAGTTCCTCGCCAACGAGGAGCTCGTGCTGCCGTCGCTGCAGGCGACGCTGGTTTCGCGGCTGCCCGCGGACGCGAGCGCCGCGCGCGTGACGATCCAGGCGGATCGGACGATCCCTTTCCGCCTTCTCAAGAAGGTGATGTTCACCGTCGACCAGGCGGGCTTCCACCGGCAGTCGCTCGCGGTGCGCCAGGTGACCGGCTGATGGCGATCGATCCAGCCCTCCGGCGCCGATTCCGGCGGATCGATCTCTCGTGGGAAGAGCAGGTCTTCCTCCGCGTGCTGGCGGCGCTCGGCCTGGCGACGTGGGGGTTCGTTCTCTGGGTCAAATCCTTCCCTCCCGCGGTCGCGGAGCCGGCGGCAGAGGAACGCGTCGAGGTCGCCCAGCTGCTGATCAAGCCGCCGCCCCCGCCGGAGGAGAAGAAACCGGAGCCGAAGCCCGAGCCGTTACCGCCGCAGAGAAAGCCCGAGGAGAAGCCGGGCCCCAAGCCGGCGAAGGTCGCGAAGGCGCCGGCGAGGGCGAAACGTCCCGGACCGGCGGCCGCTCGTCCCGCCGGAACGACCACCGCAAAGGCGAAGCGCTCGGTCGCGACCATGGGACTCCTCAGCATGCTCTCCGCGGAGAAGCCCCGCGACGAGGCGCCCTCGCAACGGATCGGCGAGGTCCTCCGCAACGTGGATTTCCGACAGGCGAAGGACCTGAGCGAGGACGTGGGATCGCTCACCGGATCGGTCGGCGCGCGCGAGAAGGCGACGATCGGCGAGATGGTCGCCGGCATTCCGAGCGGCAGCACCACGACCAAGGTGAAGCTCGAGGGCAGCGTGGTGACGCCGATCTCCGGGCCCGGCGGTGGGGCGGAGGTCTCCGGCGAAGGCGGCGGCGTCAGCGGCCGCACCCTCGCCGAGATCCGCGCCGTCGTCGCCTCGTACGTTCCGGGTCTCAAGTACCTCTACGATCGCGAGCTCAAGGCGCGGCCGAGCCTGGCGGGAAAGGTCACCGTCGAATTCGTCGTGACCGGCGGGGGCGCGGTCAGCGGCGTGCGGCTGGTCTCCTCCGGTCTCGGACACCCGTCGCTCGAGGGGGCGATCCTCGGCCGTATCCGCAACTGGAAGTTTCCCTCGAAGCAGGCCGACGCGACTCGCGTCACGTTCCCTTTCGACTTCCTGCCGCCGGCGAGCTGACGAAGCGGGTCCGCACGGCCGGCGCCACCGCGGGTGGTGTTCGGCCGAATTGCCGCGGTCTCGCGTGCGTACTACGATCGCGGCGCCATGAACCTCGCCGGCGGCGCCACGAGCGAGCTCGAAGCGTTCTATGCCGACGTCGCCGCTTTGGACCTGCAGCCGCTCTGGACGCAGAAGCGGAACCTCATGCCCTCGTCGCCGGCGCCGGCGGCGATCCCGTGGCTGTGGCGCTGGACGCATCTCCGGCGCCTGGCGGAGCGCTCCGGAGAGCTGATCGGCATCGATCGCGGCGGTGATCGCCGCGTGCTCGCGCTCGCCAACCCCGGTCTCGGCGGATTGCCGTTCACGACGCCGACGCTCTGGGCCGCGGTCCAGTACCTCGGTCCGGGCGAAGGCGCGCCCCCGCACCGCCACTCGCCGGGCGCGATCCGCTTCGTCATCGAGGGCGAGAGCGTGTGGACGACCGTCGACGGCGACGCATGCGACATGCATCCGGGCGATCTCGTGCTGACTCCGCGCGGGCGCTGGCACGACCACCAGAACGGCGGCAACGCCCCGATGATCTGGTTCGACGGGCTCGACATGCCGCTCGTGATCGGGCTCGACGCCATGTTCTACGAGAACCACTCCGGATCCGCGCAGCCGGTCCGGGGACGGAACCTGTCGGAGCGCGCTCATGCCGGCGGCGGGCTCGCGCCGGTCGGTCGCCGGCAGGCGGCGGGCAAACCGGAGTCGTCGCCGCTGCTCGTCTATCGCCGCGAAGACACCGACGCCGCGCTGTCGCGGGCGCTCGCCGCGAACGGCGGACCGATCGCCAGCCTCGAGTTCGTGAACCCGGTGACCGGGGACGCGGCGCTCCCGACCCTCGGGTGCGAGATGCACCGCATCGCCCCGGGCCGGCGGACACCTTCGATCCGGCGAGCGGGGAGCTCGGTCTGGCTCGTTCACCGCGGGCGCGGCACCACCGTCATCGGCGGAGAGCGCTTCGAGTGGGCCGAGGGCGACGTGTTCGCCATCCCGTCCTGGGCTCCGGTCGATCACCAGGCGGACGAGCTCTCGGACCTCTTCGTGATCTCCGACCGGCCGGTGCTCGAGGCGCTCGGTCTCTACCGTGAGAAGACTCTCGAGGAGCCGCAGGAGGTCCGCGGCACGTTCGCGCCCAAGTAGGCTCCCACGAAAGGCTCGTCCGTGAAGCTCTACGGCTACTTCCGCTCCTCGGCGTCCTATCGCGTGCGCATCGGGCTCGCGCTGAAGGGCCTCGGCTACGATTCCGTGCCGGTGCACCTGACGCGCGATGGCGGCGAGCAGCACCGCGACGCCTACGCCCGGCTGAACCCTCAGAAGCTCATTCCCGTGCTGGTCGACCGTGAACGCGCGATCCCGCAGTCGCTGGCGATCCTCGAATACCTGGAGGAACGACATCCGGAGCCGCCCTTGCTGCCGGCAACGGCGGGCGAGCGCGCACGCGTGCGATCGCTCGCCCTCGCCGTCGCCTGCGACATCCATCCCCTGAACAACCTCCGCGTGCTCGCGTATCTCACGGGCGAGCTCGGCATCGACGAGGACGCGAAGCTCCGCTGGTACCGGCACTGGGTGGCCGAGGGGCTGGGCGCGCTCGAAGGCGCGCTCGCGAGCTCGGACGAGACCGGCCGGTTCTGTCACGGCGACCGTCCGACGATCGCCGACTGCTGTCTCGTGCCCCAGGTCTTCAACGCGCGTCGGTTCGACTGCCCGCTCGAGTCCTACCCGACGGTGATCCGCATCGAGGCAGCCTGTCTGGCGCTGCCGGAGCTCGAACGCGCGCTTCCCGAGAACCAGCCGGATGCCAAGGCATGAGATAGGACCGAGATGAGGATCGATCCGCCGTTCCGTGCCGACCACGTCGGCAGCCTGCTCCGGCCGCGCGAGCTGAAGGACGCGTTTCGCGGCGTTCACGGGGGGAGTCTCGGCGCCGACGAGTTCCGCGCCATCCAGGATCGCGCGATCCGCGACGTGGTCGCGCTTCAGGAAGCCATTGGCTTGAAGTCGATCACGGACGGCGAGTTCCGGCGGTCATCGTACTGGGCTCACTTCGTCGAAGCCGTCGAAGGGTTCGAGGTGCGTGACTCCCTCTTCCGCTTTCGCGACGATCGCGAGACGCTCGCGTTCACCGCGCCGCACGTGGTCGGGCGGCTCCGTCGTCGCCGCAGCATCTCCGGCGACGAGTTCCGCTTCCTCCGCGACGTCACTCGCGAGACGCCGAAGATCACCCTGCCCTCGCCGTCGACCATGCATTTCTGGCGCGGCCCCGAAGGGATGGAACCCGGAGTGTACCGCGATCGCGACGAGCTCTTCGGCGATCTCGTGCGGATCTACCAGGAGGAGATCGCCGAGCTCGCCGGTCTCGGAGCGACCTACGTGCAGCTCGACGAGGTGCCGCTCGCGATGCTCTGTGATCCCGCGGTGCGGGATGCGGTGGAGGCGCGCGGCGACGACCCGGAGGGTCTGGTCGCTCTCTACGTCGAGGCGATCAACGCCGCCCTCGCCTCGCGCCCGGTCAGCGTCACCGTCGCGCTCCACCTCTGCCGCGGCAACTACAAGGGGAAGTGGATCTCCGCCGGCGGATACGCGCCGGTCGCCGAGCGCCTCTTCCGCGACGCCCGGGTGGACGCCTTCTTCCTCGAGTACGATTCGGCGCGCGCCGGCGACTTCGAGCCGCTGCGCAGTGTTCCGGAACCGAAGGTCGTGGTCCTCGGACTGGTGAGCTCCAAGCAGGCGGAGATCGAGTCCAAGGCCGGTCTCATCTGGAGGATTCGCGAGGCCGGTCGTGTGCTGCCGCTCGAGCGTCTGGCGCTGTCGCCGCAGTGCGGCTTCGCGAGCACGGTGGCGGGCAACCCCGTCACCGAGGAGGTCGAGCGAGCCAAGCTCGCCTGCATCGTCGAGACGGCGGCGGAAGTGTGGGGGTCCACGGGATGAAGCTCGCGACGCTGAGGACAGCTGGAGGGACGCGCGCCGTTCGCGTCGAGGGCAACGAGGCGGTCGAGCTCGACGCCGCCGACGTCGGTGCTCTGCTCGCGCTGGAGCCGGACCTTGCTCGCGTGAACGCGGCGTCCGGTCCACGACACGCGCTCGATCTCGCCGCGCTCGCGCCGCTCGTGCCGCGGCCGGCGAAGATCATCTGTCTCGGTCACAACTACCTGACGCACATCCGCGAGATGGGCGCGGAGCCGCCCGAGCATCCGACGCTGTTCGCGAAGTTCGCGCGTGCGTTGATCGGAGCGCGCGACCCGATCGTCCTCCCGCGCGCGAGCGAGCAGGTCGACTGGGAGGTCGAGCTGGCGATCGTGATCGGGCGCGAGGTGCGGCACGCCTCCGCGGACGCGGCGCGGGCGGCGATCGCCGGCTATACGATCCTGAACGACGTCTCCGTGCGCGACTGGCAGCGCCGCACGAAGCAGTGGCTCCAGGGAAAGACCTTCGAGGCGACGACCCCTGTCGGTCCGTGGCTGGTGACGCCCGACGAGGTGAACGACGCCCGCGACCTGGTGGTGCGTTGCGAGGTGGACGGCCGGGTGATGCAGGAGGGGCGGACGTCGGACCTCCTCTTCGGTCCCGCGGACTGCGTCGCGTACGTGAGCACGATCTTGACGCTCGAGCCCGGCGACCTGATCTCCACCGGCACGCC
>JAXDLK010000126.1:0-10358 GCA_034666665.1 Candidatus Binatota bacterium
CCGACGATCACCGGCGTGCTGGCGGCCATCTGGGGCCTCGGGTTCATCCACATGATCGGCTTCGCTCTCGATCCGTTGATGCTGGTGATCCCGTTCCTGATCACCGCCCGAGCGGTCAGCCATGCGATTCAGATGCACGACCGCTATTACGAAGAGTTCATGAAGAACAACTGGAACAAGCGGAAGGCGATCGTCGCAGCGTTCGCCGAGCTGTTCGTTCCCACGTTCTCGGGGATCGTGACCGACGCCCTCGGCGTCTTGGTGATCCTGCTGATCCCGGTGGTGATGCTCGAGAAGCTCGCGATCACGGCATCGTGGTGGATCTTGGCGATCACGGTGTCGGAGGTCCTGCTGAACCCGATCGTCTACTACTACCTCAAGGCTCCCGAGCCCGAGATGGTCATGATGCGAGAGACCGGGTGGTTCAAGAGGATGATGGACCGCATCACCGATTCCACGCTGTCGGTGACGGGCCGCATCGTCACCGTCGCCCTCTGGGCGCTGCTGTTCATCAGCTCCCTGATCTTCCTGAAGGAGTTGACGATCGGTGATCCCACGGCGGCGTCGCCGCTCCTGTGGCAGGACTCGCCGTACAATCAGGCCCACACGCGCATCCAGCAGTTCTTCGGCGGCGTCGAGCCGCTGATCATCGTGGCCGAAGGGCAGGACAAGGGTGCTCTGAAGGACCCGACGGTGCTCTCGTCGATGGAGGGCTTCCAGCGCTTCGTCGATAGCGATCCCGAGGTCGGTTACAGCTTCTCGCTCGCCGACATCGTCAAATCGATCAACATGGTCTTCTACGACATCCAGCCCCGGTGGGGAGTGATCCCGAGCGAGATCGGCCGAGTGGCGAACCTCTTCTTCTTCTATTTCGCGGGATCGTCACCGTCGGAGACGTCGAAGTATCTCGACCCGTCGTACACGAACGGTCACGTCACCTTCTATTGCAAGAACCACCAGGGGGAGACGGTCCGGCGGATCATCGAACGCTGCCGGCAGTACGTGAAGGAAAATCCGAACGACAAGGTCGAGTTCCGGCTGGCGGGCGGACTCATCGGCGTGACCGCCGCCGCGAACGAAGAGATCGTCAAGAACGACATCCTGATGAACGTTCTCGGCTTGGTGACGATCTACCTGATCCTGCTCTTCACCTACCGATCGTTCACCGCCGGCATCTACATGCTCGCGCCGCTGGTGGTCTCGAACGGCGCCGTCAACGCGTACATGGGTATCCGCAACATCGGCATCAACCTGCACACGTTGCCGGTGGTCACCGTCGGTATCGGCTTCGGCATCGACTACGGCCTGTACATCGTCAGCCGGATCATCGAAGAGATCCGGCTGAAGCCCGATCTCTACGAGGCCACGAAGACCGCGCTCTGCACCACCGGCAAAGGCGTGGCGTTCACCGCCGTCACGATGATCGTGAGCACGACGGTGTGGACGTTCTCGAACATCCGGTTCGACGCCGAGATGGGCGGACTGCTGGCGATCTGGATGGGGATCAGCTTCATCGCGTCGCAGACGTTGATGCCTGTCTTGATCCTGATCTTCCGGCCCAAGTTCATCCTGCGGGAAGCCGGCAAGGGCATGGCCGCGCGGTCGGCCAACGCCGCGACCGCTTGAAAGGTTTGACGTCATGCATTGGAACCTGACCAACTCGTCGGTCATCCTCGTGGTCTTCACCATCCTCTTCATCTTGATGGACGAATACATCGCCAAGCCGATCCGCCACCGCAAACTGCAAGAGAAGGCAAAAACGGACCCGGAAGTCCGCCGGATCCTCGAGATCGCCGCGAAGGCGCGCGCCGACGGGCTGATCGAAGATTAGTCAGCGGCGTTCGTGAGCGGCGCGCCCTGCCGGCCAAAACCGTGCGCGGCGCGCCGCTCGCCCTCACCGCCCGCTCGGAAGCGCAACCGGCGTGAGCGGCGTATCCGAGCGGGCACCCGGAATGCCGCTTCACCGCCCCTTGAACGCCGGCGACCGCTTCTCGGCGAACGCCTTCATCCCCTCTTTCGCATCCTCGCTCTGAACGACGAGTGACTGCGCGAACGCTTCCTCGGCGAGCGCGCTCTCGAGATCCGAGTCGAGCGAGCGGTTGAGGAGTCGCTTCGAGAGCCCGAGCGCGAACGTGGGTCCGCAGGCGATCCGCTCGGCGATCCCCCGCACGGTCGCTTCGAGCTCGCCCGCCGGCACGCAGCGATTGATCAAGCCGATCCGCTGCGCGTCGGTCGCCGAGAGATCGTCGCCGAGGAACACGAGCTCCTTCGCGCGCGCGAGCCCGATCCGTCGCGGCAGCAGATAGGCTCCGCCGCCATCCACGGCGAGACCGCGGCGAACGAAGATCTCGATGAAGCGCGCGTCCTCCGACGCGACGATGAGGTCGCAGGCGAGCGCCAGGTGGACGCCGAAGCCGGCGGCGACGCCGTTGACGGCCGCGATCACCGGCTTCTCCAGCTCGAGCAGCGCGCGGACGAGCCGCTGAGTGCTCTGCCGCATCGCCATCCGTGTCGCGCCGGGATGCGGCGGTTCCGCCGTTCTGCTCCGGCCGCCGGAGAGATCCGCGCCGGTGCAGAATCCCTTGCCGGCGCCTGTCACCACCAGGCACCGGATGGCCGCATCGACTGCCGCGGCGTCGAGCACCTGCAGAATCTCTTCGCGCATCTCGGCGTTCATCGCGTTCCGCACGTCCGGACGGTTCAGCGTCAGCCACGCGATCCCGTCCTCGACCCGGAGCTCGACTGCTCGGAAGCCGTTCGTTTCCACACGTCACCTCATGCGAGCTTCAGCGCTCGCCGCGCGTTGTCGCCGAAGAAGCGCCGCCGCACGTCCGTGGAGAGCTCGAGATGTTGGTCCACCTCCGGCAAGAGGCGTGACCAGCCGAGCAGCGGCCAGTCGGACCCGAAGCAGCATTTCGTCTTGCCGAAGCTCTTCAAGAACCGGACGAACTCCGCCGGATAGTGCTTCGGAGAATGCGCCGAGGTGTCGATCCACACGTTCGCGTGCTTCCACGCGACCGCGATCATCTCCTCCGTCCAGGGCCATCCGATGTGTCCACAGAGGATACGGAGCTCGGGGAAGTCGAGGGCGACTTCGTCGATGTACAGAGGCCGCCCGGTCTCGGACGGGTAGAGCGGACCGGTGTGGCCGACCTGCGTCTGGAACGCCACGTCGAGCTCCACGGCCTTCGCGTACAGCGGATAGTAGACGCGATCCGTCGGCGGCTTCCGCCACAGGAAGGGCTCGATGCGCATCGCCTTGAAGCCCCACTCGCCGACCGCGCGCTCGAGCCCGCGGACCGCTTCCATGATGCGCATCGGGTCGACGTGATAGTTGCCGAGGATGCGGTCGGGATGAGCGCGCACGGCGGCGGCAACGCTGTCGTTGTCACTGCCGGCGAGCAGCACCTGCGCGATCGCGGCCGCGTCCATCTCGCGCAGGAGCGCATCCGTCGTCGTCCCCGAGTAGAAGAGGTCGAGCCGTCCGTAGCTGCGAAAGACGTGCTCTCCCATCGGGTTCGCGCCGGGGGCGCTCGGCGACAGCCATTGCACCCACACGTCGACGATGTCCGACATTCGGCTACCCGCGCGGCAGGCCGAGGATGCGGAGCGCGACGATGTTCCGCTGCACCTCGGACGTGCCCGCATAGATCGTCGCCGCGCGCGACCAGAGAAGCTCGTACTGCCAGCGTCCCTCATCCGCCGCCCGGGGCGAGTCCTCCGCGAGCAGCCCCTGCGGGCCCTGAAGCTGGATCGCGGTCTCCTTCACGCGCTGGTCGAGCTCGCTCCAGAAGAGCTTGAGGATCGAGCCTTCCGGTCCCGGACGGCCGCTCTTCATCGTGCGCGTCACGGTGCGGTACGCGGAGCAACGGAGGCACTCGGCATCCACCCAGTGGCTCGCGAGTCGTTGGCGGAGCGATGGATCTTCGATCCGCCCGCTCGGGCTCCGGCGCTTCGCCATGCGGATCACGTCCTCGAGCTCGACGAGCAAACGAGTATGCGGCGCACTGACGGAACGCTCGTGCCCGAGTGTCATCATGGTGATCTGCCAGCCCTGGTTCAGCGCTCCGACGACGTTCTCGCGGGGGACCCGCACCGCGTCGAAGAACACCTCGTTGAACCACGAGCGTCCCGTCATCTCCCGGAGCGGCCGGATGGTGATGCCCGGCGATTTCATGTCCACCAGCAGGTAGCTGATTCCGCCGTGCTTCGGCGCGTTCGCATCGGTGCGGGCGAGAAGGATGCACCAGTCCGCGAAGACGGCATAGCTCGTCCAGATCTTCTGACCGGTCACGATCACGTCGTCGCCGCTCACGTCGCCGCGCGTCCGGAGCGACGCCAGATCCGAGCCGGAGCCCGGCTCGCTGAAGCCCTGACACCACAGGTCTTCTCCGGTCAGGATCCGCGGCAGAAATCGCGCCTTCTGCGGGGCAGTTCCGTGCGTCATGAGCGTCGGCCCGACGATCGGCACGCCGACCCCGAGTGTGATCAGGTTCGGCGCGCGGCGCCGTGCGTACTCCTCGTGAAAGAGCACCTGTTCGACCAGGGGCGCACCGCGCCCGCCATACTCCTTCGGCCAGGAGATCCCCGCCCACCCGCCATCGTGCAGCGTTCGCTGCCACGAGCGCGCGAACGCCACCTCGTCTTCCATCGTGGCCCGCGAGCGAAGCTCCGGCGAGCCCCAGCCGATCGGCAGGTTCTCGTCGAGCCAACGCGAGAATTCGGAGCGAAACCGCTCCTCCTGCTCCGTCAGACGAAGATCCATTCGCGCGTCGCGAGTCTCAGGTGCGCCCGAACAGCCAGACCAGGAACATGACTCCAAACACCAGGTCGCCGGCGCCGGTGAGCACGGCGCGCAACGGCAGCGCCCCCGCGGCCGAGAACCATACCAGCAGCCCGAAGAAGGACAGCTTGCCGGCGGCCGCGACTCCGATGAAGAGACGCTCGGCGCGATTCGCGACCGCGGCCCAGAGGTAACCGAGACCGAATACCAGGACCAACGCGGCGATCGTCATCAGGTAGAGGGGGGGCGCGTCCGCGGGGAACCCCGCGAGCGCACGTACGGATCGCGCCGCGGGAACGAACGCGGCCGCTCCGACGACGTTCATCGCCGCCGTCGCGAAGAGCGCGCGCCGCATCCACGTGGGCAGGGGGATAGGGGACGTTTCACACATTGAGCACATTCATCGTCCCTCGGTTTCCGAATGTGCGCAATGTGTGAAACGTCCCCGCATTCGGCGTCAGTTGAACTGATACGTCAAGCGCATACCGACTTGGTCTCGATCGCGGAAGATGCCACCCCCGAAGAAGCTGCCGAAGATCGTCGAGTAAGAGAGCCGCAGCAGCAGACTGTCACTGAAGCGGTAGGTCACGTTCGGCAGAACCGAGCCCCATCCTTTGATGTCGCCGACGAACGTGATCTGCGGCACGAGCCGTCCGTGCATCATGTACGCCTGGAACGTCACGTTGCCGAGCGACTGATACGCCGGTGAGCTCGTGCGGCTGCCGTCGGGCTGGGTGATGCCGAAGTCGAACTTGCCGAGATCCGGGTCCAGCTCCGCCCCCGGAGCGCTCAGCTGGCGGACGAGGCGGCGATACTTCGCATCGCTGGTGAGCCGGTAGGAATTGAACCACTGGGCGACGATGACGATGTTGTTGGTCGCGCTGATCCACGGCACGTTCACCTGGAACATGTCGTAGCCCACGACCCAGCGGAGGTAGTCCGCCGTCGGCACGAACGTGTCGAGGAATACCCCTTGCCCGCGAGCGAAGTTCTCGAGGTTCGGGATGTTGCCGATGTTCGCGATCGGCACCAGCGCCGGCTCGTCGATGAAGTAGCCGATCTCCGAGCGCACCACGCCGGGGACCAGACGCGGCTGGAAGAAGGAGACCGCACCGCCGACGACGGTGACGGTGCCGTGCGTCAGCTCGGCGATCACCGCCGTCGGCAGCGGCGGCGTCGTCTGCGCCGGACTGTCGGGTGGCAACGCGGGGTCGCTCATCAGGAGGTCGGTGTAGTGGACGCGCGGCTCGGGCACGTCGGCCCAGCTCCGGTACGCGCCGACGCTGAAGGTATAGTCGCGGAACAGAATTCCGAGCACGCGGATGCCGTAGCGGCTGTTCTCCCATTTCTTCTCGGGCAGGCGCTCGTAGAGGCTGGTCTTGATCGTGCCGCGCTTGATCAACCCCGGGCGTGACCGCGTGCAGCCCTCGTTCGGCGGACGCGAGCCGCCGAACTCCGCCTGCGACCGCTCGTTGGCGATGAACTGCGGGTCGCAGCCCGCCGGCGGCGCGTAGGGGTAATCGGCGCCGAGCGGCACCGGGCCCTGCGTCGTGTCGATGATGCCGGGAACCACGTAACTCTCCACGCCGAAGCTCGAGAGCGGTCCCCAGGTGTCGATCAGCTGCACGTTCGTACGCACCATCCACAGTGGGATTCGCTGCTCGTCGAGATCCTCGTCGAATGGCAGGCCGAAGAGCCGGTCGAGCGGATTGTTGCCGTCGAGGAGCCGCTGCCCGTCCGACTCGCCCCAGGCGAGGTTCTGGCGGCCGATCCTCAGGAAGAACGGCCGCCGCTCGACGTTCATGTAGATCTCCCACGGCTCATACTGCTGGGTGAAGAGATTCCGCGGATCGAAGATCTCCTGGTCGCGGAGCCGGGCGGCGCGCTGCTCGGGATTCGCGAGCTGGCACGTGATCGGGCTCGGCAGCACCAGGATCGCCGGCGCCGGGCCGCACGCGCCGATCCGCGTTCGCTCGTTGATCTCCACGCGGCGCGTGCCGCGGTAGATCGCCACCGGCTCGTTGCCGCCGAGGCCGGGCCCCGGGTGCGGGTCACCTCCCGGCGCGGCGCCCGCATTCGGAGAGCGTGACGCCGCAGACACCTTGTGGCGCCGAAGCTCGCGCCGGAACTGGTCGGCGCCGATGTCGTAGACGCCGTCGTAGATGAACCGGCCGGCGAAGCGGAACGACAGGTCGTCGAGCCAGGTCAAGGCGAGCGGCTTGTTCAGGTTCCCCTCGAACACCGGGAACGCGAAATTCCGCCACTGGATCAGGTGGCCGATCTGTACCTTCGGTTGAGTTCCCCCCCCCTCCAGGTCCTCCGGCCCGTCCGAATCCTGCATGCGTAAGCGCTGCTGCGTGTAGAACTGTCCCGTCACCTTGAAGTGGCGGCCCATGTCGAGGAAGAGCCCCCACGAACGCGACGCTCCGATCAGGCCGAGCGCGATGCAGATCGCGAACGCGCCCCCCCACCTGCCGATCAGGCTCAATCGACCTCCTCCCCTCGCTTCCCTACGGTCGCCCCCGTCCCCCGGAGCGACGCATGCGCCTCGATTCCGCGCTACGCCGGCGGCTCCTGCGAGAACCGGAGCTTCCGCCCCTCGATCGCGAACGTGAGCCCGGCGGCGCCGACGATCATTCCCCGCCCCGCGGACGGCAGGCTCACCCCCCGAATCCACTGCAGCCGCCGGTCCGGAGGCAGAGGCGAATCGGTCCAGGTCTCGCCGCCGTCCTCGGTGATCATCACCGAGCCGATGTCTCCGACCACCGCCCCGTGAGCACCGCGAACCTCCACGTCGTAGAAGCCCGGATTCTGCAGCACGTCGAGGAAACCCATCTGCTCCACGCCCGTGGCTGCCACCTGTCCGTGCTTCAGCTGCCACGTCGCACCCCGGTCCACGGTGCGCAGCAACAATCCGTCGATCCCGACGATGAACACGCGATCCGGCGATGCCGGCGCGACGCCGAAGAACGTCTTGTCGGTCCCTGCGGACTGCGGCACCCAGTTGTGGCCGCCATCCGCGGTGTAGAGGATCGTGCCGAATTCACCGACGATCCATCCGGTGTCGCGATCGGCGAAGTCGACGTCGTAGAGGATCTTGTCCTCGGCGAGCGAGCGATCCTGCCACGTCCGCCCGCCGTCACTCGTCTGGATGCGCACCCCCCAGTCGCCCACGGCCCAGCCGTTCGACACGCCGGCGAACTCGATCGCGAAGAGGTGCTTGTCCGTGCCGCTCTGCTGCAAGGTCCACGCGCCGCCGCCGTCCTCGGTATGCAGCACGACCCCTTGGCGGCCACACGCCCACCCCGTGCGCTCGTCGGTGAAGACGACGCTGAAGAGGTGCTCGGTCGTCGGCGTCGGCTGCATCTTCCAATGGCGGCCTCCATCGTCGGTGCGATAGACGGAGCCGAAGACACCGACGGCCCAGCCGAGGTCCGGGGTGACGAATTCGGTGTCGTAGAGGTCCTCGACGATCTGTGATCGCGCGCGAACGGACGGACCGACGGCCGATCCGGAGATCGGCTTCTCGCTCGTGGTGCTGCAGCCCGTCGTCGCCGTCGCGACGACGAGGCAGAGGCACGCACCCCCTGCCGCGGCGAGAGACCGGGGCCAGGACCTCTTCACGGTAACCTCTTACTCCTCGGAATTGCGCGCGGTATAGATCGCGCGATCGATCGGTGTCAACGCTCTGGCGACCCATGCTGGAACGCCCGCCGCCCCGTGACGCGGAGCTCGCGCGGTCGTACCGCGACCGCGGATACTGGACCGGCGAATCACTCGCGGACGCGCTCGAACGAACCGCCGCACGACGGGGCCCCGAGGTCGCCGTCGTCGACGCCGGAGTGCGGCTGTCGTTCGCGGACCTTCGCCGGCTGGTAACGGCGGCCGCCCGGGGACTCGCGAGGCTCGGCGTCGCGCCCGGCGCCGTCGTCAGCATCCAGCTGCCGAACTGGTGGGAGACGGTGGTGCTGTTCGGAGCCGTCGCGCGGCTCGGCGCGGTGATCCATCCGATCCTGCCGACACATCGCCGCCAGGAGCTCGAGCTGACGATCGCGGAAGCCGGCAGCCGGCTTCTCGTCGTGCCGCAAGCGTACCGCGGCTTCGATCATCTGGCGCTCGCGAACGAGCTCCGCGCCGCCCCAGGCATCGAACGAATCGTCGTCGTCCGCGGGGCTGCCGGTCACGGCGCCTCGGCGTTCGCCGAGCTCCTGGAAGCCACGAGCGTGTCGCTGCCTCCGCCGCCTCGAGGCGATTCCCTCCTCCTCCTCATGTACACGTCGGGGACGAGCGCCGAGCCCAAGGGCGTTCTCCACTCGCACGACGCGCTCCTCTACGAGGCGCGAAGCCTCGAGCGAGCACATGGTCTCGCACCGGCGGATACCGTGCTGATGCCGTCACCGTTGGCACACGTCTCCGGGTTCGTGCACGCGACGCTCGTACCGTTCGTGCTCGGCACCCGCGCGGTTCTCGCCGACGTCTGGGATCCCGACGCGGCGCTCCGGTCGATCGAGCGCGAGCGTGTGACCTACATGGTCGGCGCGCCGCTCTTCCTTTCCGACCTGTGTACGCATCCGCACCTCGATCCCGGACGCATTGCGTCGCTGCGGCTCTTCTCGTGCGGCGGCGCCGACGTCTCGCCGGACCTGGTTCTCGACGCCCGGCGGCGCCTCGGCTGCGTCGTCAAGCGCGTGTACGGCTCGACGGAGCTGCCGACGCTCACGACCAGCGCGCAGGACGATCCGCCCGCACGTGCCGCGTTCACCGACGGCCGCCCGATCTGGGCCGCGGAGGCGAAGGTCGTCGGCGAGGGCGGCGAGGAGGTGCCGCGGGGAATCGAAGGCGACGTCCTCGGCCGCGGCCCGGAATGCTTCCTCGGCTATCGCAACCCGGCGCACGACGCCGACGCCTTCGCGCCCGGGGCCTGGTTCCGGACGGGAGATCTCGGTGCCGTCGACGAGCGGGGATACCTGACGATCACCGGCCGCAGGAAGGACATCGTCATCCGCAAGGGCGAGAAGCTGAGCGCTGCCGAAGTGGAGGAAGCGATCCGCAAGCATCCGGCGGTGGCGGACGTCGCCGTCATCGCGGTGCCCGATCGCGCGACCGGAGAGCGGGCATGCGCGTGCGTCGTCACCCGCGACGGTACGCCGCTGCCACTTCCGGTGCTCATCGCGTTCTTGCGAGACTCGGGAATGGCCACGCGAAAGCTCCCCGAGCGTATCGAGAGCTTCGAGCGCCTGCCGCGCACCGCGAGCGGCAAGATCGCCAAGGCCGCGCTCCGGGAGCTGGTACTCTCCCGAGGTTAACACCATTGCCGGTAGCTCTAGCGCGGCTACGCCCGGCGTGAGCCCTCTCCCGTCCTGGGAGAGGGTGGCCGAAGGCCGGGTGAGGGTTCAGTGACGGTGCAAGTTCAGTGTGAGAGGACCGAGGTGTGGAACCCTCGCCCTCTCCCTGGAAGGGAGAGGGTATCGGAGCCTGACGCCGTTCACTGGTTAACTGACCGGCATCGGCCTAGGTCGCGGCTGGGTGAGAGGCAGGTGCGCTCAACTGAACGGCATTGCGGCTAACACCCCCC
>JAXDLK010000127.1:0-10245 GCA_034666665.1 Candidatus Binatota bacterium
TCGCCGATTTGGTGTTCACCACGACCGCCTGCACTCGCCCGCCGCGCACCCGCTCGCGCGCGATCTCGACCGGCGGCGCGGGGAAGCGGTTCCGGGTGAACGCACCCGCGGCCACCGCGGAGCCGTCACAGGCGATCAGCGCGAGGTCCCGCTGCCCGTCATCCTTGAGACCGCAGGCGATGCCGGCGAAGCGGAAACCGGGCACCTCGATCGCCGGGTGCGGGATCTCGAGCCGCATCGGGCGTTCGTCAGGCGGCTACGCAGCCGTGCCGTGGCACTTCTTGTACTTCTTGCCGCTGCCGCACGGACACGGGTCGTTGCGGCCAACCTTGTTCGCGTCCCGCTTCACGGTCTCGCTCTTGAGCGCCTGCTGCGTCCCGCCGTGGCTCATCGTCACGCGCGCTTCGCTCTGCTCGCGCCGGCGGGCCTCGAGGCGTTGCATGACGGCCATGGCTTCCGGCGACGGCCCCTCGGCTTCGTCCGCCACCTCACCGGCAGCAGCGGACGTCGCCGGCGCGGCAATCGCCGCGGAACCGCGGCGCGGCGGCGGCTGCGAAGCGGAGCGCGACGGCGCCGCGGACTGGACCACCTGGACCGCCGCGAGCTGCTTCACCACGTCTTTCTCCAGCGCCGTCAGCATGTCCGCGAAGTAGTCGAACCCTTCCATCTTGAATTCCTGGAGCGGATTCTTCTGGCCGTAGCCGCGGAGGCCGACACCCTCCTTCAGGTGATCCATGCTGAGAAGGTGGTCCTTCCAGAGGGAGTCGAGCGTGCGCAGCATGATCTCCTTCTCGATCATGCGCATGAGCTCGGCTCCGTAGCGCGCTTCCTTCTCCTCGTAGAGCCGGCGGAAGCCCTCGAGCGCACCTTCCGCGAGCGCGTCGGGCGTGGCCGGCTCCCGCTCCTCTTCCGTGAGGTCGAGTCGCACGTTGAACTGCTCGGCGAGCGCGTCGTCGATCGCCTTCCAGTCCCATTCCGAGGGCGCCTGCTCGGGATCGGTCACTTCCTTGATCAGGCTTTCGGCGAGCTCCTCGGCGAACTCCATCACCTCCTCGCGAAGCCCCTCGCCGGCGAGCGTCGAGCGCCGGCGGTGATACACGACCTCGCGCTGCTTGTTCATCACGTCGTCGTACTCGAGGAGGTGCTTGCGGATGTCGAAGTTGTGGGCCTCGACCTTCCCCTGGGCGTTCGAGATCGCGCGATTGATCATGCGGTGCTCGATCGGCACGCCCTCTTCCATGCCGAGCTTCTGCATCAGTCCCTGGATGCGGTCGGCGCCGAAGATCCGCAGGAGGTCGTCCTCGAGCGAGAGGTAGAAGCGCGACGATCCGGGATCGCCCTGGCGGCCGGCGCGCCCGCGGAGCTGGTTGTCGATCCGGCGGCTTTCGTGGCGCTCCGTGCCGAGAATGTGGAGCCCGCCGGCGGCGACGACCTTCTCGCGCTCCTCGGCGCAGGTCCGCTGGTATTGATCGAGGATCTCCTGGAAGTGCTCCTCGAACTCCTGCGGCGCCTTGTCGATCTGCTCGCGAATGTCCTCGACGGCCTTCACGTACTGCTGGCGCTCGTCCTCGTAGCGGCGGTACGCCGAGCCGAGCGCCTCCTCGTACGGCCGCTCGATCGCGTGGAACTCCTCCTCCGTCGCCTGACGCGTGGCCGCGGCGCGCTGGTACGAGTGCGCGAGCTCCCCATCCGAGTCGCCGTTGCCGCTGCGCAGGAGTGACAGCTCGAGCTCCTCGCGGACGCGGTCGTACTGCACGCGCGCGGAGTTCACCCATTCGCGGAACGGCTTCTCCCGCGGGCGCTCGCGGCCGTTGTCGGAATCCGGCGTCGTCCAAGCTTCGACGAGCGCACGGAGCTCCTCGTAGACGGCGGGGCGCTCGTTCTCCGGTCCGCCGTTCGCCCAGCGCTCGACCACGGGATGGAGGATGCCGCGGATCTCCTGGCCGCTGACGCGCTCGGCGGCGCGCTTCGCCGGGTCTCCCCAGGCCTGCAGGAACGCTCCGAGCACCTCGCGCGCCGCGACGAACGGCGCGTGCTCGGCGACCCGGTTCTCAGACACGCCGTCGAGCGTCACCTCGAGGTCGTTCTTGGCACGCAGATAGTTCTCGGAGATCGCGCGGCCGTCGTCGCCGAGCGCCGGGATCAGCTCGGCCGAAGCGAGCCGCTCGTAGCGGTCGCGGATGGTGCGGAACGGCGATTCGTCGAAGAGCTTCTGCCGGAGCTCGGTCTCCTCGCGAAGCGCTTCCCTGCGCTTCTCGTCGAGGCCTTCGAGCTGCGGCACGTAGTGCTTGCGGATCCTCTCGACCTCTTCCTCGTACCTCTCGCGGATGTCGCGGAGTGCGTCCTCGTACCGCTTCACCGGCCCCGCCTCCGGATTCGCGAGCTTCGCGACGCGCTGGATCCACTCGTTCTCCATCTCGGTCCGCGCGAGGAACTCGGGGTTGCCGCCGAGGAGGATGTCGGTGCCGCGTCCGGCCATGTTCGTGGCGATCGTCACCGCCTCGAAGCGGCCCGCCTGCGCGATGATCGAGGCTTCGAGCTCGTGGTTCACGGCGTTCAGCACGTTGTGCTTGACGCCCGCCTTCTTGAGCATCTTCGAGAGCCGCTCGCTCTTCTCGACGGACACCGTGCCGACGAGCGCCGGCTGCCCGCGCTCGTGACACTCCTGGATCTCCTCGATCACCGCTTCGAACTTCTCGCGTTCGGTGCGGTAGACGACGTCGGCGTAGTCTTCGCGGACCATGTCGCGGTTCGGCGGCACGACGATCACGTCGAGCTTGTAGATCTGCTTGAACTCGACGGCCTCGGTGTCCGCCGTCCCCGTCATGCCGCCGAGCTTCCCGTACATGCGGAAGTAGTTCTGGATCGTGATCGTCGCGAGCGTCTGATTCTCGCGCTCGATCTTCACCGCCTCCTTGGCCTCGACGGCCTGGTGAAGCCCGTCCGACCAGCGACGCCCGGGCATGAGCCGGCCCGTGAACTCGTCGACGATGATCACCTGCCCTTCCTTGACCACGTAATCGACGTCCTTCTTGAAGAGCGTGTGCGCCCGGAGCGCCTGGACGACGTGGTGGAGGGTGTCGATCTCGGTCGGATCGTAGAGGTTGGGGATCCCGAGCAGGCGCTCGACCTTGGCCACACCGTCGTCGGTCAGCAGGACCTGGCGGAGCTTCTCGTCGATCGTGTAGTCGGCTTCCTTGCGGAGCCGCGGGATGATGCGGTCGAGCGTGTAGTACTTGTCGGTCGACTTCTCGCCGGGGCCCGAAATGATCAGCGGGGTCCGCGCCTCGTCGATCAGGATGTTGTCGACCTCGTCGACGATCGCGTAGTGGAGGTCCCGCTGGACGTACTCCTCGAGGCTGAACTTCATGTTGTCGCGGAGGTAGTCGAACCCGAACTCGTTGTTCGTGCCGTAGGTGATGTCGGCGGCGTAGGCCTCCTTGCGCTCGATCGGACGGAGGCTCCGGTAGCGGTAGTCCTTGGTGAGGAACGTCGGGTCGTAGAGGAAGCTCGCGTCGTGGACGATCGAGCCGGTCGTCATCCCGAGCGCGTGATAGATCGGCCCCATCCACTGGACGTCGCGGCGGGCGAGGTAGTCGTTGACCGTGACGAGGTGCGCGCCTTTGCCCTGGAGGGCGTTCAGATAGAGCGGCAGCGTCGCGACGAGAGTCTTGCCCTCGCCGGTCTTCATCTCCGCGATCCGTCCCTGGTGGAGCACCATGCCGCCGACGAGCTGCACGTCGAAGTGACGCATCCCGGTGGCACGACGCGACGCCTCGCGCACCGCCGCGAACGCCTCCGGCAGGAGGTCGTCGAGCGGCTCGTCGTCCGCGAGGCGCTGGCGGAACTCCGCCGTCTTGGCCGCGAGCGCCTCCGGCGAGAGCGCCTGGAAGTCGGCCTCGAGCGCGTTCACCCGCCCGACCATCGGCCAGAGCTTCTTCAGCTCCCGCTCGTTCGCCGTGCCGACGATCTTCTTGATCAGCGAGAGCAACTCAGGACACCCGTGCCGCGCGCGGCGCCGGCGCCTCGAGAGGGCCGCCGAGCGTCCCCTCGTTCCGGTAGCGCTCGAAGAGACGGCCCCACTCCGTCTTCTGGAACTCGCGGATGCGCGCTCGCCCGACGGTCGGGTACCAGAGGAGGTCGTGGTAGACGTTCGAAGCGAAGGGCGCCCAGACGACGAGCGGAGAGTGGAGGGCGATCTTCTCGAGCGAGCGGAGCGCGCCCTTGCGGAGCATCTGGTCTCCCCAGATGACCAGGCTCTTTCGCGTGCGGAAGCCCAAGCGGAGCTGGGAGACGTCGTCGCCGGCGAGCTCGATCTCCGAGGGGTTCGCCACCCCGAGGCCGCGGTCGTGGCACATCCGGAGGTACGGGATCTCGAGCGGATCGAAGCCCATGATCTGCGCGGCGATCGCGTCGATCGCGACGCTGTCGCTCGAGGCGAGGAGCACGTTGCCGACCTTGGGGATCATCGTCCGCGGCCCCGCGCCGTCACCGCAGACGGCGCCGTCCATCACCGCGAACACTCCTGGATGGATCTCCTTCTGCATCATCACGAGGTCGACCATGACCTCGTGGATGTACTTGTGGGCGTAGTGGCGGACCTCCTTCAGGAGCCCGCCGAACGCGTTCTTGATCGCTCCGGTGGTGGTCGAATGGCCGTGCGTCTTCACGGTCGGCAGGTGGATCACGTTCTTGCCGACGTACATCTTCGGGATCTCGATGCCCTCGGAAAAGATGTCGTTCAGCTTGAGGAGCTGCGAGCGGAAGCGGTGCACCGTCCACTCGACCTCGGGGAGCGGAATGAACGGCAGTCCGTATCGCTCGAGGATCGGCTGCCAGAGGTTGTTCCGGCATCCTTCCCGCGGGTTCGTGACCACGGTCTTGTTCTCGACGGGCAGGAGCTGCTCGCGGGGAAGTCCGTCCTCGAGAACGGTCCGCACCACGCCCTCGAGCTGCCAGGGCTCGGTCGAGCAAGCGGGAAAGTACTTGGTCCACGACAGGTTCAGCTTGAGGAGCGTGTCCCGTCCGGCGAGCGTCTCCTCGTAGCGGGCGAGGCGCATGACGCGGGCGTAATCCTCGAGCACGGTCTCGGGGCGGGTCCTGACGACGGCGACGACGGAGCGACTCATCGGTTGTCCTTCTCGCGATAGCTCAAAAATACAATAGCCAGACGACGGTAGCGATCCAGAGGACGACGTTCACCCAGAGCGGCCGGTCGGAGAGCAGGAGCTGGGTCGGGTTTCCGCCCTCCTCCCGCTGGTGAACGAGATACAAGTAACGGAAAATTCCGTACAAGACAAAAGGCAAGGTCAGGTAGAGATGCTCGGTCTGGAGCTTCTCCCGGACCTCGGACGAGGCCGTGTAGATCGCATACGCGACCACCGTCGAGGCGGTCACCACCGCGATCATCTGGTCGAGGAAGTACGGGCTGTAGTCCCGGAGGCTCGCCCGGTGCGAGGCGGCGCGAGTCTCGAGCAGGACCACCTCGTGGCGCCGCTTGCCGAGGGCGAGGAAGAGAGCCAGCAGGAAGCTGCAGATCACCAGCCATGGCGAGACGTAGACGGCGATCGCAATTCCGCCCGCGACCGCGCGGACGACGAAGCCGGCGGCGATGCACATGACGTCGAGGATGACGACATCCTTGAGAGCGAACGAATAGGCGACCTGCAGCGCGACGTAGGCGAGCGCCGCCCCCAGGAACTCGCGGCCGAGGACGGTCGCGAGCGCCACCCCCGCAAGCGATAGCACGGCGGCGAGCCCGAGCGCGGCCGGGATCGACACCTCGCCCGCAGCCAGGGGCCGAGACCGCTTCACCGGATGGCGACGGTCGTTCTCGACGTCGCGCACGTCGTTCAAGACGTATGACGCGCTCGCGAGCAGGCAGAACGTCAGGAACGCGACGATCGCCCGGACCAGCGACTCGGCGACGAAGAGATGATGCGAGAAGAGCAGCGCCGCGAAGACCAGCAGGTTCTTCACCCACTGCGGTGGGCGCATCAGGACCAGTACGGCGCCGATCGGCGCGCGTACCGCGGCGGTTCCGATCGGCGGCGCGGCTCGACCGCGGTCGTCGTTCTCGACCGAGCTCACACCTTCTCGCACGCCATCCGGCGTAGTCGAAAAGCCGCGCAGCGGCAAACCGCCGCGTGGGGCGCTGAGAACCCGCGGCCGGCGCTGCGACGCGCCGGCCGCGCATCATTCGGCCAGAGCCGCGAAGGTCACGAGCCCTGGTCGTGAGGCACTTTGACCGTCGTCGTCGCGCTCACGTGATTGCCCGACGCGTCGCTGCACTGGTCCTTCAGCGTGTACGTCCGCCCCGGACCGGGCCCCGTGCGCTCGGCTCTCAGGTCTGCGCTCTGCGTCCCGGTGATCACGTAGTCCGGGGAGGTCTTGCCCGATCCTTTCGCAAGCGCGGCCTCGCTGCTCGAGATCGAATCGATCTTGCACGTCGGGTTCGGATCGCAGACGTCCGTCGCCGACGCGGACACCGTGACCGGCACCATCTTGTGGTTCGGCGGATGCAGGACGTTCGGGCTCGCCGAGACGGAGGTGATCGTCGGCGGCGTCGTGTCCGCCACGGTCACGTCGAAATTGCAACTGTCGGTGTTGTTCGACGTGTCCTTCGCTTCGCACGTGACGGTCGTCGTGCCGAGCGGGAACGTGGACCCGGAGGGGGGCGCGCACGTCGTCGTCACGCCCGGACAATTGTCGGACGCCTCCGGTGCGTACGTCACAGGCGCTCCGTTCGGACCGGCACACTCGGCGGTCGTCGACGACGGACACGTGATCATCGGATCTTCGTGGTCCTCGACCGTCACGTTCGCCGTGCAAGATGCCGAGTTGCCGTTCTGATCGGTGACGGTGAGCTTGACGTTCGTCGTGCCCTTCGGGTACGGCCCCGGTGGCTCCTGCTTCGTCGTGATGTCGTCGTTGTCGCCCCCGTTGTTCGAGCCGTCGTCGATCGAGACGTTGCTCGCCTCGCACTTGCCCGGGTCGGTGTTCACCGTGCGATCCTTGCACTTCGCAACCGGGGGCACGGTGTCGCGAATCGTGAAGAAGAGATCGATGCCCGGGCCGCCGCTCGCCGGCGTCGCCGACGCCCACGCCTGCAAGAAGTGGCCGACGGCACACGCGTTGCCGTTGTAGTCGCCGTACTTCGGGCAGCCGCCCCCCCAGGTCTGGCAGGTCTCGCCCATGTTCGGGCACGCCGGTCCCGTCGTGAAGTCGCACGCCTGGTTCGAGTCTCCGGCCTGCGGCGGCGTCCGTGTGCAGCGACCGGCGAGCTGCGGCTGCGCGGAGCAGGTCTCGGAGTCCCCCGTGGCGCGGCTGCCGCACGGCCAGCTCGCCGCGCTCCCCGCGGCCTGACCGGCAGCGCACTGCGCGTCCGCCGTGCTCGGGTCGTTGATCTGGAACTCGGTGCCAGCGGCGAGGGTACCGCCGAGGCCGGTGAAGCCCGCCGTCGCGCCGTAAAAGTCAGTGAGGTCATTGGCGCCGGCCGTGGCGGCCCGGCGATCGTACCATGAGGCGAACGCCGTGCCATTGGTCGTACATACCCACGGCATGTAGCGCCGACCCGTCGGGGCACCATTCAGCGTCGCGTTCTGCACCCACGTGACGCCGCTGTCCGTCGAGGCGCGGACGATGGCGTTCTCGTTCCCGGCTGCGGTGTTCTGCGCGTACGTGTAAAAAAGCCGCGTCGCGTTCGTGTCGTCTACGGCAACCATGGGACTCCGTAGCGTGTTCCCGTTGTTGCAGCGGTCGAGCCCAGCGATCGGACAGGGAAGGTCGTTCACGCCGGTCGCGACGGTCACCGGGAAGCCCGCGTCGGCGGTCATCATGTTCGTGTTCGCGCACGCGGGGAAGCGATCGACCATGAGGTTGTTCCCGTTCACGTACGCCACGTACACGCGCCCGTCAGGTCCGACGTTGACGCGAGGGAAGTCGCCCGCGGTTCCGACGTTCGCGGCGCTCCAGGTGTTGCCGCCGTCGAGCGAGCAAACGATCCCCCAAGACGGCGTCGCGAAGCCGTTCCGGAAGACGGAGTAGACACGATCGCCGGCCGCCGGCGAATTGCGATCCGCGGCGATGTGCTCCTGGTCCGGGATCTGTCCGCCCGTGAAGCCGCACTGTCCGGTCCCGCAGGTGAAAGCGTTCGCGCGGAACGTGAACGTCTGGCCGTTGTTCGTCGAGACGTTGATCGCCGTCGAGCTGTTGTTGATCGTGGCCTCGTAGAAGGTTCCGGTACCGTTGTTGCTCCATGCCATCGAGCAATCGCCGCCGGTCGTGCTCGGGAAGTTCCCGAACCATGGCCACGTCTGGCCGCCGTCGTTCGACGCCGTCCACACGCGCTGCTGCCCGACGACGATGTTCCGGCCGTTCGCGGAGACCGCGACTTCCATCTCGCTCGCGGTACCGCCGTTCAGGAGCCGCTGCGCGACGCCCGGCGAAGAGAGGGTCGATTCGGACGGGTCCGCCTGGCCGCTCGGCGGCGGGTCCGCCTCCTCTTCCTCCTCCTCGCCCTCCATCAATTCGTCGTCGTCCTCTACTTCGCCGTCGAGGAGGTCCGCGTAGGCGACCTCGACGTTCCAGAGGCGGGCAAGGACCTTGCGTGCGATCCGCGCCATGCGCGCGAGCCTCGCGCCCGTGCCGTCGACGGCCGCGTCGGCCGACACGAACGTGACGCTCTTCTCGATCGTCGCGACGAGCTCGGCGAGTGCCGCTGGCGCGCCGGCCGGCAGGCTGCCGTCGAGCCGGATCAAGCGCGTGTCCGATGCGATCGCGGTCGTGATCGTCAGCGCCAGACCGGACTCGCTTGCCGCTGGCCCGTTACCGGTCGTCGGCCACGGCGTCTCGTGCCGCCGCTGGATCGCGGGTCGGCCCATGACGGTGATCGACTCGACGGGGTCGTCCGTCTCCGATCCGATCTCCTCGAGGCGGCGGATGGCCTCGTCGTGGCTCGTCCGCTCCTCCATGGAAATCCGGATCTGCGGCGTGCGCAGGAAGCGCGCCGGCGGCAGCTTCCCGGCCTCGCCCGGCGGGACGTTCACGACAATCGTGACGCCGCCCTGACGGAGCACGCTCCAGCCTTCCGGGTACGCTACCGCGAACCCGTCGATCTGCACGGAATTCAGCAGGGGAACGAGATCGGCCGCGAGCCCTCTCGATGGAAACAGGCCCGCGACTGACACGAGCGCACACACGACGACGACGAGCGCCAGACGCAAACGAGGCATTTCGTCTACCCTTCCCGGCCGCCCGAAGTGACGCGACCGACCACCAGCTGAAATGTGGCCGGGCGATGCCACGGCGCGGCCCGTGGCGTCAAGCGGCTTGGATGAAATCCGACGAAGGGTTCGTTCAGCGCTCGATCCGGACCGCAGATTCGACGCGCTCGCCGAGGAAGCGGCGCCCGACCTTGACGAAGCGGTCGGGCGCATCGGTGACGAAGAAGCTCGTGCTCCCCTGCCCCGGCGCGCGATCACTGCCGCCGGCCGCGAGGATCTCCGCCACCTCGCGCGCCGTCTCCTCGGCGGAATCGATCAGCGCCACGTCCGCTCCCAGAAACGCCGCGATCACCCCCCGCAGCAGCGGGTAGTGCGTGCAGCCGAGGATCAGCACGTCGATGCCGCTCCGCCGCAGGCTCTCGAGGTAGACGGCCACCGTCGCGCTCGCCACCTCGTTGTCGGTCCAGCCTTCCTCGGCGAGCGGCACGAAGAGCGGACACGCTCGCGTGTAGATCTCGAGCTTCGGCCGGAGACTCCGGAGAGCGCGCGTGTAGGCGCCGCTCGCGATCGTCGCCTCGGTGCCGATCACACCGACCCGTCCGCTCCTCGTCCGCTCGATCGCCGCCTTCGCGCCGGGATCGATGACACCGACGACGGGCACGTCACAGCGGCGGCGAACCGCATCGAGCGCCACGGCGGACATGGTGTTGCAGGCGACCACCAGGAGCTTCATCCCCTTGCCGAGGAGGAACTCGGCGTTCTCGATGGCGTACTGCGTGACGGTCTCTGCGGATTTCGTGCCGTACGGGGTGCGGCCGGTATCGCCGAGATAGACGAGGTTTTCGCCGGGCAGTGCCTCCATCAGCCGGTGCATGACGGTGAGGCCGCCCACCCCCGAGTCGAAGATGCCGATCGCGTCGCGGTCCAAGGAAGTCACCCGTGCGCGTGCGCGGCAGGCGGAGCGGGCATGCGCGAACCGTACGCAGTTTCCCGCCACTGCCGCAAGCGCCGGAAAAAGGGG
>JAXDLK010000128.1:0-4014 GCA_034666665.1 Candidatus Binatota bacterium
GAACCGCAGGATCTCGTCCCGCGAAACGGTCTTGCTGCCGAGGTCGATCGTTTCACCGACGGCGAAGTCCTCGAGGTAGCGCTTCCCCATCGCGCCGTTCTCGCCGAAGCCCGGAGATGAGGGAAGGGCGCGGTCCGAGCTGGCGGCGCTGAGATGCGCCTCACCGGTTCGGCGCAGCGCCATCTTGCGCCCGCGAGCTCTTCTGCGAGCGCGTTCGGGGTGGTGGAGTTGGCGGAGGGCCGCCGAATCGAATGACAAGAACCGGCTTTCGTGCGACGAAGCCGACATGTCTCGTCTGAGTACCATCTTCACGTTCGCACTGGCGATTTCCTTCCCATTCTCGGCGTACGCCGCCGACTCCGCGCGGGTGCGCTTCGGCATCATGACGCCGCAGGAGGACACCACGTGGGAGGACCTGCTGGCGACGTGGAAAGAAGCCGAAGCCCTCGGCTACGACGGTGCCTGGGGCTACGACCACTTCATCCCGATCATCGGCAAGGAGGGCGGGCCGACGCTCGAGGGATGGACTCTCCTCGCCGCGCTCGCGCGCGAAACGAAGACGATCCGCATCGGCCTCCTGGTGACCGGCAACACGTACCGCAACCCGGCGGTGCTCGCGAAGATGGCGACCACGGTCGATCACCTGAGCGGCGGCCGCCTGAACCTCGGAATCGGCGCCGCCTGGGCGGAGCACGAGCATCGCGCGTACGGCATTCCGTTCCACACCGCGAGGGAGCGAGCGGAGCGCCTCGGAGAAGCGCTCGAGGTGATCACGCTCTTGTGGAAGCGGGATCGCGCCACCTTCGACGGCAAGTACTACGATCTCCGCGACGCCCCGCTCGAGCCGAAGCCGGTGCAGAAGCCGCATCCCCCGATCGTCGTCGGCGGCAAGGGGAAGAAGTGGATCCTGCCCACGGTCGCGAAGTACGCCGACGAATGGAACGTGCCGATCGGCCTCGAGCCCGAGGAGATGAAGGAAGGGATCGAGATCATCCGCAAGGAATGCGAGCGGATCGGCCGCTCCCCGTGCGTCCGCGAGGTCTCGGTGCTGTTGCCGCTGATCTCGATCACCAACGTGCCGCTCGCGGGACCCGTGACCCGGCTCGGGGCGCGGGTGATCGTGGAGAAGCGAATCGCGAAGTCGCTCCTCGCCGGATCTGCGAAGGACATCGAGAAGCGGCTCCGCGAGTTCGTCGACGCCGGCGCGACGAGCGTGATCCTCAGTCTACGCCCGCCCTACGACCGCGAGCTGATGCGGAGGTTCGCCAGAGAGGTCATGCCGGCGTTTCGCTGATCCCCGGCGCTGGTCCCCGGCGTTTGACGCGGCTCCAGCGGCGGACGTATGCACTGGGGCCGCATGGACGGCGTGCAGGGGAGGAAACCCATGGCTTCGCATTCGCTGCACCTGCTTCGAGCACTCACCGTCCTCGCATGCACCGTGCTCGCCGCCCGTGTCACGTCCGCCGCGACGTTTCAGCGGGGCGACGTGTTCGCCGCAGCGACGGGTGGACGGGTCGGTCATTACGACGCGACCGGTCAGCTGATCGAGACACTGCAGAGCTCTCACACGTCGCAGCTCACGGGCTGCGGTTTCGACGCCGACGAGCGGCTGTACGTCACCACTTTCGCCGCGAACGCGATTTCGATCTTCGACCCCGCCGGAAACGCGGTCGGCGATTTCGGCAGCGGCTACGACGCCGATCCCGAGTCGATCCTGTTCGACGGCTCGGGGCACGCGTTGGTCGGCCAGGCGGACGGGACTGCGGACGTCCTCAAGTTCAACTCCTCCGGAAAGCTCGTCGATCAGTTCGACGTCGCGCAGGAGGCTCGGGGCTCGGACTGGATCGATCTGGCCGCCGATCAGTGCACCCTCTTCTACACGTCGGAAGGGAAGTGCGTGAAGCGGTACGACGTGTGCCAGAAGAAGCAACTCGCCGACCTCACCTGCGCTCTTCCGAACGGGAACGCGTTCGCGCTGCGGCTGCTGCCTGGCGGTGGACTGATCGTCGCGGACCGAGAAGCCATCCACCGGCTCGACACGTCCGGAGCAGTCGTGAAGACTTACGACGTGCCGGACCAGGATTTCTGGTTTGCCGCGAACCTGGATCCGGACGGAAAGTCGTTCTGGTCCGGCAACCTCGCCAACGGCAACTTCTACAAGTTCGACATCGCCTCCGGCGACGTTCTCATCGGTCCGATCGACGCCTGTGACGGTACGGATTGTCTCTCCGGCCTCTGCGTTCTCGGCGAAGTGACTGCCGCCGCCGAGAGCAACTGCAGCGACGGGAAGGACAACGATGGGGATCGCGAGGTCGACTGCCAGGACGAGGACTGCCAGTCCGACCCCGTGTGCGAGAGCGAGCTACACTGCACCGATGCGGCGCCGACCATCCTCGGCACCAACGGCGACGACGTCCTGCGCGGTACGTCCGGCAACGACGTGATCTTCGGCCGCAAGGGCAACGACCGCCTGCTCGGGATGGGCGGCAACGACATCATCTGCGGCGGCATGGGGCGAGACACCGTGACCGGCGGCAAAGGCCGGGACGAGCTCCACGGCGGCAGCGGCCGGGACCTCGTCCGGGGCGGCCCCGGCAGCGACGCGCTGAATGGCGGCCCGGGAACGGACAAGTGTCTGGACGACGTGGCCGGGACCACCTTCAGCCCCGAGTGCGAAAACTGACCGGGGGAACCGGACGGTCGGCCCTGCGGAGCTTGCCGGTGCTCCGCGCGACGGACCGCCCCCACACTCGTTCGCGTTGAAGGACGAGAACCCTCCGCCGGAGTCGATCGGCCTCTGCCTCGACTGCCGGTGGCGGCGGCGCGTCCGGAGCGGCCGCGGCTCCGTCTTCTTCTACTGCCGGCGCGCCGACGACGACCCGTCGTTCCCGCGATATCCCCGGCTGCCGGTCACCGCCTGCCGAGGATACGAGCGCGGTGAGCGGCCGGACTGAGGCTGCCTTGGCTTTCCTTCTGTGGCATGATGCCGCGGATCCGGCCGAGATTCCGCATGAAGCCTTCGGACACGCAACCGCTGCTCGAGAAGCTGCTCGCCGAGCGCATCCTCGTCATCGACGGGGCAATGGGCACGATGATCCAGCAGCTCGGCCTTTCCGAGGAGGATTTCCGCGGCGAGCGGTTCCGTGACCACCCGCAAGACCTGAAGGGAGACAACGACCTTCTCTCCTTGACGCAGCCGGCCGTGATCGAGGGGATCCACCGCGCCTTCCTCGACGCCGGCGCCGACGTCATCGAGACGAACACGTTCAATTCGACGCGTGTGTCACAGGCGGACTATCGCCTCGAGGACCACGTCTACGAGATCAACCTCGCGGCGGCGCAGCTCGCCGCCAAGGTCGCGCGCGAGGTGACCGCCGAGGACTCTGCGAGGCCGAGGTTCGTCGCCGGATCGATGGGGCCGACGAGCAAGACGCTGTCGATGTCCCGCGACGTCGAGCACCCCGAGCGCCGTGACGTCACCTTCGTCCAGATGAAGGACGCCTACGCGGAGCAGGCGCGCGGCCTGATCGACGGCGGCGCCGACATCCTGCTCCCGGAGACGACGTTCGACACGCTGAACCTGAAGGCGGCGATCTTCGCGATCGAGGAAGTGTTCCAGGAGAAGGGCGTGCGGCTCCCGGTGATCCTGTCGGTGACGTTCACGCAGGCGGGCAGCAACCGCACGCTGTCCGGTCAGACGCTCGAGGCGTTCTGGATCTCCGTCGCGCACGCCCGTCCGCTCGCGGTGGCGATCAACTGCGCGGTCGGCGCGACCGAGATGCGGCCGTACGTCGAGGAGCTGTCGACGATCGCGCCGGTGTTCACCGCCTGCTACCCGAACGCGGGCTTGCCGAACGCGATGGGCGAGTTCGACGAGCGGCCCGAGGACACCGCGGCGATCCTCGGGGACTTCGCCGCACGCGGCTGGGTGAACCTCGTCGGCGGCTGCTGCGGCACGACTCCGGACCACATCCGCGAGATCGCTGCCGCCGTACGCGGCGTCGCGCCCCGCGT
>JAXDLK010000129.1:0-6825 GCA_034666665.1 Candidatus Binatota bacterium
CGGCCTACCTGCTGAACGTCTGCCTGCTCGGTTTCGTGATCTTCCTGCTCGGCGTGCTCCCCGACGTCGCTCGGGAGCAGCAGCGTTTGTGGATCGGGATCCTCGGGATCGCGCCGATCGTCAACGCCGTCGCGATGCCGCTCTGCCGGAAGCGCCAGAGATGAACCCCGGCCGCGGGCTGGCCGTGGTGACGGCCGTGCTCGTGATCGGCGGATGTGTCCACGACACCGAGCGCAGGGCGCGACCCGACACCGGTGCCGAATCTCCGCGAAGCAGCCCGGGCACGGATGCGGCGGCGCTGGCGAGCCGACCCGACCTTCCGGTGACGGCCGAATGGCCGGCGGACCGGTCCTACGAGACCCTCGGGTGGATCGAGTGGCCCCCGAAGGACATGTTCATGCTCTTCTCGGTGTCCTGCGGCCCGGAGAAGCTCCGCGAAGCCGCGACGGAGAAGTGGGGCGCGCGGGTGGATGCGATCGTCGGCTACGAGGAATGGCAAGCGCCGCCGGTCCAGCTCCGTTGCGGCGGCGCGGCGATACGGTTCCAATGACCCCATGAGCCTCGACGGCAAGAACGCTCTCGTCACCGGTGGTGGCTCGGGGATCGGACGCGCGATTGCGCTTCGCCTCGCGCGCGACGGCGCCGCCGTCGCGATCCTCGACCTGAACCTCGAAGGTGCTCGCCAGACCGCGGAGGACGTCGCCGCTCTCGGCCGGGGCTCCTTCGCCGTCCGTGCCGACGTCGCCAGCGCGGCCGACGTCGAGGCCGCCGCCCGTGAGGCGCGACAACGGCTCGGACCGATCACGATCCTGATCAACAACGCCGGCATTGGCCACGTGGTCGCGTTCGTCGACACGACGGAGGAGGACTGGGATCGCATGATCGACGTCCACATGAAGGGCGCGTTCCTCTGCGCCCGCGAGGTGGTCCCCGACATGCTGCAGGTGGGGTGGGGACGCGTGGTCAGCATCTCGTCCGTCGCCGGGCTCCAGGGAGCGGCGGGGTTCGTTCACTACTCCGCGGCCAAGGCGGGGATCATCGGCTTCACCAAAGGGCTGGCCCAGGAGCTCGGCCGCCATGGCATCACCGTGAACGCGATCGCGCCGGGACTGATCGACACGCCGATCCTCGGCAAAGCGGATCTCACGCGCGACGTGCAGCAACGGATGGTGCGGCGTTCGGCGGTGGGGCGGATCGGCCAGCCGGAAGACATGGCCGCCGCCTGCGCGTACCTGGTCTCGGAGGAAGCGAGCTTCTGCACCGGGCAGGTGATCAGCCCGAACGGGGGCATGTATTTCTGAAGCGCCGGCCCTCACCGGTCGGGTGGCGGTGGTGACCGGCGTGGAATCGGCATTCGGCCGTGCGATCGCCGGGGCGCTCGCCCGCGCCGGCGCGGATCTCTACCTCGTCGCGGAGGAGCCGCGCGCTCTCGACGCCGTCGCTCCGGAGATCGCGGCGCTCGGCCGACCGGCGATCGCCGTTCCCGCGAACGTCGCTCGCGCCGACGACTGCCACAGGCTTGCGGAGGTGGTGTCGGCCGCCGCCGGGCGCGTCGACGTCCTGGCGCTCGTTCTGACCGGCAGCGAGACGCCGCACGCGGTCGTCACCTCGCTGCTGCCGCTGATGCGTGCGGCGTCGCCGCCGGGCGCGGTGGTGATCGTTGCAGGGTCCACGGAGGCGGCGGATACGGCCCTGCGCTCGTTTCCGGTGATCGCGGGAGCTCGCGTGAACGCGATCGTTTCGCCTGCGAACGGCCCGGTGGAGCGTACGGCCGCGGTCGCCGTGCACCTCGCTGGCGACCGCTCAGGCGCCGCCGCTCGCCAGATCGTCGACCTCCGCGCCGCGCACTGAGCGCCGGCGCGTCCCGAATCGCGGCGCGATCAGCGAGTCCAGCACGAGCTGGAGCAGGTGATACTGGACGAGCGGCACGGCGCCGTGCGGGTTCGCGGGGAAGAAGCGGTCCCAGAGATAGATGCCGTTCGGCAGCGTCTTCTGCGAGCCGCAGAAAGCGACGGCGGCGGTCTCCTCCGGCGAGAGCTGCAGCCACCTGGATGCGCCCAGGGTGAACGCCAGGAGCGTTGCGTGAAGCAGCGCCGAAACGATCAGGAACCGGAGCGCGAGCCCCGGCTCCGCGGTCAATCGGTCGCCCGCGGCGGAGAAGCCGATGAAGACGAAGACCAGGATCGAGAGCGGCGGCAGATGACGGAGCAGAGGCATCACCACGCGGATGCGCTCGCCCGCGGCGAGACGGAGCGCCTGGCCGAGGACGACGGGTGCGAGGATGATCGCGCTCATTCGCCAGGTCATCTCCGCCGCGGGAAACGCCACCAGGACCCCGAGCGAGAGCTCGAGCAGAAGTGGTGTGACGATCACCGTGAGCACGTTCGACGAGAGCGTCAGAGCGAGCGCGAGAGCCTGATCGCCGCCGGCGATCGCCGTCAGCGCCGGTGCGGACGCGAGCGTGCCGGCTTGCGATGCCGCGAGCATCACCGCCTCGAGGAAGCGATGGCCGTCGGACGACGGCCCGCCGAGCGCCGGACCGAGGAGCCTCGCGAGCACGTAGCCCGCGAGCGGCGCGACGACGTACGTCGCGGCGAGCCCGGCGGCGAGGCCGCGGAGTGCGACGCCCTCGCGCCGCGCGCGGGAGAGATCGAGCGTCATGCCGAGGATGAAGAGCGTCGTGGCGACGAGCACCGGAAGCAGGCGATCCTCCTGCCGGAGCCTCCGACCGACGTCCGGGGCGGCGATCGCGGCGACGACGGTGATCCCGAGACCGATCAGGAAGGCGTGGCGAGCGAGCGCGCTCCTCATGGGTTGAACCGGACGCGCTCCGCCGACAAGATCGCCGGCCGTGCGCACGACCGGTCTCCCGGAGCCGGCGCCGCACGTCTCAAGGCGAGTGGTCGACGGCGGCGAAATCGACGAGGTGATGCGCCGGGTGCGGCGGGCGGTCCGCGCCTGGGGGGCTCCCGTCGCGGGACGCTTCGCCGCCGATCCCTTCACGACGCTCGTCAGCTGTATCCTCAGTCTTCGCACCCGCGACGAGACGACTCTCGGCGCGTCGCAGCGACTCTTCCGGCGCGCGCGCACGCCGCGCGGCCTGCTGCGCCTCACGCCGGAGGAGATCGAGCACGAGATCTACCCCGTGGGTTTCTACCGCACGAAGGCCAAGACCTTGCGCGAGCTCGCGCGGGCGCTGATCGAGCGTTACGCAGGCTCCGTTCCCGACGATCTCGACGAGCTTCTGACGCTCCCCGGTGTCGGGCGCAAGACGGCGAACCTCGTGGTGACGCTCGCGTTCCGGCGCTACGGGATCTGCGTCGACACGCACGTGCACCGGATCAGCAACCGTTGGGGCTACGTGCGTACGCGCACGCCGGACGAGACCGAGCAGGCGCTCCGCGAGCGGCTGCCCCGGCGCTGGTGGCGGGCCTACAACGACCTCCTGGTCTCCTTCGGCCAGAACCTCTGCCACCCGACGTCACCGTGGTGCAGCCGATGCCCGGTCGCCGACCTCTGCGCGCGCGTCGGCGTCACACGCTCGCGCTGAACTCCTCCCAACCCCACCGCTCCGAACGCGCTCGCAGAAGAGCTCGCGGGCGCAAGATGCTCCTCGCCAGCTCGGAGCGCGCCCTACGCGGCGGCGGCCTTCAGTCGACCGCGAAACCAGTCCGCCGTCTCCTCGATCGCTTCGAGCGCCTGCGGGAACACGGACGGCATCGCGTAGAAGCCGTGAATCATGCCGTCGTAGCGAGACACACGTACGGGCACGCCCGCCTGCTCCAGACGCTTCGCGTAGGTCTCGCCCTCGTCCCGCAGCGGGTCGAATTCCGCGGTGATCACCAGCGCCGGCGGAAGCCCCTTCAAGTCCTTCGCGCGAAGCGGGCTCGCGTACGGGCTCGCCGCATCGTCCTCGCCGCTCAGGTACTCCTTCCAGAAGTGGATCATCATGTCGGTCGTCAGGAAGTAGTCCGCGCCGTTGTCGCGGTACGAGCCCGTGTCGAAGCTCCGCTCGGTGACCGGGTAGACGAGGATCTGGTACGCGATCCGAGGCCCGCCGCGATCGCGTGCCATCAGCGCGACCACCGCGGCGAGGTTGCCACCGGCGCTGTCCCCACCGACGGCGATCGATCCGGGATCGATGCCGAGCGAGGCCGCGTTCTCCGCGACCCAGCGTGCGGCGGCATAGCAATCCTCCGGCGCATTCGGGAATCGATGCTCCGGGGCGAGGCGGTAGTCGACGGACACCACGACGCACCGGAGCTTCGCGGCGAGCGTGCGGCAGAGGCCGTCGTAGGCATCGAGGTCGCCGAGCACCCAGCCGCCGCCGTGCAGGTACACCAGAGCGGGGAAGGGGCCGTCGCCTGCGGGCCGGTAGATCCGTACCGGAATCTCGCCGGCAGGCCCCGGGATGCGGCGGTTCTCGGTCTTGACGTCGACCCCGGGCCAGGTCTGACCGGCGAAGAGATCGCCGATTGCCTTGCGTGCATCGGCGACCGGCATCTCGGTCAGCGGCGGCATCCCGCTCGCTTGCAGCTGATCGATGAAGGCGCGTGCGTTCGGATGAAGCGGCATCGGTCCCTCCCTGGGTCCGGTTCGGACCCGTCGCGGACATTGTTCCAGCGCTGCGGCTTTTTCAAGCTCGGGACGTTCACACGTCGTGGCCATTCGGGCGCCGAGTCGAGCGAAAACCCCGAAGGGCCCGCCAAAGTGCGTACGCGTGAACGTCCTTCTCGGGAGCGTGATAAGGACGTACCCGACGGAGGACACGAACATGCGCGGACTCGAACCGCTTCGCGAAGACCAGCTACCCGACGACATGAAGGACTACCTCGGCACGCCCGTTGCCAGCGTGCCGAAGATCTTCGGTCACCACCCGGAGATGTGGCGCGCGTGGAACGGCTTCTACTCCGAGGTGATGCGCGACGGCGCCGTGCCGATGAAGCTGAAGGAGATGGTGCGGCTCCGGATCGCGGTGCTGAACGGCTGCAGCGTTTGAATGAACTACCGGCATCCCGCGGCGCGGGATCAGGGACTCGACGAGACGACGATCTGCATGATTCCCACGTACGCGGATCAGCAGACGCTGACCGGTGCGGAGAAGGCGGCGATCCGTTTCGCCGAGCTGCTCGCGACGGATCACCAGGCGATCGACGATCAGGTCCTCGGTGAGCTCCGGCGGCACTTCGACGAGCGGCAGATCATCGAGATCGGCTGGGCGGCCGGCGCATTCATCTCCTTCGGTCGCCTGATCCACGTCTTCGGCGGCACGTGGGAGGCGACTCCTTCGGCTCCGTGAGGCGGAATCGCCGCCGTAGGCAGGATCCGATCCTCACCTCTCCCGGCAATCGAGCGGCGAGAGGTCGCGGGAGGTCGTCTACGGAATCCTCTTTCCCATCGTGGCAGAGGGTGGCGCCGATACCCCGCACCGATTTCCCTCTCCCTTCCATGAGGGTGGCCGAAGGCCGGGTGAGGGTCCGGCCCGGCGAGCGCTCGGCAAGACTGAGGGGCTCCGGCTATGAGAAGACCTCGCCCGCGGTGCGTGCGCGTTCCAGCCGCGACGCCTCGTCGCTGGCCAGGTGCCGCATCGCGAGTAGGAAGAACGCGGCAGCGATGAGCCCCGAGGCGAGCGACAGCAGCATTGCCCACCGGAGATCGCCGAGCGCCACGCTGAGCCGGCCGATCGTGTACGGGCCGAGCGCGAGGCCGATGAACGTCACGCAGAGCCGATGAACGTCACGCAGAGAAGATAGGTCGCCGAGGCGATCGCGCGCATGCGCGGCAGCACGAGATCCTGCACCGTCAACTTCCCGGCGCCGAGCCACAGCGAAGCGAGCATCGTCACCGGGAAGTTCAGCACGTAGGCGATGCGAAGGGCATCGGCGCAAGCGCGGTCACGAGCCCGACGTAGAGGCGCCCGAACGGGCTTGCGCGCCGCCACCGGTCGGCGAGGATCCCGCCCGCCGTCGCGCCGAGCCACCCCGCGAGCGCGGCGGTGCCGCCGAGCACCAGCCCCGCTTCCGACTCCCGGATGCCGTGGATGCGGACGAAGAACGGCGGTGACCAGAAGCCGATGCCGTAGCCCGCGAATGCCAGGAACGAGAAGCCGACCGCCGCGTAGCGGAGCGACGGGGTGGTGAAGATCAGCGCGAAGGCCACCGGGTCGCGCATCGCGAGCGACTGACTCCAGGAGAACGCGGCGTAGAGGCCGATGCCGAGCGCGATCCACTGCGGCGGATTTCCGAGCTGCGCGACGAGTAGCGCCGCAGCCGCCGTGATCGCCACCGCGGCCGCGACGTTGCGGGCGAGACCGACGGCGCCCGCTCCGACCAGCCACAGGTGCAGCAGGGTGAACGGCGGGATCACCGCGGAGCTCCTGCGCGAACTCCAGGAACGGCTGCCGAGACGGCGGAGCGAAGATGCCGTCCGCCTGTCCGCGAAGCGGCTCGCGGAGCGAAGCGACGACGAGCGCCAGCAGGAGGCCCGGCAAACCGACGACGAAGAATGCGACTTGCCAACCGCGGAGACCGAGGGGAGGAGCGGCGCCGTAGGCGGACTCCCAGGACTGACCAGCAGACCGCCGATGCCGAGCCCGATCCCGGCGCCGATGTAGATGCCGCTCGAGGAGATGGCGAGGACGGTCGCGCGGCGTGTCGCGGGAAAATAGTCGGACAGCAGCGAAAACGCCGCGGGCGTGGCGCTCGCCTCGCCGATCCCGACGCCGATCCGCGCCGCGGCGAGCTCCACGAAGCTCCGGGAGAGCCCCGACACCGCCGTCATCACGCTCCAGAAGCTGAGCCCCAGCGCGATCAGCTTCCGGCGATC
>JAXDLK010000130.1:0-3079 GCA_034666665.1 Candidatus Binatota bacterium
TCGCCCTTACAGGAGAGTTCGGGGGCGCAAGAGATTGCTCACCAGTTCGCAACGCGCCTCCTGGAAGGGAGAGGGGAATGGGTAGGGGACATCGGTGCCGCCGCGCGCCGGATCGATGCGCGACATGAGCATCTCGTGCAGCCACGCTCTCGCCGTGCTCGCCTTCTCCGGCGCACTGATGTTCGCCGGTGGCGCACCGGCGCAGGAACCGACTCCGGCCACGCCGCCACAGCCGGAGGTGACGATCACGATCACCGACTCCACCGCGAACCAGATGCTGTCACAGGCGTTCGCCGCCACCGTCGGCGTCGATCAGAAGTCCGACGCCGGGTACCAGAAGGGCTACGACATTCGCGGCAACCCGGTGCGCGAGGAATACGAGAACGCTCGCCGCGGCGGCTCTCTCACCGCGCTCGTGCACGGCAGGTTCACGGTCGCGGTCGAGGTCGTCGAGCTGCCGGCGGAAGAGCTGCGCACGTGGTTCGACCGCGTGGACCTCGCGAAGCTCGAGGCGCTGGAGCCGGAGAAGGGACAACCCCTCGTCCGCGACACGAAGCTGATCCCCTACGTGCCGGATCCTCCCGTGGGATGGATGGCTCAGCCCGCGACCAGCCTCGGCAGCCAGGGCGCAGGGTTTCAGATCAGCCAGGCGACCCGCGTCTACCGGAAGAAGAAGTGAGAGCCGCGCTCGCGGCCGGCCTCGTCCTGCTGCTCGCCGCCTCGGGCGCCGCGGAGGAGCCGGACAAGATCGAGGTCACGGTGACGATCACCGACTCGGCGGCAAACGCCACGGTCGGCGGCCTCTTCGACGAGCTCACCGATGCGGCTCCGCCGGCCGACGAAGAGGCGTACCGGAAGACGTACACGCTGGACGGAACCGCCGTGCGAGAGGAGTACCGCAGGGAGACGAAGTCCGGCGCCGTTTCGGCCATGATCGGCGGGCGCGTCAGCGTCGACATCGAGGCCGAAGGCCTGTCGCCCGAAGAGCTCCGCGGCTGGCTCGAGCGGATCGATCGCAAGCGGCTCGCCGAAGCGCGCGCGGCTTCCGGGGAGCAGACCATCCCGCCCGAGAAGCTGACGACGTTCCTACCGGCTCCTCCGCCAGGCTGGTCGGCCGCACCCGCGAAACAGAGGCGCGTCGAGGCCGCGGGCTTCCCCGCGACCGAATCCTCTCGCGTCTACGAGAAGTGACCGGGGGACGTTTCACACTTTGAGCACATTTGACTTCTCGAATGTGCGCAATGTGTGAAACGTCCCCCTACGTGTACGAGATCACCACGCGCTGGAACGATGGCGGTATCGGGTGGAGCTCGCTCCGCGAGAAGCCGGCGTTCGCGAACATCCGCTCGTACTCCGGGAACGTGTAGGCGTCGCCCGCCGGTGTGGTGACGAGCATCACCAAGCCGAACGTCGCCGCCTCCGGCGGCGTGACGCGGTTCTCGTCCGGACTGATCTCGACGGTGACCGCCCGGCCGCCGGGCTTCAGCGCGGCGCGTACCTTCCGCAGGAAGGATTCGCACGTCGCCGCGTCGAAGTGGTGCAGAAAATTCGTCAGCAGGACGATGTCGTAGCCGGTGCCGAAATCGACGCGAAACGCGTCCCCGGGAAGCTTTTGGAACCGGTCGGTGATCCCCGCCTCCGCCGCGAACTCGTCGGCGACCTCGAGCACGCTCGGCCAGTCGACGGCCACGACCTCCGCCCGCCGGTTTCGCCGTGCGAGCGAGATGCCGAAGAGGCCGTGTCCCGCCGCCACGTCGAGGATCCTGCAGGGACCGTTCTCCTCGATCGCCACGACTCCGGCGAGAAGCTCCGCGGAAAAGCGCGCGAGCGGCGCCATCGCACGGGCGAAGCTCACCCATACCGGATGGTCCGGAGCGACCGTGCCCTCGGCGTCGAGCACCGTTCCCCCTTTGCGTACGGCGCCCGCGACGTCGGAAAACGCTCGCTGGATCGTGTCGCTGCCGATGAAGTCGATCGCCGAGCCGATGTACGCCGGAGACCTGCGGTCGAGGAACAGCGCCGCGTCCGGCGTGAGCGCGTAGTGCTGCTCGGTCTTGGTGAGAAAGCCGAGCGCCGCCAGCGAATCGCAGAGGATGCGGATCCCCCGTTCCGCGGCGCCGGCGCGGCGCGCGAGCGCCGGGACCGTGTCGGCTCCCTCGCCGATCGCGGTGAAGACGTCGAGCGCGAGCGCGCCCGCGAGCGCGGCCGTCTGCTGATAGGCGGCGAATGCGGCGAAGATCCGGACCGGATTCGGCGCCGGTGAGGGATTCGGGTCCATGCGGCGCCTGTACACCGCGGGTGCCCGCTGGGCAACGCGCAACCGCGACGGTACGCGGCGGTTTTCTCCGACAGCACCGACGTGAACCGTCGAAAGGAGAACCGAAGATGAAGAAGCCTGCTTCCGCGCTCGTGTACGCGTCCGCGTTCACGCTCGCGGCCCTGCTCTCCGGCCCGCTTTCCACCGTCGCGCTCGCCGGGGATGCGAGCGACAAGATGGAAGACGCGGCCGACGAAGCCAAGGATTCCATGGAAGACACCGCCGACGCCGTGAAGGATAAGGCCGAGGACGTGAAGGACGACGCCGAGGACAAGGGCGAGCACGCCAAGAAGCGGGCCGCGGAAAAGGCCGAAGACGCCGCCGACGAGGCGGAGGACGCGGCCGACGACCTCGACGACTAGTGGAGTGTAACGGTTGAATCGGAACCGCTTCGTCGTCTCTCTCCTGCGGGAAGGCTCCGCGCCGAGCTAGCGAGGCGCATATTGGGGCGCGCCGAAGGCGCGAGAGAGGGGCGATCGCCGCGGCCTGTGAGGCGCCCCTCACCCGGCGCATGCGCGCCGACCTCTCCCTCGGGGGAGAGTCTTCATGAGCCTGCGGCTCGCCCTGAGACGATGAAAATGGATCGGAGTGTCGATAGAACGCGGGTGGAACGCGGAGGGCTGAATGGTCGTTTTACCTTGATGCTGCGAGCTCGTGGGAGAGTCTGACCTGGACGTCGCCTGGCACCCGAGACTGTCGCCCCGTCTTTGACGGGAGCACGCGAAGCAGAGTCACCAATCAATCGACGTCCCCCACCGCGTT
>JAXDLK010000131.1:0-14201 GCA_034666665.1 Candidatus Binatota bacterium
GAACGGCCACTGGATCGTCGTGGCGACTCACGCAGGTGCCGTCACCATTCGCGCGGAGCCCTTCGACGCCGTCGACCTCGACGTTGGCCACTGGTGGACCGAGGAGTGAAGTTTCGTCGTCAGCCCCAACGGTAGTTCCGCCAGGCCGCCAAATCTATCGGCTCGAAAATGGCCGCTGGGTGGTCGTGGCGACGCATGCAGGTTCCGTGACCGTTCGGGCGGAGCCGTTCGCCGCCGTCGAGCTCGACGCCGGCCGCTGGTGGCTCGAGGAGTGAGCTACTCGTAGCGGAGCGCGGCGATGGGATCGAGGCGCGACGCCTTCCGGGCGGGATAGAAGCCGAAGAAGATCCCCACCGCCGCCGAGAAGAGGATCGATCCCGCGACCGCCGGCGCCGAGAGTACCGTCGGCCAGCTCGCGAAGTAGGAGATCGCCCGTGCGCCGCCGACACCGAGCGCCGCGCCCACGAGCCCGCCCGCGAGACTCAGCGCGGCCGCCTCGACGAGGAACTGCAGCAGGATGTGCCGGCTCTTGGCGCCGACGGCCATGCGCACGCCGATCTCGCGCGTCCGCTCGGTCACGGAGACGAGCAGGATGTTCATGATGCCGATGCCACCGACGAGGAGCGAGATCGACGCCACGGCGAGCAGCAGGTTCGTCATCACGCGGCTCGCGCTCGCGGAGACCTGGGCCATCTCGTTCAGGTTCCGCACGGTGAAGTCGTCTTCCTGGCCTTTCTGGATGCGGTGCCGCTGCCGCAGCGCCTGCCCGATCTCGTCGGTCGCCTCGACGATGTCGCCGGCGGACACGGCAGTCGCGAAGATCATGTCGACGGAGCCGACGAGCTCGGCGCCGAGCACGCGCCGCACCGCCGCCTGGAACGGGATCACCACGACGTCGTCCTGGTCCTGACCATAGCCGGACTGCCCTTTGGGCTCGAGCACGCCGATCACCGTGAAGGGTACGTTCTTGACCCTGATCGACGCCCCGATCGGGTCCTCGCCGGCGCCGAACAGATGGTCGACGACCGTCTGGCCGAGGACGGCGACGCGGTTCGCGGCGACGTCGTCGCGCTCGGTGAAGAAATCGCCCGAGCTGAGCTCCCAATCGCGGACGGCGAGGTACGACGGCGTCGTTCCCTGGACGACCGTCGACCAGTTGAGGTTGCCGTTCACCACCTGCGCGATCTGGCGGCGGAACCAGCTGACCTCGGCGACCGACGGGCACTCTCGCTGGATCGCGCGGCCGTCGGCGATCGTCAGCGTCGACACGCCGCCCCAGCCCGAGCGCGCGCCGCCGGCGGTGGTCGCGCCCGGTACCACCATCAGCAGGTTCGTGCCGAGGCTCTGGATCTGCTTCTGCACGGCGACGTCCGCGCCCTGGCCGACGCTCACCATGGTGATCACGGCCGCGACGCCGATCACGATGCCGAGCATCGTCAGCGCCGAGCGCAGCTTGTTTCGCCGGAGCGCCCGGAGCGCGGCGACGACGGTCATCCGCAGGAGCTTCATCCGCGCGCCTCGCGTGCCACGTCCCGCGTGCGGACGTCGGTGAGGATCTGCCCGTCCCGGAAGGTGACCACGCGCTCGGCATATGTGGCGACGTCCGGCTCGTGGGTCACCAGCACGATGGTCAGGCCCTGCGCCCGGTTCAGCTCGGCGAAGATGTCGAGGATCTCGGCGCTCGTGTGCGAGTCGAGGTTTCCGGTCGGCTCGTCGGCGAGCAGCAGCGGCGGCCGATTCACCAGCGCCCGCGCGATCGCGACCCGCTGCTGCTGGCCGCCGGAGAGCTGGTTCGGCAGGTGGTGCTCGCGGCCGGTGAGCCCGACGGTGGCGAGCGCCTGCTGCGCCCGCTTGCGCTGCTCGGCGAGCGAGAGGTCGCCGTAGAAGAGCGGCAGCTCCACGTTTTCGAGCGCGCTCGTCCGCGGGATCAAGTTGAAGCTCTGGAAGACGAACCCGAGCTTCCGGTTGCGGATCTCGGCTCGCTCGTCCGAGGACAAGGCGGCGACGTCGACTCCGTCCAGGCGGTAGCTGCCGCTCGTCGGGCGGTCGAGGCAGCCGAGCAGGTTCATGAACGTCGACTTGCCGGAGCCCGACGCGCCCATCACCGCGAGGAACTCGCCGCGATGAACGGCCAGCGACACGCCCTGGAGGGCGTGCACCGTGGCGTCACCGGCCTCGTACGTCTTGCAGACGTCGCGAACCTCGATCAGTGGCTCAGGCATCGGCGGTCACTGCGCGGGTGCCCCCTCCCCCCCCGGCGTGCGCCGGCGACCTCTCCCCCGGCGCACGGGGGCGAGGTGAAGAACGGAGCGGATCGCGCGCCCCGATTGCTACGCCTTCCCATCGGGGCAGAGGAGGTCGGACATCCATCCTCTCCCGGAAAGGGAGAGGAGATCGGATCACGACCCTCGCCCACCCAGGGAGAGGAGATCGGATCACAACGCTCGCCCATCCAGGAAGAGGAGATCGGATCACGACCCTCGCCCATCCAGGGAGAGGAGATCGGATCACAACGCTCGCCCACCCAGGGAGAGGAGATCGGATTCCTACCCTCTCCCTTGCAGGGAGAGGGTGGCGCGTAAGCGCCGGGAGAGGGTCGTTCCGGGCGGTCACCGATACCGCCGGCCGCCGCCCGCGAACGGCGGCGGCTGCGTCACCGCTGCGGTCTCGGCGCGGCGGTAGGAGATCACCAGGCGGTCGCCGGGATGGAGATCTCCGGAGAGGAGCTCGGCCCAGCGGTCGTCGTGCGCGCCGGTGCGGATCTCGACCGGCCGGAGCGAGCGCTCGCCGCCGAGCACCCACACGCGCGACGGTCCTCCCGGCTCTCGAGTCCCATCCGCCGCCGGCGGAGCGCCCGGGGCATCGGCCTCGGGCCGGAAGCGGAGCGCGCGGAGCGGCACCTTGAGGACGTCCGCACGCTCTGCCGTGGTGATCGTCACGGTCGCCGTCATCCCGGGGCGGAGCTCGAACCGCGGGTTGTCGACGGCGATCACCACGTCGTACGTGACCACGTTCTGCACCGTGATCGGCGAGTTCCGCACCTGCCTCACGCGGCCGGCGAAATCCTTCTCCGGGTACGCGTCGACGCGGAACGTCGCCGGCTGCCCCTCGCCGACGCCGCCGATGTCGGACTCGCTGACGCTGGCGTTCACCTGCATCTTCGTCAGGTCCTGCGCGATCAGGAAGAGCGTCGGCGTCTGGAAGCTCGCTGCCACCGTCTGCCCGACGTCGACGTTGCGCGACACCACCACGCCGTCGACGGGGGAGGTGATGTCCGTGTAGGCGAGGTTGATCCGCGCCGCCTCGAGGTCCGCCTGCGCCTGCTTCACCGATGCCTCGTCCACGGCGAGCTGCGCGACCGCCTGGCTGTAGTTGCTGTCGGCGGTGTCGAGATCGTTCTGCGAGATGAAGCGCTTCGCGAGCAGCTGGCGGCTGCGGTCGAGCCCGAGCTTCTTGAGCGCGAGGTCGGCGCGGTCCTTCTGGACGCGGGCGCGCGCGGTCGCGACGTTCGCCTCGGCGGAGCGGACCTTCACGTCGAACGACGCGGGATCGATCTTCGCGACCAGCTCGCCGCGCTTCACCTCGGAATTGAAATCCTTGTAGATCGCGCGGATCGGTCCCGAGACGTAGGTCCCGACCTGCACCGTCGTCACCGGGTTCACGGTGCCGGTGGCGGTGACCACGGCTGCGATCGAGCCGCGCTCGACCGGCTCGACGACGTAGCCGCCCTCGCGCTCCCGCCCCTGGCGAAGCCAGTAGGCCGAGCCGGTGGCGGCGAGCAGCAGCAGGACGCCGGCCACGGCCAATGGCCGCGCGCGGAGCCTCATCGGGTCGCCTCCGCGGAGATGATCGGGCGGGCCGTCGCGCGATCGAGCGTCGCCCGCGCGGTGCGATAGTCCGCGAGCGCCTGGACGTGGCTGGCCTCCGCGCCGACGAGCGATGCCTGCGCGTCGGTCAGCTCGATGATGTTGCCGACGCCGGTATGGTAGCGACCCTCGGCGAGCTCGAGGTTCTCCCGCGCCTGGCCGAGCGCTCTCTCGGAGACCCGGATCGCCTCCGCGCCGCGCGCCACGTCGAGCACCGACTGCCGCACCTCGCGTCCGATCTGCTGCTCCAGCGATCGCGTCTGGTAACGGAGCTGCGCCAGGTTCGCGCGCGCCTCGCCGATCTCCGCCGTGGTGAGGCCGCCGTTGAACACGGAGAGATTGACGCTCGCGCCGAAGCTCCAATTCGATTTCAGCGGGTATTCCGTGGCCGTCCAGTTGTAGCTCGCGTCGCCGGTTACGTTCGGCAGGTAGCTCTTCTGGAGCGCGGCCACCTGCTGCGCGAGCGCCTCCTCCTGCTCGCGTCGGCTGCGGAGCTCGGGCCGGTTGGCCTTCGCCTGCGCGACGGCGCTCGCCGCCGACACCGGCGCCGTCCGCGCGTCGAGGAGGTCGACGAGCTCGAACTCGGGTGCCCCGTCGAGCCCCATCGCCGTTCCCAGGTTCTCCCGCGCGACGGCGACGTGGTTCCGCGCCGTTACCTGGGCGAGCTCCGCGTTCGCGAGCTGCACCTGCGCCTGCGTCACGTCGAAGCGCGGCGCGAGGCCGACCTGCAGCCGCGAGTCCGCGAGGTCGAGGTGCTGGCGGCTCTGGCGGACGTTCTCGTCGGCGACGCCGAGCAGGCGAGCGCTCCTCAGCACGTCGAAATACGACCGCTCGACGTCGAAGACGACGGTCTGGCGAACGGTCTCGCGGTCCTGATCGAGGGACCGTTCGGTCGCGCGCGCGGCGCGGATCGCGTTCAGCGTCTGCCCGAAGTCGAACAGCAGCTGCGTGAGCCCGACGCTCGCGGAGTAGAAGTTGAACGTGCGCGCGCCGCCGGAGCCGCCGCGGGTGGTGTCGATCGGCGCGCCGGTGCGGGACGTGGCGCTCGCGTTTCGCCGGTTCGCACCGTAGCTCGCGTCGACCTGCGGCAGCGCCGCCGAGGCAGCCTGGAGGATCCGCTGATGTCCGGCATCGATCGCGGCGCCCGCCGCCCCGAGGTCGGGATGGCGCTCGAGCGCGACGTCGATGCACTCGGAGAGCGATTTCCGCTCCGCAGCGGCGCTGCCCGTAGCAGTTACACCGGCGGTGACGAGGAGGGCGGCGACGAAGATGACCATCTTCCTCATATGGCGGGGAAGGGCTCTCCGCGGTACGGGATCATCAGGTTCGATAACGGCGGGGCGAAGTCGGCGCAAGTGGCCGGCGGCGCCCTTCGAGACCGCCAACCGTTGTCACCGGCGATGAGGCATGGAGAGCGACCGTCGAATGGAAATCGACGGAACCCTCACCCTAACCCTCTCCCTTGAAGGGAGAGGGGACAGGAGGATTGAGATGTCGATTCCCCGTCTCCAAGGGACAGAGCAGGAGGAGTGTCCAAGGGATAGGGCAGGAGGAGTGTCCGAGGGACAGGGCAGGAGGAAATGATGTCGGGTCTGCTCTCTGTTTCAGGGGGCAGGAGGCTCGAGGTGTCCGGTCCCCTCTCCCTTCCAGGGAGAGGGTTAGGGAGAGGGTAAGGGTCCGAAGGGTCCGATGATCCACGTCCATCGATCGAACCGCATGGAGGCTCTGGCTGGGCGCCTTGCGGAGATCCTCGCCGTGTCTGCGGCCGGGCCGCTCGAAGCGGAAACCATCGTCGTGCAGGGATTCGGGATGGAGCGCTGGATCGCGCAGGGGCTCGCGCGCCGGCTCGGTGTGTGGGCGAACCCCGATTTTCCGTTTCCGCGAAAGCTCCTGCAGCAGGCGTTCGCCGCGGTCCTCGGCGTCGATCCGGCGGAGGCGAGCGCATTCGAGCCGGAGTCGATGATCTGGTCGATCGCCGACCTCCTGGCGGTTCACCTCGAGCGACCGGAGCTCGCACCCGTCCGGAGCTACCTCGCCGGCGACGGGCGCATCATCCGGCGCGTGCAGCTCGCGCAGCGGATCGCCACCACGTTCGACCAGTACGCGGTGTACCGGCCGGCAATGGTGCTCCGCTGGGAAGCAGGCGAGGGCGCGCACTGGCAGGCGCTCCTCTGGCGAGCGCTCGTCGAACGCCACGGCTCCGCTCACGTCGCCGCGCGCGCTCGCGAGTTCGTCGCCGCGATCGGCCGCGGCAAAGGAGCGGTTCCGGGCATCTCGCCGCGCCTTCACGTGTTCGGCGTCTCGACCTTGCCGCCGCTCTACCTCGAGGTGCTCGGGGCGCTCGCCTCGCGAATCGAGATCCACCTCTTCCTGCTGAGCCCCTCCGCCGGGTTCTGGGCGCACGTGCGCTCGCAGCGGGAGATCATCCGCGAGTGTCTCCACCGGAGCGACGGCGCGCAGGCGGAGATCGAGGAGCGCCTGCATCTCGAGGAAGGAAATCCGCTGCTCGCCTCGCTCGGACGCCTCGGCCGGGATTTTCAACAGATCCTCGAGGGAACGATCGATTACCTCGACGACGAGCGCGATCTCGACGAGCCGCCGCCGAGGGCGTCGATGCTGGCGACGGTTCAGGCGGACGTCCTCGAGCTGCATCACCGCCGGGCCGGGAGCGACGACGCGCCGCCGCTCGCGATCGCGTCGACCGATCGATCGATCGCCGTCCATTCGTGCCACGGACCGATGCGCGAGGTGGAGGTCCTCCACGACCAGCTGCTCGATCTGTTCGAGACCGACCCGGCCCTCGAGGCGCGGGACGTCGTGGTGATGAGCCCGGCGATCGAGACCTATGCGCCGTACGTCGACGCCGTCTTCGGCCGCGGGCACGCCCCCGATGCGGCTCGCCCCCGGATCCCCTACCGGATCGCCGATCGCGGGCCACGCGCGACCGCCGAGGCGGTGGACGCCTTCGACAAGGTGCTCGAGGCGCTGCGCGGCCGCATGACCGCGCCCGAGGTGCTGGACCTTCTCGCGCTCGACCCGGTCCGCGCCCGCTTCGGAATCGAGGCGGAGGACCTCGATCGCTGCCGCCGCTGGGTGCGGGAATCCAACGTCCGCTGGGCGGCGGACGCGGAGCATCGGAGCGAGTTCGCCCAGCCGGCGTTCCGCGAGAACACCTGGCGCTTCGGCTTCGATCGACTGCTCCTCGGCTACGCGATGCCCGGCCGCGAGCGGGCGCTCTACCAGGGCGTGCTGCCGTACGACGACGTCGAGGGCGGCGAGGCCGACCTTCTCGGGCGGCTCGTGGACTTCTGCGAGACGCTCTTCCGGTTCCGGGCAATGGCGCGCGAGGCGCGGCCGCTCGTCGAATGGCGCGATCTCCTCTCGTCGCTGCTCGAGCAGACGGTGGCCGTCACTCCCGCGAACGCGCATCAGCACCGCGAGATCCGCTCGGCGCTCGCCGACGTCGCCGCACGGGCCGAACGCGCCGGCTTCGCCGAGCCGGTGGATCTGGAGACCGTCCAGTCGCGCGTCGACCTCGATCTCGGCGCGCGCACCTCGACGTACGGGTTCCTCGGCGGCGGCGTCACGTTCTGTGCGCTCGTGCCCATGCGGTCGATCCCGTTCCGGGTCGTCTGCCTGCTCGGCATGAGCGACGGCGCCTATCCACGCTCGCGGCGGCCGCTCGGGTTCGACCTGATCGCCGAGCGGCCGCGTGCCGGCGACCGCTCGCAGCGGGACGACGATCGCTACCTCTTCCTCGAGGCACTGCTCTCCGCGCGCGAGCGGCTGCTGGTGACGTACGTCGGCCAGGGCATCCAGGACCCGCGCGAGATCCCTCCGTCCGTGGTCGTGAGCGAGCTCCTCGACGTGCTCGACGAGTCGTTCACCGCCGTGGATCACGAGCGCGTGCGCGATCGCGTGGTCGTCCGCCATCCGCTGCAGCCGTTCAGCCCGCGCTACTTCGGCGCCGATCCGGATGCGCGCCTGTTCAGCTACTCGGCGGCGTATCTCGGCGGAGCGGAGGCCGTCGGCCGGGAGCGGAAACCGGTTCCGCCATTCCTCGCCCGTCCCCTGCCACCGGACCCCGAGCCACCACGCGAGATCGCGATCGACGACCTCACGCGGTTCTTCCGGAACCCGTCGAAGGCGTTCCTCGAGCGGCGGCTCGCGCTCCGCCTCGGCGGCGATCTCGACGTGCTCGAGGACCGCGAGCCGCTCGAGCTCGATGCTCTGGCCCGCTGGAAGGTCGGCGACGACCTCTTGAAGCGCTTCCTCGCCGGCGACGACCTCGAGCACGCGTTCGCTCCCGTCCGCGCGTCCGGCGCGATCCCTTCCGGCACCGTCGGCGAGTGCCTGTACCAGGATCTCCGCGGCGAGGTGGAAGACATCGGCCGCGAAGCGCGGCGGCTCCGAGAAGATGCCGCGCCGCGGCCGGTGCCGATCGACGTCACGATCGCCGGCGTCCGCGTCACCGGCGCGCTCGCGGAAGTGTGGCCTCGGGGACAGATCCGCTGCCAGTACTCGCGGCTCGGCAGAGCCTCGGAGATCGACCTCTGGATCCGTCACCTGCTGCTCTGCGTGAGCTCGCCCGACGAATGCCAGGCGAGGACGTTCGCCGCCGGTCGAGTGGAGAAAGGCAGCGGCCTCCTCGTCGTCCGCTTCGAACGAGTCGCCGAGCCACGGGAGATCCTCGAGGAGCTCGTGCGCTCGTACCTCCGCGGTCTGTCGATGCCGATTCCGTTCTTTCCGCAGACGGCGCGAGCGTATTGCTCGTCGCTCGTGAAGGGCGAGCAGGTGGCGCTCGCCGAAGCGCGCCGGGTGTTCGAGCCCGGGGACTACAACCCCGCCGCCGAAGGCGACGACCCGTACGTGGCGCGCTTGTACGAAGGACGGGATCCGCTGGATCCGGATTTCCGTATGTTCGATCGCGAGAGCGCTGAGCCGCTCTCGTTCGACCGCGTCGCGCGCGTGGTGCTGAGCCCGTTGCTCGCTGCCCGGACGACCGAATGAAGCGCCTCGACCCGCTGCTCCTCGGTCTCGAGGGCACCACGCTCGTCGAGGCGAGTGCCGGAACCGGCAAGACGTACACGATCGCGACGCTCTATCTGCGGCTCATCCTCGAGAAGGGCCGCGAGGTCGGTCAGGTGCTCGTCGTCACCTACACGAACGCCGCCGCTGCCGAGCTGCGCGACCGCTTGCGAGCCCGGCTCCGCCAGGCGCTGATCGCCTTCCGTACCGGCGATGCCGGCGGCGACGAGACGCTGCGCGCGCTGGTCGAGACGCGACGCGCCTCGAAGGCACAGGACGTCCGCGTCCTCGATCAGGCGCTCCGGAGCTTCGACGAGGCGGCGATCTTCACCATCCACGGCTTTTGCCAGCGGATGCTGCAGAACCACGCGTTCGAGAGCGGCGCGTCCTTCGATGCCGAGCTCCTGATCGACGAGGAGATCCTCCGCGCCGAGGTGGTGCGCGATTTCTGGGCCCGCGAGGTCCTGAGCTCTCCCGAGATCGTCGTTCGCTACCTCGCCGGCAAGATGAGCATCGAGCACGGCATGCAGCTGGCGAAGCAGGCCGTCGAGAGCCCGAACATGCCCGTGGTGCCGGACGTCGAGAGTGTCGATCTCGGTGAGCCGGAACGGCGCTTCCACGAAGCACACCGATCGGCAGCGGCGATCTGGAAGCAGCACCGGGAGGCGATCGTGGCGGTCCTCCAGGCACCCGGCCTGAGCCAGAGCAAGTATGCGAAGGCCTCGGTGGCGGCCTGGGCGCTCAGGATGGAAGACGAGCTCGATCGACTACGCCCCGGGCTTCGCTCTCGCTTCGACAAGTTCGTGAAGTTCACCACGAAGTGCGTCGCCGAAGCCCCGAACAAAGGTCACGAGCGTCCGCGTCACGCCTTCTTCGAAGCCTGTGACGGGCTCCTGGCGGCGGACGACACCCTCGCCGAAGCGCTCCAGCGCCGGCACCTCGCACTCCAGCGCGATCTCGTCGTCTATGCGCGAACGGAGTTCCGCCGCCGCAAGGACGAGGCGAGCCGCCAGTCGTTCCAGGATCTCCTCCAACAACTGGCCGCCGCGCTCGCCGACGACGCGGACCCGCCTCCCGTGCCGGGAAACGCCGCACGGTCCGTCGCTACCGATTCCCCTCTCCCTCCCAGGGAGAGGGTGGCGCGTAAGCGCCGGGAGAGGGTTCCGACGAGTGCGGGTCTCGCCGACACCATCCGCCAGCGCTACCCCGCGGCCCTCATCGACGAGTTCCAGGACACCGACGAGACCCAGTATCGCGGGATCTTCCAGCGGATCTATGTCGGCCAGGACGGGGCCGCGCTCTTCCTCGTCGGCGACCCCAAGCAGGCGATCTACTCGTTCCGCGGCGCCGACGTCTTCACCTACATGTCGGCGCGCGAGGACGCGAAGGACCGCCAGCGGACGCTCGGCACGAACTACCGGTCGGATCCGGCGCTGATCCAGGCGGTGAATGCGCTCTTCCGGCGGCCGGAGCAGCCGTTCCTCTTCGAGGGCATTCCCTTCGTCGAGGTCGAGCCGGCGCCGGGCGCCGCCGGCGGGATCGGCGGGATCGCCGGCGCCGCGAACGCCCTCGAGATCCTCATGGTGCCCGGCGACAGGATCACCGCCGACTGGTGCAAGCGCGAGCTGCCGCGCCGGATCGCGGCCGAGGTCTCCGCGTTTCTCCAGTCCGGCGCGACGATCCGCGGGAAACCGGTGACGCCCGGAGACGTCGCGGTGCTCTGCCGCACGAACGCGCAGGCGCACGAGACGCAGCGGCGCCTCCGCGAGCTCGGCGTGCCGAACGTGCTCCAGGGCGACTCGAGCGTGTTCGACGCGGTCGAGGCCGAGGAGCTCGAGCGCGTGCTCTGGGCGATGGCGGATCCCGGAGATGCGGCCGCGCTCCGCGCCGCGCTCGCCACCACGGTGGTCGGCGCCGACGCCGAGACGCTGCTCCGCCTGCAGGCGGACGAGCGCGAGTGGGAAGAGCGCGCGACGTTCTTCGCCGCACTCGGCGAGACGTGGGCGAGCCGCGGCTTCGTCCCCGCGTTTCGCCGCCTGCTCGAAGGCACCGATGCGGAGCGGCGGCTGCTCGAGCTCGCGGACGGCGAGCGGCGCCTGACGAACGTGATGCACGTGGGCGAGCTGCTGCAGAACGCCGCTGCCGCCGGTCACCGCGGGCCTCTGGTCCTCGCCGAGTGGCTGCGGCGGATGCGGCTCGATCCCACGCGGCGCGGCGAGTACGCCGCCGACGCGGCGCAGATCCGTCTCGAGAGCGACGAGGACACCGTCCGGCTGACGACGATCCATCAGGCGAAGGGGCTCGAGTACCCCATCGTCTATTGCCCGTTCCTCTGGGGAAAGGCCCGTGCCTCGAGGCCCGGCGAGCCCGTCCGCTTCCACGACGAGGACGGTACCGTGAAGCTCGACCTCGGCTCTCCCGATCGGCAGGAGCGCGCCGGGCGCGCCCGCGAGGAGAACCTCGCCGAGGACCTCCGCCTGCTGTACGTCGCGCTCACTCGCGCGCGGCACCGGACGACGCTCGTCTGGGGATCCTTCCGCGAGGCGGAATGGTCCGCGCTCGGATACCTGCTCCACCGGCCCGCGCGGCTGCCCGCGGGAACCCCCGTCGACGACGTTCTCGCCGGCGTCCGCGAAGTCGTGGCGAGCGCAGCGCGAGTGCGAGAGGAGGTGGATGCGCTCGCCGACGGCTCGGGCGGGGCGATCTCCGCGCGCGACCTCGCGAGCGGGCCGGGGCGGCCGTACGACGTACGCCCCCGGGCGGATGCTGCGCTCCGCGCGCGCCAGGCTCGCCGCCGCCTCGATCTGCGCTTCCGCACCTCGAGCTTCAGCGGCCTGGTCTCGGGCCGACGTCTGCCGGCGGCGCTCGGCGAGCCCGCCGAGGACGGCCTCGATCACGATCAGGCGGCGAGCGTGGACGACGAGACGCTCGCTGCCACCACCACCGCGCCTCCCGGGCGCGTCGTCCTCCACGATTTTCCCGGCGGACCGCGTGCCGGCAACGTGATCCACGCGATCCTCGAGCGCGTGGACTTCACCGCGGACGGAGCCGCGCTCGACGGCGCGATCGATCCGGCCCTCCGCGAGCACGGCTTCGATCCGAAATGGCGCGATCCGTTGCGGCAGGCGGTCTCGGCCGTCCTCGCCGCTCCGCTCCCCGATTGCGGTGCCGCCGAGCCGTTTCCGATCGGCGACCACGCCAGCGCTTCGCTCCGTACTGATGATGCCGCCGAGCCGTTTCCGATCCGTGACCACGCCGGCGCTTCGCTCCGTACTGGTGATGCCGCCGAGCCTTTTCCGACCCGTGAGCAGTCCGATGCACCGCCCGACGGTGGCGGTGCGGCCTCGACTTTCCCGATCCGAGAGCACATCGACGTTGCGCTCCGCGCTGGCGGTGCCGTCGGGCCTTTCCCGATCCAGCAGCAATCCGTCGTGGCCGTCCGGGGCGCCCTCCGCTTACGCGACGTGACTCGTGAGCGACGCCGTCCGGAGATGGAGTTCGTCTTCCCCGTCGTCGATCAGTTGACGCCTCGACGACTGGCGGCCGCCTTCGAACGCCACGGCGCTCCCGCGGCGCTCCCCGAGTACGGCTCGCGTCTCGCGCGTCTCGGATTCGAGCCCCTCGCCGGGTTCTTGCGCGGGTTCGTCGATCTCGTCTTCGAGCACGGCGGCCGGTGGTACGTGCTCGATTGGAAATCGAACTTCCTCGGACCCGCACCCGACGACTACCGGCGCGAGCGGCTCGTGCACTCGATGGCCCACCACCACTACTTCCTGCAGTACCATCTCTACGTCGTGGCGCTGCACCGTCACCTCGTGTCGCGGCTTCCCGGTTACGCCTACGAGAGCCACTTCGGCGGCGTCTTCTACGTGTTCGTTCGCGGCGCCGGTTCGGGCGGCGGCGTCTTTCACGATCGCCCGCCACGGGCGCTGGTCGAGGACCTCTCGGCCTGCATGGGCGGTCAGGCGTGATGCTGGCGAGTCTGCGCGCGGCCGGCGTGCTCTCGGGCCTGGACGAGCACTTCGCGCAGGCGATGAGCAGGATCTCGGGCGAGGGCAGGGCGGAAGTGCTGCTCGCGGCCGCGCTCGCGAGCCGCCAGGTCGGAGAAGGGAACGTGTGTCTCGATCTGGCGCGCCCTCCGAATCTCACCGACGACGAGGGCACACCCGTCGCACCGCCCTGGCCCGCCGCCGACCGATGGACCGACCTCGTCCGCTCGAGCCCGCTCGTGTCGTCGACTTCTCCAGTCCCGGCGCGGCCGAAGGCGAACCGCCGATCCGCCTCCGGGCCCTCTCCCTGCAAGGGAGAGGGTGGCCGAAGGCCGGGAGAGGGTGCCGCCCCGACGCCGCTCCTCCTCCACGGCACCCGCCTCTACCTCCGCCGCTACTGGGAGCACGAGCAGCTGGTCGCGCGCATCGTTCGGGAGCGGAGCACGATCGTCGAAGCCGGCGTCGACGACGACCTCCTCGCGAGCGGTCTCGCGCGCCTCTTCCCTGAAGCGGCGGACACCGGACCGCAGCGTGGCTTCTGGGATGCTCCGGACGATGGGCAGCGCGTCGCCGCCGCCACGGCCGTTCGCCGCGGTCTCGCCGTGATCTCCGGCGGACCCGGGACGGGCAAGACGTTCACCGTCGCCAAGGTGCTCGCTCTCCTCGTCGAGCAGGCGTTCGCGCGTCGGGCGGCGGCACCCCGGATCGCCCTTCTCGCCCCCACGGGAAAGGCCGCGGCGCGGCTTCAGGAGTCGGTCGCGCGCGCGAAGGCAGGTCTCGGCTGCGGCGCCGAGGTCCTCGCCGCGATCCCGGACGAGGCGTCGACGATCCATCGCGCGCTGTCGCCGATCGCCGGCAGCTCGACGCGGTTCCGCCGCCGCCACGATGATCCTCTTCCGGCGGACGTGGTGATCGTCGACGAGGCGTCGATGGTCGACCTGGCGCTGATGGCGCGCCTGCTCGATGCGGTCCCCGCGTCTTCCCGGCTGATCCTGCTCGGCGACAAGGATCAGCTCGCGTCGGTGGAAGCCGGAGCGGTGCTCGCCGACGTCGTCGCCGCCGGTGGGCCCTCGATCGTCGAGCTCTCGACCAGCCGCCGATATGGAGCGGCGAGTCCCATCGGCGAGCTCGCGCGCGCCATCAATGCGGGCGATGCCGCCGCCGCGCTTGGCGTGCTCGATGCCCGCGCCGGAGATCTCGAGCTCGTCGAGCCTCCCGCGTCCGGCGGGCTCGAGACGGCGCTCGCCGATCGCATCGTCGAGATCTTCGGCGGCGTGCTGGCGGCCGAGCGGCCCGCGGATCGTCTCGCGGGGCTCGA
>JAXDLK010000132.1:0-4991 GCA_034666665.1 Candidatus Binatota bacterium
GTGGACACCTACGGCCACCTCGTCGGCGCGCGCACGATCGGATACCTCGGCCGGCTGATCGGGCGCTTCGCGCGTCCCGGGGACGTCGTCGCTCGCTTCGGCGGCGACGAGTTCGTGCTGATCCTGCCGGCGACGCCGACCGCCGCCGCCGCCGAGCTGGCCGAGAAGATCCGCGAGGCGATCGCCAGAGCCGTACGGTTGGAGGACGAGGACGTCGACATCTCGGGGATCACCGCGAGCGTGGGGGTCGCCACGTTCCCCGATCACGCGCAGGATGCCGAGAGCCTCTTCCGCGCGGCGGACGGTTGCATGTACGCGATCAAGCGCCTCGGCAAGAACGCCGTCGCCGTTGCCGGCGATGCCTCCGTCGCGCACGTCGATAAGGCGGAGTGAAGCCGACCATAAGACCGCGCCCCTCTTAATCTCGCGAGGACGATGTTGTAATCAAACCTCGTCGATTCCTCGGTGGCGATTCCTCGATGAGCAGAGCTCTCGGCTTCTACCAGACCACCATCGGCAAGAAGGTGGTGATGGCGGTCAGCGGCATCGTCTGGTTCGGCTACGTCATCGGACACCTGCTCGGGAATCTGCAGATCTACGCCGGAGCCGACCGCATCAATGCCTATTCCGAGTTCCTGCACGCCACGCCTTCGGTGCTCTGGAGTACGCGCTTCTTGCTGATCGTGTCGATCGTCGCCCACGTGGTCGCCTCGACCGAGCTCACGCTGCGAAACGTCGAGGCCCGTGCCGTGCCGTACGCGCGGCGCGACGACGTGGCAACGAACTACGCCGCGCGCACGATGATCTGGAGCGGGCCGCTGATCGGCGTCTTCCTGGTCTACCACTTGGCGCACCTCACCTGGGGCGTCGCTCCGGGCACCCCCTACGATCCGCACCACGTCTACAACAACGTGGTCTACGGCTTCCGTCTGTGGTGGCTGGTCGCCATCTACGTGCTCGCGCAGGTGATGCTCGGATTTCACCTGTACCACGGGGCCTGGAGCTTCTTTCAGACGCTGGGGATCAATCACCCTCGCTACAACCTGCTCCGGCGGCGGTTCGCCACGGCGATGACGCTGCTGATCGTGGCGGGCTACCTGTCGATCCCGTTTGCGGTGATCGCGGGAATTCTGACGCCGGCGCCGGTCGCGACGGCACCAGCCGGGGCCGCGGAGTAGTCGGGTGGAGCTCCGGTCGAACGCCCCGAGTGGTCCGATCGAGACCCGCTGGCAGCGACACCGCTCCGATCGCAAGCTCGTGAACCCGGCGAACAAGCGCCGCTACACGATCCTCTGCGTCGGCACGGGCCTCGCCGGCGCGTCTGCCTCGGCGACCTTCGGCGAGCTCGGCTACAACGTCCGCACCTTCTGCTTCCAGGACAGCCCGCGTCGCGCGCACTCGATCGCCGCTCAGGGCGGGATCAACGCGGCGAAGAATTACCAGAACGACGGCGACAGCGTCTGGCGGCTGTTCTACGACACGATCAAGGGCGGGGACTTCCGCGCCCGCGAGTCGAACGTTCACCGGCTGGCCGAGCTGAGCGTGAACATCATCGACCAGTGCGCCGCGCAAGGCGTGCCGTTCGCGCGCGAATACGGCGGCCAGCTGGCGAACCGCTCCTTCGGCGGCGCGCAGGTGTCGCGCACGTTCTACGCACGCGGCCAGACGGGTCAGCAGCTACTGCTCGGGGCATACCAGGCCCTCGCGCGGCAGATCGCCGCGGGCACCGTGCGTATGTGGCCGCGGACCGAGATGCTCGACGTGATCCTGGTCGACGGCAAGGCGCGGGGCATCGTCGTCCGCGATCTCGTCACCGGCGCGATCGAGACGCACCTCGGGGATGCGGTCGTGCTCGCCACCGGCGGCTACGGGAACGTCTACTATCTGTCGACGAACGCCAAGGGATGCAACGCGACGGCGATCTGGCGTGCGCACCGGCGGGGCGCTCTGTTCGCCAACCCCTGCTTCACGCAGATCCATCCGACGTGCATCCCGGTGTCCGGCGACTACCAGTCGAAGCTCACGCTGATGAGCGAGTCACTCCGGAACGACGGCCGCGTCTGGGTGCCGAAGCGGAAGGAAGACGTCTCGAAGGCCCCGAACGAGATCCCGGAGGAAGATCGGGATTATTACCTCGAGCGGAGGTACCCGGCGTTCGGCAACCTGGTGCCCCGCGACATCGCGTCGCGCGCCGCGAAAGCCGTCTGCGACGAGGGCCGCGGCGTCGGGCCCGGCGGGCGCGGCGTGTACCTCGACTTCGCCGACGCCATCCGGCGGCTCGGCCAACGGGGCATCGAGGAGCGCTACGGCAACCTCTTCCAGATGTACGAACGGATCACCGGCGAAGACCCTTACCGGGTGCCGATGCGCATCTACCCGGCGATTCACTACACGATGGGCGGGCTGTGGGTGGACTACGACCTGATGAGCACGATCGACGGCCTGTTCGTGCTCGGGGAGGCGAACTTCTCCGATCACGGCGCGAACCGCCTCGGCGCGAGCGCGCTGATGCAGGGATTGGCCGACGGGTACTTCGTGATCCCCTACACGATCGGCCACTACCTCGCCGGAACGAACATCCAGAAGATCGACGAGCGTCATCCCGAGGTACGGAAAGTCGAGGAGGACGTGCGGGAACGGGTGCGGCGACTCGTCTCCGCAAATGGCAAGCGCTCGCCGGACTCGTTCCATCGCGAGCTCGGGCTGATCGTCTGGAACCACTGCGGCATGGCGCGAAACGAGGGCGGGCTCCGCGACGCGATCGGCAAGATCCGAGCCCTCCGCGAGGAGTACTGGCGGGACGTCCGCATCCCGGGGAGCGGCGAGGAGCTGAACCAGGCGCTGGAGAAAGCCGGCCGCATCGCAGACTTCTTCGAGCTCGCCGAGCTCATGTGCATCGACGCGCTCGAGCGGGCCGAATCCTGCGGCGGACACTTCCGCGAGGAGTACCAAACGCCCGAGGGGGAGGCGCTTCGCCGCGACGACCTCTACACGTACGTCTCCGCGTGGGAATTCACCGGCGCCGGGAACGAGCCCCGGCTGCACAAGGAGCCGCTCACGTTCGAGTTCGTCCATCCCTCGCAGCGGAGCTACAAGTAGGAGCGCGGATGTCGACGGAATCGATGAGGGTCACGCTGCGGGTGTGGCGTCAGAAAGACGCCCGCGACGCCGGACGTCTCGTCCGCTACGACGACGTCGAAGCGAACCCGCACATGTCGTTCCTGGAGATGCTCGACGTGCTGAACGAGCGTCTGATCGCGCGCGGGGAGGATCCGATCGCGTTCGACAGCGACTGCCGCGAGGGGATCTGCGGGACGTGCGGCGTCATGATCAACGGCATCGCTCACGGTCCGCAACGGGCCACGGCTACCTGCCAGCTGCACATGCGGCAGTTCCGCGACGGGGACCAGATCACGATCGAGCCGTGGCGTGCGCGCGCGTTCCCGGTGATCAAAGACCTCGTGGTCGACCGGAGCGCCTTCGACCGCGTCATCGAGGCAGGCGGCTTCATCTCGGTGCGCACCGGCAGCGCGGCGGAAGCGAACACCATCCTGGTTCCGAAGCCGAGCTCGGATCAGGCGATGGATGCCGCGGCGTGCATCGGCTGCGGCGCCTGCGTCGCCGCTTGTCCGAACGCATCGGCGAGCCTCTTCGTCGCCGCGAAGGTGTCGCACCTCGGCGCGCTGCCGCAGGGGCAGCCGGAGCGCTCGCAACGCGTCCGCGGCATGGTCGCGCAGATGGATGCCGAGCTCTTCGGCTCCTGCACGAACCACGGCGAGTGCGAGGCGGTCTGCCCGAAGGAGATCTCGCTCGACTTCATCGCCCGGATGAACCGGGATCTCGTCTGGGCGATGCTCACCGCGAAGGACGAGTCGGCGAAGAGCGACGGCGGCGCGTGACCGTCGTTTCTCGGGGGACGGCTACACTTTCTTCTTCAGCTGGCCCCGGTTCGACTCGATGAAGCCGCGGAGCTCCTCCACCTGCGCGAGAAGCTTCTCCCACTGCTCCTGGTAGAGAGTCACAGGGAAGCGCCCGAGCCCGTAGACGGAGACGGCGCCCTTCTCCGAGACGCGAAAGGTGAGGCCGCCGGCGCGCGTCCCCTGCTTGCGGAGCGCCTCGTTTTCGGATCGCAGGCGCTCCAATTCCTGCTGTGGGTCTTCGTCAGCCATCGCGTCCTCCTCGATACCGCCCGGCGAGGGCGTCTGCGTTCGGAACGAGCAGGTCCTTCACAGCGGCCGGCACGGGATCTCGAGCTCGCTGAAGAAGAAGGAGATCTCCGACCGCGCGGTCTCGGGTGAATCCGAGCCGTGCACGGCGTTGCGCTCGACGTTCGTGCCGAGGGCGGCGCGGATCGTGCCCGCGGCGGCCTTGGCGGGATCCGTCGCACCCATGATCTCGCGGTTCCGCGTGATCGCGTTCTCGCCCTCGAGGACCATGACGAGGGCCGGGCCTTCGGACATGAAGGTCGTCAGGCTCTCGAAGAACGGGCGTTCCCGGTGCACGGCGTAGAACCGGCGCGCATCCTCCTTCGCGAGCATGAGGAGCCTGGCCGCCGCGACGCGCAGACCTCCGGCTTCGAGCAGGCGCACGACCTCGCCGATCTTGCCCTTGCCGACGGCGTCGGGCTTCACGATCGAAAGCGTTCGTTCCATCTACCGCTTCTCCTCGAGCGCCCGCTTCATCGTCGTGCCGAGCTCCGCCGGGCTCTTCGCCACCACGATGCCCGCGGCTTCGAACGCGCGGATCTTGTCCGCCGCCGTTCCTTGTCCACCGGAGATGATCGCGCCGGCGTGTCCCATGCGTTTTCCCTTGGGAGCCGTCTGGCCGCCGATGAAGCCGGCGACCGGCTTCGTCACGTGGCCCTCGACGAATGCGGCGGCTTGCTCCTCGGCGTTGCCGCCGATCTCGCCGATCATGATGATGCCCTCGGTCGCCGGGTCGTCCTGGAAGAGCCGCAGGACGTCGACGAACTCCATCCCCTTCACGGGATC
>JAXDLK010000133.1:0-7187 GCA_034666665.1 Candidatus Binatota bacterium
TCGTGAACATCGACAAGCAGACCGGGCTCCGCGCGGCGCCGGACGAGGGCGAGATCGTGCTCGAGTGCTTCCGCCGCGGCAACGAGCCGCAGGAGGTCGCCAAGCGCGGAACGCTGACCGAGGACGATTTCTTCCGCAACGACTTCTGAATCAGATGCGCCAGTAGTGGCGCGCGATCTCCATCGTCTCGGAGAGCGCCGGCTTGATGCCCCCGGTAGGCGGCGACACGGCGGCGTCGAGCTGCTTCCCGGTCATCTCGCCGAGGACGACGGCGACCGAGCGAACCAGGGCGGTGAGATCGTATCCACCCTCGAGGATCGCCATCAGCCGGCCGCCGGCGGAGTCACGCGCGGCGCGCAGGAGGATGCGCGCGAGCTGACCGAAGCCGCGCTCGGTCACCTCCATCGATGCCAGCGGATCTCGCTCGTGAGCGTCGAACCCCGCGGACACGAGGACGAACTCCGGCGCGAACGCGCGCGCCACCGGCTCGACGACGTCGAGGTACGCGCGGACGTATTCCTCGTCACCGTACCCCGCCGGAAACGGCAGGTTGATGGTGTATCCCTCGCCGTCGCCCATCCCTACTTCGGATGCCGCGCCGGTCCCGGGATAGAATGGATACTGGTGGGAGGATACGAAGAGCACCCGCGGGTCGGCGTAGAAGGCGTGCTGGGTGCCGTTCCCGTGGTGGACGTCCCAGTCGACGACCAGAACGCGCTCGATGCCGTGGCGCACGCGCAGGTACGCGGCGGCGACGGCGACGTTGTTGAAGAGGCAGAAGCCCATCGCCCGGTCGCGCTCGGCATGGTGGCCCGGCGGACGTACGAACGCGAAGCCGTTGTCGACCTCGCCGGCGACGATCGCGTCGGCGAGCGCGAGGGCACCGCCCGCGGCACGCTCGGCCGCCGCGAACGAGCCCCGGGAGGTCGCCGTGTCGGCGTCGAACTTGAACCGGTCGAGCCCCGCCGTCGCCGCGACGCGCTCGACGTGCTCCGGCTCGTGCACGAGCGACAGCTCCTCCGGGGTGGCGGCGCGCCCCGGAACCTCGCGCAGCCGACCGGCGGGAATCTCGTCGAGCAGCCTCCGGATCGCGCGCAGGCGGTCGGGGCGCTCGGGATGCTGGCTGCCCGTGTCGTGTCCGAGACACGCCTCGTCGAAGACCACACCGGTACGGAGCATCGCGATCACCTCGGGGAGGGCGCCCGGTCGCTCTCCGCTGCGGAGCTTCCCAACCCTTCGTCCGTCCGATACCTTCGCGGAGGTGAAAGATCCATCCTCGTCGCCGGCGATCCCGGACGAGGAGCACGTCCGCCGCGAGCGGGCGCGCGCCCGCGAGCTCAGGACGTCGAGCTGGTGGCAGCGAAGACGGGCGAGCGGGACGTGCCACTACTGCGGCGAGCGGTTCCCCCCGCGAGACCTGACGATGGATCACGTGGTGCCGATCGGACGCGGTGGTCGGTCCACCAAGGGCAACGTCGTGCCGTCGTGCAAGGCGTGCAACACGCGCAAGAAGCACCAGCTTCCGTGGGAGATCTGAGCAGATGAGCCACTACCAAGCCTGGTTCCAGTGCATCAACGGCTGCGACGGGCGCTTCTCGCTGTTCGAGGTGATCTATCGCTGCCCCCGGTGCGGGGATCTGCTCGAGGTGGTGCACGACTTCGATTCGCTGAAGGATCGCTCGCCGGCCGCGTGGATCCGTCTCTTCGACGAGCGGAGGCGCACGAACCAGTGGCCGTACGGGTCGGGCGTGTGGGGCAAGAAGGAATGGGTCATGCCCCAGGTCGACGACGAGAACGTCGTCTCCATGTACGAGGGCGGCAGCAACCTCTTCTGGGCCGAGCGCTACGGCCGCCAGATCGGCGTCCCCGACGTGTGGGTCAAGCAGTGCGGCAACTCCCACACCGGCTCGTTCAAGGACCTCGGAATGACCGTCCTGGTCTCGGTCGTGAAGCAGATGATCGCCTCCGGGCGGCCGATCCACGCGGTCGCCTGCGCCTCCACGGGAGACACGTCGGCCGCGCTGGCCGCGTACTGCGCGGCCGCGGGAATCGCCTCGATCGTGCTGTTGCCGCGCGACAAGGTCTCTCCCGCCCAGCTCGTGCAGCCGCTCGCGAACGGCGCGCTCGTGCTCTCGCTCGACACCGATTTCGACGGCTGCATGCGCGTCGTGCAGAAGATCACCGAGGACAACCAGATCTACCTGGCGAACTCGATGAACAGCCTCAGGATCGAGGGGCAGAAGACGGTCTCGATGGAGATCGTCGAGCAGTTCGACTGGGAGGTGCCGGACTGGATCGTCATCCCCGGCGGCAACCTCGGCAACGTGAGCGCCCTCGGCAAGGGCTTTCTCATGATGCAGGAGCTCGGTCTCATCCAGAAGCTGCCGAGGATCGCCGTCGCGCAGGCGGAGCGCGCGAATCCGCTCTACCGGTCGTACCTCACGGGCTTTCGCGAGTACGCGCCCGTCACGGCGCAGCGGACGCTCGCGAGCGCCATCCAGATCGGCGATCCGGTGAGCATCAAGCGCGCGATCCGCATCCTCGAGCGCTTCGACGGCGTGGTCGAGCAGGCGAGCGAGGCCGAGCTCGTGCTCGAGTCCGCTCGCGCGGACCGCACCGGCATGTTCAATTGCCCGCACACCGGAGTCGCGCTCGCGGCGTTCAAGAAGCTCGCGGACAAGGGGGTGATCGACGCCGGCGCGCGCGTCGTGGTGATCTCCACCGCGCACGGCCTGAAGTTCGCCGATCAGAAGGCCGCCTATCACCTCGGGCGCCTGGCGGACGTCGGCGGGGAGTACCGGAACCTGCCGGTCGAGATCCCGCCCGACGTGAGCCGAGTCCAGGACGAGATCTACCGTCACGTCGAGCGGCTGAAGGCCGCCTGATCAGTCGCCCTCCGGATCGTGACGAGTGCGGCGGTTCGATTTGTCCGGGATGCGGAAATCGGTCGATCCGCCGAGGGCGCTCGTCGCACCCGAGCACTCGACCCGGTAGCTCCGGCCCGGGACGAGCGGAGGTGGGGAGCCGACGGTCGGCGTCACCTGGGCGAATCCGCCGGGAACGGACCCGTAGCGCACCTCCTCGGCGTCGCTGCCCGGCACCAGCGCGGTGATCCGCCAGATCTCTCCTTGCTCCTCGCCCTCCTCGATGGCGACGAACACGCAGTCGGTGATCGGTACGACGACCTCGCGCGACGTGATGAAGCGCTCGATCCGCCGCAGCTGCACGCGCGTCGCACCGCCGCGATGGTCGATCTCCGCCGTGGTCGTCGGCACCGAGCAGCCGGCGAGCAGAGCGATCGCGAATAGCAGTCGAGTCAGGGTGGACAACGGGAACGCTGCTGATTAGTGGAATCACGGCGGATCGAAAAGGGGTCGGGAGTCTTTTCTGCGCGATTCAATCACCCGAAAAAGACTCCCGACCCCTTTTCGGACCCCGGCGATCGTCGGCATCGGCTGCTCGCGGCTCGGCCGCGATCTCACGGACGCAGCCGAAGATCTCGCCGCAGCTGCGTGTCGCGCGGCGATCCTCGACGCCGGGGTCGATCCAGGCAACGTCGACGGCGTGACGACGTTCCTCGGCGCGTGGGAGGGCGCGGAGCTCGCGGCAGTGGCGCGGAAATGCGGCCTGGCGGACGAGCGGTTGACCCTCCGCAACGACGCGATGGCGCTCGCGCCCGCGGCGATGACCGCGATCGTCGACGCCTTCGACGCGGTGAGAAGCGGCCGCTGCCACACCGTCCTCGCGTACAAGGCGAACAAGTGGAAACGCGGGCAGCCGCCGGGTCCACCGAGCGGTGGCGCGACCATCGGCGGACCGCAGCAGTTCCAGGTGCCGTACGGAAACACCATGACGGCGCAGACGCTCGCGCTCTGGGCGCAGCGTCACTTTCACGAGCATGGCACGCGCGGGGAGCACCTCGGCGCGATCGCGGTGACGAACCGCGCGCACGCCGCGCGGAATCCCGGCGCGGTGCTGAGGGATCCCTTGACCCTCGACGAGTACTTCCGCTCGCCATGGGTATCGCGGCCGTTCCGGCGTCTCGACTGCGATTTCCCGATCGACGGCGCGGGCGCAGTGATCGTCACGACCGCGGAGCGCGCGCGGGATCTCCGCCGGGCCCCGGTGTACGTGCTCGGCGGGCGCACGCGCGAGGCGGTCTGGGAGGAGTGGGACAACTGGCCGGACCTGACGACGATGGCGTCGAAGCAGGTGTCGGACGCCATCTGGGCGGAATCTTCGCTCCGGCCGGAGGACGTCGACGTCGCCGGCCTCTACGACGGCTTCTCGTGGCTCGAGCTCTGCTGGCTCGAGGACGCCGGCTTCTGTGCCAAGGGCGAGGGCGGGCCGTTCGCCGCCAGCGGCGCGATCGATCTCGGCGGCCGTCTGCCGACGAACACCCACGGAGGGAACCTCTCCGAAGGCCGTACGCACGGCATCGGCCATGTGCTCGAGGTCGTGCGTCAGCTCCGCGGCGAGTGCGGCGCGCGGCAGGTGGCGGATGCTCGCGTCGGCTTCGTCGGCAACGGCGGCGGACCGGTGGCCGGAGCGGTGCTGCTCGCGACCGAGCCCCCGTGACGAGCCGATCCGTGCGAATTCATCCGATTCGACGGCGTCCCTCTTTTCCCGCGGACGCGGATCGAGGAAAAGACTCCCGACCCCTCTTGGAGGCTTCGAAATGGCGCTCCCCTTGGAAGGCATCCGCGTGCTCGACTGGACGATCTGGCAGCAAGGACCGGTCTGCTCGGCGATCCTCGGCGACCTCGGCGCCGACGTGATCAAGATCGAGGAGCGCGTCGGGGGCGACCCGGGACGCGGGCTCCTGCGTCTCGCGGGGCTCGAGCTCGAGGACCGGCCGAACTTCTACTTCGAGGCGAACAACCGCAACAAACGCGGCATCACCGTCGATCTGAAGACCGCGGAGGGGCGCGAGATCGTCCACCGGCTGGCCGCGAAGTCCGACGTCTTCGTGCAGAACTTCCGCAAGGGCGTGGCCGACCGCCTCGGCATCGCCTACACCGATCTCCGGCGGCAGAACCCGAAGATCATCTATGCGAGCGCCAACGGTTACGGTCCGGAAGGTCCCGACGCCGCGTCGCCGTCGTTCGACTACCTGGGACAGGCGCGCTCGGGCGTGATGTACGCCGCGGGCGAGCCGGACTTTCCCCCGTGCTTGATCGCTGGCGGCGTCGCCGATCAGATGGGCGCGATCCTGCTCGCGTTCGGCATCGTCACCGCGCTCTACGCGCGCGACCGCTTCGGCGTCGGCCAGGAGGTCGACGCGTCGCTCCTGTCGAGCATGATGATGCTCCAGGGTCTGAACGTCTCCTCGCGGCTGATCCTCGGCAACATGATGCCGCGTGCGTCGCGGTCGTGGACCTTCAATCCCCTCTGGAACCACTACCGCTGCGCGGATGATCGCTGGATCGCGCTCGGCATGCTGCAGGCCGACCGCTACTGGAAGGATTTCTGCCGCGCCCTCGGGATCGCCGATCTCGGCGACGACCCGCGATTCGCCGACATGCGCACGCGCATGGAGAACGCCGGCGCGGCGATCGCGGCGATCGCGGAAGCGTTCGCCAAGAGGCCGCTCTCTGACTGGGTGGAGATCTTGAGCACCTCCGGCGATTTCGTCTTCTCGCCGGTCAACAGCGTCAACGACCTGCCCGACGATCCTCAGGTGAAGGCCAACGGCTACGTCCAGGACGTCGAGCACCCCACGTTCGGCACGATCCAGATGGTGGGCATGCCGTTCCGCCTGAAGGAGACGCCCGGCGCGATCCGCCGCTCCGCTCCCGAGTTCGGCCAGCACACCGAGGAGGTGCTGACGGAGATCGCCGGCTACTCCTGGGAGGAGATCGAACGCCTGCGGGAGAAGGAGATCGTCTGAGCGGTGCAGTCGCGGATCTCACGGGCCTCAAGGTCGTCTGCTTCGAAAGCCGCCGGCAGACCGAGATCGCCGAGCTGGTCCGGCGCCACGGAGGTGAGCCGGTGAGCGCCCCGGCGCTTCGCGAGGTGCCGCTCACCGAGAATCCCGCTGCCCACGAGCTCGCCCGCCGGTTCGCAGCCGGCGGGATCGAGATGATCCTGTTCCTGACCGGTGTCGGCACCCGCGCCCTCGCCGCGGCCATCGAGCAGCACCTTCCGCGCGAGCGCTTCGCCGCGGCGCTCGCCGCGCGCATCACCGTCGCCCGCGGCCCGAAGCCGGTGGCGGCGCTCCGCGAGCTCGGCGTCACGCCGACCGTGTCGGTGCCGGAGCCGAACACGTCGCGCGAGGTCCTTGCCGCGATCGACGAGCGCTTCACCATCCGCGGCTGGACGGTCGCCGTCCAGGAGTACGGCGAGGAGAATCCCGAGCTCGAGGCGGAGATCGCCGCGCGCGGCGCTGAGATCTTGCGCGTCCCCGTCTACCGGTGGGCGCTCCCCGAAGACGTGGGTCCGCTCGCGGACGCCGCCCGGCGAATCGCATCGGGTGCGCTCGACGTCGCGCTGTTCACCAGCGCGACGCAGGTCGACCACCTCTTCCGCGTGGCCTCCGACGACCTCGCGCCGGGGTTTGCGCGGATCGCCGTCGGTTCGATCGGGCCGGTCACCACGCGCGCGCTCGAGCGCCACGGCGTCGGCGTCGACCTCGAGCCCGAGCATCCGAGGATGGGGCAGCTCGTCCGCGCCGCGGCCGAGCGCGCCCGCACCGTCCTCGCGCAGAAGCGCGGGTGACACCCCCGGCTGGAAGTCGCAAAGCCATCTTATAGAATCGCCCCCATGGACGAGCTCTCCGCGCCCAAGCTCATCATCGCCATGCCGCAGCTGACGGACCCGAACTTCCATCGGAGCGTCGTGCTGCTGATCGAGCAGAACGAGCAAGGCGCATTCGGACTGGTGGTCAACCGCGAAGCCGAGACCGTGATCGGCGATCTGTGCGAGGGCCTGCAGGTGCCCTGGGGCGGAAGCGAGGAGATTCGCGTCCTCTGCGGCGGCCCGGTCGGCAACGAGCAGGGATTCGTGCTGCACGGCCCGCTCGCCGACGATCGCGTCGTCTCGTCGCGCGAAGTCGCGCCGGGGATCCACATGACGCTCGACATGGAGAGCTTCCGGACGATCTGCTCGAGGCCGCCGCCCGAGTTCCGCATGCTGCTCGGCTATGCCGGATGGGGACCGAACCAGCTGGAGAGCGAGATCCGCGCCGG
>JAXDLK010000134.1:0-7044 GCA_034666665.1 Candidatus Binatota bacterium
CGGCGTGGGTGCGAGCTGGGAAATCGATGTCTTCGGAGGGCTCCGACGTGGCGTGGAGGCCGCCAAGGCGGAAGCGGAAGCCGCGGAAGCAGCCCGAGTCGGCGTTCGGATCACGATCGCGGCGGACGCGGCGGACGCCTACTTCCTCGTCCGGGGCTTCCAGGCGCGCCTCGCGTTCGCTCGCGAGCAGGTATCAACCGACGAGCGCCTGCTCGAGCTCGTTCGCCTCCGGTTCGCCCACGACGTCGCGAGCGATCGCGAGGTCGCCCAGGCCGAGGCGCTGCTCGCGCAGGCGCGAAGCACGGTCCCGCAGCTCGTCTCCGGCCTCGAAGCCGAGCTCAATCGGCTCGACGTCCTCATGGGAGCTCAACCGGGTACTCATGCGGCGGAGCTCGGGCACGAATCTGCGATTCCGGCGATCCCGACCATTCCCCGGAGCGACGAGCCGGTCGACGTTCTCCGGCGGCGGCCGGACGTGATCGCCGCGGAGCGGCGTCTCGCGGCATCGAACGCCCGGATCGGCGCTGCGCTCGGCGAATACTATCCGAAGCTCTCGATCGCCGGTCTCCTCGGCTTCGAGAGCGTCGACGCGGGTCACCTCTTCCGGGCGGCGACGTTCCAGCCGCAGGGGATCGCGGGGCTCCGCTGGCGGCTCTTCGACTTCGGCAAGATCGACGCCGAGGTCGGCGAAGCGCGCGGCGCCGAGGCGGAAGCACTCGCTCGCTTTCGACAGTCGATCCTCCGGGCCGCGGAAGACGTCGAGAACGCGTTCATGGCGCTCGTTCAATCCGAAGCCCGAACGCGCGAGCTCCTGAACGAGGTGGCGGCTCTCGAACGAGCGCGCGACACCGCGGAAGCCGCGTACCGGGGAGGAGTCATCAGCCTGACCGATGTTCTCGATGCGCACCGCCTGCTCCTCGTCGCAGAGGACGAGCTGGCGGAGACGCGCGCCGGCGGTGCGAGAGCCGCGGTCGCGTCGTTCCGGGCGCTCGGCGGCGGGTGGTCGGGATCGGCAGGCATCCCGGCTACCGCCGCGAACGGAGGTCTCCATGCTTCAGCGTCGTGATGCTTCGTTCTTCACCGTCGTCGGTCTGCTGCCCTTCGCCTTGGCAGCATGCACGCGCGCGGATTCTTCGGAGGATCCGCGGACGCAGAGTCCACTCGTCCGGGTCGTGACGGTCGAGGCCGCAGTCCAGACGGACCGTTCGTTCACGGGAATCGTCGCGGCGCGGGTGCAAAGCGACCTCGGCTTTCGCGTGTCCGGGAAGGTCCTGGAGCGTCTGGTCGATACCGGGAAGGCCGTGAAGCGCGGCCAGCTGCTCATGCGGATCGATCCCACGGATTTGAGGCTCGCCGCGCGCGCGCACCAGCAGGGCGTGGCCGCCGCCACGGCGCACGCGCGCCAGACAGCGGACGACGAGGCACGCTACCGCGCTCTCGTCTCTGCGGGAGCGGTTTCCCGATCGGCCTACGACCAAGCCAGAGCTGCCGCCGAGTCGGCAAGAGCGGAGCTCGACGCGGCCAAGGCCCGCGCCGACGTCGCCCGCAACGAAACGAGCTACGCCGCCCTGCTCGCGGATGCCGACGGCATGGTGATGGAGACCCGGGCGGAGCCGGGGCAAGTCGTCGGCGCCGGTCAAGTCGTGATTCGTGTGGCGCATGGCGGGCAACGCGAAGCGGTCATCGATCTTCCCGAAACGCTGCGCCCGTCGATCGGATCGACGGGCCGGGCGACGCTGTATGGAACCGGCCTCGCGGCCCCGACGAAACTTCGCCAGTTGTCGGACGCCGCGAATCCTCAAACTCGGACCTTCGAGGCACGCTATGTACTGGAGGGCGGTCTGGCAGACGCGCCGCTCGGCTCGACCGTCTCGATCCAGATCCCGGCCGGCGAGTCCGCGGCGGCGCTCGAGGTCCCAATCGGGGCGATCTTCGATCCGGGGACGGGTCCCGGTCTATGGCGGCTCGAAGGTGAAACGCCTCGGGTCCGCTGGCGTCAGGTGCATGTCGCCGGACTCGGCGACGAAGCGGCTGCGGTCACGGGCGAGCTCGAGGCGGGGGATCGCATCGTCGCGCTCGGTGCGCATCTCCTGCACGAGGGCGAAGCGGTGCGACTGGCTGAAAGCGTGGTCGCAAAGCAGACGGCAAGGGCCGGCGGGGGGCGGCGGTGAGCCGCTTCAATCTCTCCGCGCTCGCGGTACGCGAGCGCTCCGTCACGCTGTTCCTGCTCGTGACGATCGCCATCGCCGGAGTCGTCGCCTTCCTGAGGCTCGGCCGGGCGGAAGACCCATCGTTCACCATCAAGCAGATGACGGTCGTGACGGCTTGGCCCGGCGCCACGGCGAAGGAGATGGAAGAGCAGGTCGCCGAGAAGCTCGAGAAGCGGATGCAGGAGCTTCGCTGGTACGACCGGGTCGAGACGTTCACGCGGCCGGGGCTGGCTTTCACCATGGTCGTTCTGCGCGACACCACTCCGCCGGACGATGTCGGCGAGGAGTTCTATCAGGCACGCAAGAAGCTCCGCGACGAGGCCCGCAACTTGCCGCCTGGCGTGATCGGTCCGATCGTGAACGACGAATATTCGGACGTGACCTTTGCGCTCTATGCGTTGAAGGCCAAGGGGGAGCCTCATCGGCTGTTGGTTCGCGAGGCAGAGCGCTTACGCCAACGGCTGCTTCACGTACCGGGCGTCAAGAAGGTCAACATCATCGGCGAGCAAGCCGAAAAGATCTTCGTCGAGTTCTCGCATGACCGTCTTGCGACCTTGGGCGTGTCACCTCGGGAGCTCTTCGCCGCGCTCGCCCGCCGCAACGTGATCACGCCGGCGGGCTCGCTCGAAGCGAAGGGCCCGCAGGTTTTCATCCGGCTCGACGGCGCGATCGACGACCTCGAGGCCATCCGGACGACGCCCGTCGCCGCGCAAGGCCGCACCCTGAAGCTCGCGGACGTCGCCGAGGTGAAACGCGGCTACGAGGATCCGGCGACCTTCCTGATCCGCAACGGCGGCGAACCGACCTTGCTGCTCGGCGTGGTCATGCGCGAAGGGTGGAACGGCCTCGAGCTCGGAAGCGCTCTCGAAGCGGAGGCAGCGGCGATCAACGCGGAAATGCCGCTCGGCATGAGCGTGTCGAAGGTCACCGACCAGTCCGTCAACATTCGGGCGGCCGTCGGCGAGTTCATGGTCAAGTTCTTCGCCGCCCTCGCCGTGGTGATGCTCGTGAGCTTTCTCAGCATGGGATGGCGCGTCGGCATCGTCGTCGCGGCGGCGGTTCCTCTGACGCTGGCCGCGGTGTTCATCGTCATGGCCGCGACCGGCAAGGACTTCGACCGAATCACGCTCGGGTCGTTGATCTTGGCACTCGGTCTGCTCGTCGACGATGCGATCATCGCGATCGAGACGATGGTCGTGAAGATGGAGGAAGGCTATGAACGGACGCGCGCGGCGGCGTACGCCTGGAGCCATACCGCCGCGCCCATGCTCGCCGGGACGCTGGTTACCGCGATCGGCTTCTTGCCGAACGCCTTCGCCAAGTCGACGGCCGGCGAGTACACCGCCAACATGTTCTGGATCGTCGGAATCGCCCTGATCGCATCCTGGGTCGTTGCCGTCGTGTTCACGCCCTACCTGGGAGTGAAGCTGCTTCCGAACATCGCGATGCGAGAGGGCGGGCACGGGGCGATCTACGACACGCCTCACTACAACCGCTTCCGCCGGATTCTTGGTCTCGTGATTCGCCGGAAATGGCTCGTTGCAGGGAGCGTGGTGGGCGTCTTCGTCGTCGCGATCTTGGGTATGGGCGCGGTCGAGAAGCAGTTCTTCCCGAATTCCGATCGACCCGAGGTTCTCGTCGAAGTGCAGATGCCGTATGGCACGTCGATCGAGCAGACGAGCGCCGCGAGCGCCAAGGTCGAGTCATGGCTCGCCGAGCAGCCCGAAGCCGCGATCGTGACCGCCTACGTCGGACAGGGTGCGCCGCGCTTCTACCTCGCGATGTCTCCGGAGCTACCCGACCCCTCGTTCGCGAAAATCGTCGTTTTGACGAAGAGCGAAGCGTCGCGCGAGGCGCTCAAGCTGAGTCTCCGACAGGCCGTGGCCGACGGCCTGGCGCCGGAGGCGCGCGTGCGGGTTACCCAATTCGTGTTCGGTCCGCCCTCGCCCTTCCCCGTCGCCTTCCGCGTGATGGGCCCCGAGCCCGACAAGCTCCGGGACATTGCGGCGCAGGTCCGAGCCGTGATGCAGGCAGCACCAGAGATGAGAACCGTCAACACCGATTGGGGCGAGCGCGTGCCGACGCTTCATTTCTCGCTCGATCAAGACAGGCTGCAGGCGATCGGCTTGACGTCCAGCGACGTCGCGGAGCAGCTTCAGTTCCTTTTGAGCGGCATCCCGATCGCCGACGTCCGCGAAGACATCCGCTCGGTCGAGGTCATTGCCCGCTCCGCCGGAAATGCACGGCTCGATCCGAGCCGGATCAGCGATTACACCTTGGTCGGAAATGCCGGCCAGCGCATTCCGCTGTCACAGATCGGAACCGTCGAGATCCGCACGGAAGACCCGATCCTGCGTCGCCGCGATCGCACACCAGCGATCACCGTGCGCGGCGACATCGCCGAAGGCCTGCAGCCGCCGGACGTGTCGACCGCCCTTTGGAAGGCGCTTCAGCCTGTCGTCGCCAAGCTGCCCGCGGGGTACCGGATCGAGGAAGGCGGCTCCATCGAGGAATCCGGCAAGGCCAGCCGCGCAATCGCCCCGCTGTTCCCCATCATGATCGCACTCATGTTGATTACGATCATCTTCCAGGTCCGGTCGATCTCCGCGATGGCGATGGTGTTCGCAACCGCACCGCTCGGCCTCGTCGGTGTCGTTCCGACGTTGCTGCTCTTCCATCAGCCGTTCGGGTTCAACGCGCTGGTCGGTCTGATCGCGCTTTCTGGAATTCTGATGCGTAACACGCTGATCCTGATCGGTCAGATCCGCAACAACGAGGAGGATCGATTGGCGCCGTTCGACGCCGTCGTCGAAGCCACGGTCCAGCGCGCCCGTCCGGTCATCCTGACGGCGCTGGCCGCCATGCTGGCGTTCATTCCGCTCACTCACTCGGTCTTCTGGGGAACGTTGGCGTACAGCTTGATCGGTGGAACGTTCGCCGGGACGGTCCTCACCCTGGTGTTCCTGCCGGCGCTCTACGCCATCTGGTTCAAGATCGAAGCGACGACGACGGAACGGGAGCTCAGCTCCGGCGATTCGAACGGCGCGTCTGCAGCTCCATCGCCAGCATCGCTCCACGTGGGCGTTCGAAGTCGTGCTGCGGCCGTGGGTCGAGAAATGGTGATGGATCAGCCGCCGATCTGTTCCGAGGCGTTCTTGTGCCCCGACCATTTCGGCAGGCCGTCATCGACGTCGACGACGCGCTGTCCGTAGAAGATATGGCAGGTCGGGCGAAACGCTTCGGGGATCTCGCCCTTCGCGCTGAATTCGAAGAGCGTCGGGAACGCGAGCCACATGCGCCGACCTTCATCGGCGATCGGCGTGCCGCAAAGCGCGCAGCTCACCTTGCAAGGCGGCTCGCGCCCGGGCCGCTGGAGCACGCCGGAATAGAAGCGGAGATGCTCGATCCCGCCGGTCATTCGGACGTCGCGCTTGTGAAAGACCGCGGCCCACTGCATGGGCGCGCCGTGCAATGTCTGGCAGCTCCGGCAGTGGCAGATCTTGGCATCCACCGGATCGGCGCCGACCTCGTAGCAGACCGCGCCGCAATGGCAGCGCGCGCGATAGCGCGCGACGAACGAATCGTCGTCGACCGCGGCGTAGTCGGGGCCGAGACCGTTCATCGGGAGCACGCCCATGTGTGGATCGTCGCGAACCTCCGTTCAAGTCCCGGGAGCACCGCCGTCGAAGTCTGGTGAGAACGTCATGATGAAGCTTCGGATCTTCTCGTACCTGCCGAACCCGCGGAGCTGGAAGGCGACGATCGCCGCTCGCCTCTGCGGCGTCGAGATCGAAGTTCGCGGAGCGCCGCCCGCCGAGCTCCAGTCCTGGCTCTGGGACTTCGACGCGCGGCCGCTCTCCCCCGCCGACGCAACCGGGCCGACCGGCGAGGAGATCGGCCGGACCGGCTTCAAGGCGGTGAAGCTGCGAAAGACGCCGGCGTTCCTCGAAGCGCATCCGTTCGGTACCGTTCCGGCCGCGTTCAGCCCCGACGGTACCGTCGGCATCTTCGAGTCGAACAGCATCATGAGGGCCGTCGCCCGGCTCGGCGAAGAGCGCTTCCCTCTGTACGGCGACGGGCCCTACGAGGCATCGCGCGTAGATGGCTTCTTGGACGCGAGTCTCGTGTTCGCTCGCGACGCGCAGGCGTACTTGCTGTCGCTGCTCGACGGAACCGTCTCCACCGAGGTCCGATCACGAGCCGCCGAAGCGCTCGCGACCTATCTCCGCGGCATCAGTCGAGCGCTGCTTCCGGAACGCTCGTTCCTCGTCGGCGATCGTCTGACCCTCGCCGACATCTGCTTCGTCGCCGAGCTTGCTCTCTTCTCGAACGAGCGGGCGCGGAGCGACCTGCTCGAAGAAGGGGGCCTCTCGCCGGTTCTCGACGGCGTGAGGAGTGACGTCGACTACGGACGAGCCTTCGCACATTTCGATCGCTTGCGAACGCATCCCGCGTTCGCTCCCGACGTCGAGCCGTACCTGGAGAAGATCGACCGCAGAGGCTCCCGAGGTGCCGATGATTCATGAGCTGATGACCCCGACGTCGATGGCCGAGTCGAATTGGTACCTGCACAACCGAGAGCGCGACGCCTGGACGTTCGAGCTCGACCTGCGACCGTACAAAGAGTCGTGGTGACGGTCGCGAGCCATGCGCGAGAAGGAGCGAAGACGATGACGACGGAACGAAAGACGCCGGACGTGACGATGACGATCGAGGGTCACGTCTGCGTGATCTCGCTCGACAACACCGCGAAGAAGAACGCGATCACTCCTGCCTTGATGTCTCGACTGTCCACGCACCTCACGGCCTTCGACGAGGACGACGACCTCTGGGT
>JAXDLK010000135.1:0-16245 GCA_034666665.1 Candidatus Binatota bacterium
ATTCTCTGATCATCGCACCGCGCCCCGAGCGAGACAATCGAAGACTGCGAAGGCGAGCTCGTAACGACGCTGGGGACGACGCAGACGCAACCGGCGGCGCGCGGCCCGGCGCCGCGAAAATCGTGTCCGGATCGATGCCGACGGTAGTAAGGCGCGAGCGCGTTCCGCCATGCGGCCGCGCGTCGGGCGTCCGACTCGGGCGGCACGTGGACGAGGAAGCCGACATCGAGGAGTCGTCCGCTTGGGGGGATCGGACGCGGCGGATGGCGCAGGGCTTGCTTGGATCCGCCGTGAGAGCGATGAGCCACCGATCCAGTAGTCAACCTCGCGCTCGCGGAACCGCACAGAGTTTGAGAAGCACGACGAAATTCGCGAGCGGAGGCGCCACGCCCGTCGGGACCTCAAACTGGCGGTCGGGTTGCCGCCTGCCGGGAGCGGCGGGGAGCTGCCGATCTCGGCAGACGCGGCCGCGCGGCTGCGTGGTCCTCGCAGCGCTCTTCTCGCTCGTGGCGCTCTCCGCCACGCCCGCGCTCGGCGCCGACGCGGCCGCGCCTGCCGGACCGGCGGCGTCGATCGAGGCTCGCACGCTCGAGCTCCCGCCGACGCGGCCCCGAATCTCGCTCGATTTCCCCATCGATCTCGGACGCCGCATCGCGCTCGACGCCGCGGATCTGCTGTCGGCGCCGGCGCGCTGGGACGGCGCCGACTGGGCGAAGTTCTCGCTGTTCGCCGTCGTTGCGGGTGGGCTCTTCGCGGCGGACCGGACGATCGACGTGGCGTCGCGGCAGGACGTACCGAGGTCCGCCACGGAAAGCCGCATGGAAGACGCCCTCGAGCAGATGGGGAGCGGACCGGGCGTTCTCTCGGTCGTGGGCGGCTCGGCCGTGCTCGGGTGGCTCCGCGACGACGACGCGTTTCGAAGCCTGGCGATCGATGCGGGCGAATCCGCGCTGCTGTCGAGCGGCTTCACGGCGTTTCTCAAGGAGGCCACCGGCCGCGCGCGGGCACGCAGAGGAAACGGACCCTACGACTTCCATCCGTTCTCGGGGAGCGCGTCTTTCCCCTCGGGGCACGCGACCGCCGCATTTGCCCTCGCCTCCGCGGTCAGCGAGGAGTTCGAGAACCCGCCCCAGCTCGTCATACCGGCCTACGGTCTCGCGACGATCGTCGCGCTCTGCCGCATGCGCGCCGGAGCGCACTTCGCATCCGACGTGTTCGTCGGCGCGGCAATCGGTACCGCGACTGCGCGAACGGTGACCGCGCTCGAGCGGCATAGGCGCGAGCGCGCCAAGGGCGCCCCGGGCGGGGCGAGCGTGTCGATCGTGCCGACGATGTATCCGTCGGCCGTCGGGCTCACGCTCGCAGTCCGCTTCTGACGCGACGGCGGTGAGACCGGCCGGCGCCTCAGAACGCCAAGCTGGCGCCGATGATGAGGCCGCGAAACTGGAGGTCGCCGACGTTCGCCCCGAGGCTCGCGGCCATCGCCGCCGCGATCTTGGTGTCGCTGGCGACTACGGCCCCGGCCGGTCTCACCACCATTCCCATCCCCGAATACATCACCGATCCGAACGAAGGGACCACGATCGGCTTCCTCCCACTGCTCCTGCTGACAGATCCCGAAGGCCGCCTCGAGCATTTCGTCGCCAGTGATCTTCGCTTCAACCGGACGACGGGTTGGTTCCCCTCGTTCCGGCTGTTCGGCTACCCGACGTCGCGGCAACGGTATGTCGTGGAGCTGCGCAAATCGCAGAAGATCGACGAGGAGTACGACGCCGAATACGAGAACACCGATCTCCTCGATGGGACCACCAGTGTGATCGCGAACGCCGACTATGTTCGCGACTCGCTGCAGCGCTTCTTCGGCTTCGGCAACGACTCGGCGATGTCCGGCGAATCGAACCATACGGTGCGCCGGTTCAGCACGCAGCTCGGCATCGCGAGACGGCTGGGAAGCTTCGAGCTCCAGGGACAGGGGCGGTTCGCGAACGTCGGTATTGGCCGCGGCGGCGTGCGCCGCCTTCCCTTCACGGGCGAGCTGCATCCCGGCACCCTCGGTCTCGGTGGGTCGACGATCGCCGCGCTCGGATTCGGACTCTCGTATGACACCCGCGACGCACGGAACCTTCCCACGCGAGGAACGCTCGCCGCGGCCCGGACCGAGCGCGTCGATCGTGCGCTCGGGGCGTCACAGTCGTACACCCGACTCGGATTCGAGCTCCGCCGTTTCATTCCTTTCCACGATCGATTCGTTCTGGCGGGCCGCGCGGAGCTCACGTATCTGCTCGGGGCGGACCAGGCGCCCTTCTTCGAGCGCAGCCAGATCGGCGGGCGAGAGAGCGTGCGCGGCTTCGGCGACGGACGCTTCGTCGACGACCACCGGTTCCTGGCGAATGCGGAGCTCCGCACGCGGGTGCTGAGCCGGGAGATCTTCGACCTTCCGGTCGACCTCGAGCTCGCGCCGTTCGTCGACGCCGGGCGTGTGTTCGGATCCCTGCTCACCGTTCCTCTGGCGAGCCTGCACGTGGCGGGTGGCCTCGGCTTTCGCGCCGTGGTGCGACCGACCGTCGTCGGCTACGTCGATCTCGGCTACGGCTCGGAAGGCCTGGCAGCGTTTTCGGGAATCGACTATCCCTTCTGATCCCGCCGTGAGCCGAGCCCTGATCCTCGATTTCGACCGCTCGGTACGCGCACTCGTCGACTCCACCTCCATCGACTTGACGGAGTGGCAGCAGAGGATCCGGTACGCTTGCTCGGCGCGTGACCTCCGGAGCCTCGAAGCCGTGCTGGATGGTCCTCCCGCGACGCTCCCGCCTGTGACCTTCCTCGGGAGCGGTGACTTCCATCACGTGAGCCTGCCGCTGATTCGGCGCTGGGAGAGCCGCGGGCGCTTCCAGGTCGTGGTCTTCGACAATCACCCCGACAACATGCGCTATCCGTGGGGCATTCACTGTGGGTCCTGGGTGCATCACGTTTGCGCTCTCCCGTTCGTCTCCGCCGTGACGGTGATCGGCATCACTTCCAGCGACGTCGCATGGCAGCACTTGTGGGAGAACCATCTGGCTGCGCTGTACCGGGGAAAGCTCTCCTATCTGTGCTTGAGGAAGATTCCCGCCCTCGCCCGGATCGTGGCGCTTCCTGGTCTCCACGATCTGTCGGGCGAGCGACACCGGCTGGTCGAGGTGGTGGCGGAGCGGATCCTCGGTGAGCGCGTCGACCCGATCTATCTGTCGATCGACAAGGACGTGCTGGCGAGGGAGGCCGTCGTCACCAACTGGGACCAAGGGATCCTGCGCGTCGAGGAGGTGGTCGGCATTCTTCGTCGTCTTCGACAGCGCATCTTCGCGGCCGACGTCACCGGAGAGGTTTCCTTCATCCGCTACGCGAGCCTGTGGAAGCGAGCGCTCGCTCGCCTCGACGGCCAGTCGCTCGCGCCGTCGCCCGGCCTGGCCGAGCTGCAAGCCGAGCACCACGCGGTCAACGAACGCCTGCTCGACGCGATCAGCGGGACCTGACCGCCGGACTTTCGGCTCGGACGCTCGCGGCGGCTGCGGCGAGCGCCTCGACCACGCGCGCGAAATCCTCCTCCGTCAGCCATGGGCTGTTCGACACGGTGAGGCAGCGGGCCGCGAAGGATCGCGCATTCGGCACGCGCGTCCGGGGCACGATTCGCTCGAGGAACCGGTAGCCGGTCAAATCGTGAGCGAAGAGGCGGGTGACGCCGAGGCCCGACTGCCACAGCGCGCCGAGCGCCTGCTCGCACGCGGCGGCGGACCGGAAGAGCACCATCAGGAACGGCCAGGTCCCGCGGCCGCCGCGGGCATCCGTGATCACCTCGAGACCGTCGATCGCGCCGATGCGGCGAGCCCGGTCCCGGCCGCGAGCGGCGCTGTCGCGGAGCCAGGGACCGAGCCGCAGGAGCGCCGCGGCGCCGATGCGCTTACGGAGCGTGGAGACCCGGTGAAGCGGAATCGGTTCGGACGCCTCGTCTCCGATCGCAGCGACGCGGTCGCCGCGCCGGAGCGCGCGTCTGAGCGGCGTCCCGTAGACCACACGCAAGCCCAGCGGATTGTACATCAGCCAGTAGCCGGCGAGCTGGAACAGGCGACAGGCCTCCGCCGACCGACGTCCAGATACGACCCGCCGGCTCGCGGCGGAGAGCTCGGCGCGCATCGATTCGTCAGCGGCAACGAGCGCTCCGCCCTCGTAGAGCGTCAGGCCTTTTCCGCGAGCGAGACTGTAGAAACCGATGTCACCGACCGTGCCGACCGGCCGATCGTGCCACCTCGCGCCGAAAGCCTGGGCGGCGTCTTCGACGATCGTCGCACCGGTACGCCGCGCGACGTCGAGCACGACCTCGAGGTCGGTGACGGCTCCCCCGATATGGGTGGGCAGAATGCAGAGGGTGTCTCGGTCGCATGCCGTCCGCAGGGCATCAGGGTCGAGATCGAACCGATCAGGAGCGGTGTCGCAGAGGCGGATTTCGAGCCCGGCGTGCGCGATGGCGAGGGGAACGAGCGGGCACGTGTACGCCGGGACGACCACGCTCCGGCGACTGCTCCTGCGCTTCAGACACTCGAGCGCCACGATCAGGGCCGCGGTTCCCGAGCACTCGATCTGCACCGACGGCACGTCGAGGAAGCGCGCGAGGCCCTCCTCGAGAGAGGGCACACCGCGGCGCGGAAGGAAGTCGGACCAGCGAATCGGCAACCCCGCCGTCGGCGGCAGCTCGCGCCAGATCACGGGGACGGCCCTCTCTCCGGCGCTCCCGGATCACTCGCGGCGAGCAAGCCGATGCCGGCGAGGATCAGACAGCTCCCAGCGATGTCCGTAGCACTGAGCGACTCTCCGAGTACGACGACCGAGAGCACCAGGACCGTGATCACCTCGAGGTGCGATGCGGCGAACGCGGGGCCGACCGGTGCGTGCTCCAGAAGCGTCATCCAGGTGAAGAAGGCGCCCAGGTATGCGACCACGGCGGCGTAAATCCAGCCGCTGACGACGATTCGATACAGCCACGCCGGGTCGAGCTCCGCCTCGCCTGCGCTCGTCGCGGCGAGCTTGAAGCCCATCTGCCCGAAGGTGTCGAAGCCGAGAAGCAGCAGAAAACCGATCACGTAGAACCGTCGCATCGTCATCCCCAACCGACGAGCGCCACTCCGACCGTGATCAGCACAGCCGCCAGCACCCGCGACGGAGTCAGAGTCTCGGCGAAGCAGATCCTGCCGCCGATCATCACCGCGACGACGTCGACGCTGCCGAGCAGGACGGCGAGCGACAGCGGAACGATGGACAGAAACGCGAGCCAGAGGACGAACTCGGCGACGAAGGCGCCGACACCGATCCACATCCACTTGCAGCGCAGCATCCTGCGCCATCGTGCCAGGCCCGCTCCGTCGTGCACCACGATCGCCGCCGCCTTGAAAGCGAGCTGGCCCATCGTGTCGGCGACGAGATTCGAGATCCAGAGAACCGTCGCCAGCGAAGACATTTCGATGCCCCGGCGCTGGCGTCAGCGGCGCGCAACGGGGCCGCGCTCCCTGTGCCCGGCCTCGGCGGCCCACCGTGCGTCCGCTTCGAAAAGGGGTCGCAGATGCTTCAGCAAGAAGCGCAGCACGGGACTGCGAGCGTACACCGCGTGATCGGTAAAGGTGAAGCGCGCGCCGAGAGCTCGCTTCACCTCGGGGTCGGTCCATCCGGCGACGTACTCGTGCAGGCCGTGACGCCGTGCCCATTCCAAGTTGTGCACCCAGCTCACGAAGTAGAGGTTCACGTCGCGCGCGTGGGGGTAGAGAAAGCCCACGTATTTATCGACCAGTCGATCGCGATGGACGAAGCAGATGTTGTACCCGATCAGCGTGCCCGCCAATCGATACAGGAACACCGTTCCGCCTTCCGCCCGGAGGATCGCGCGAAAGAAGGGAGCGGTCAGCTCATCGAAATGAACCAGGCTCTGTTCGTAGACGTTCCGGTAGAGCACGAAGAGGAGATCGAGGAATGCGTCGTCCTCGAACGCTCGATGTCCGGTGGGGAGCTCCTCGATCTCGAGCAGCGGCCGGGTTTTCAGCTTTCGTCGGAGGTCTTTCCGCCGGGAACGGGAGAGCGTCCGGAGGAAGTCGTCCTCGCAGCGAAAGTCGATCCGCACGAACGCGAGCGCCTGCCCGGAAACGATCGCGAAGCCGTTGCATCGGCACGTATCGCGCAGTCGCGCGGCAGCCGCGTTCTCCGCGCTCGAGAGCAAGGGCGAATCGCGTGGAATATCCTTGAGGATCAGCAGGCGAGCGTCGACGCGGCGCATCTGATCCAAGGACGCCGCGATCAGCTCCTGGGGATCGGCGCTCGGCGGGTACGGGAGGTACTCCGAAACGGTGGTGCCGCCAAAGAGCGTCCGCGGTCGAACGAGCCGGTGAATTCGGGCCCCCACCAGCGCCTTCTTGGCGAGGCGGCCCAGCGCCGGCTCGAGGGTGGTCGTGAGATCATAGTCCGTCGTGAAACCGATCAACTCGGACTCGCCGGCGCGGATGATGCACGGAGAGAATCCGCATGGAGCATGAGCCGAGAACGCGTCGAGCAGCGCGGCGGGCTCGAGCAGGTTGTAGGTGTCGGGCACGTGAGTGTCTGGCGTCCGTCGCGGCAGGATGCAACCCGAAGACCGCACGCGACGGGGGAAATCCGACCTGCGCGCGGCGCGGACGTTCGCCTGGCGAAAGCGGCGGATGCTGAAATCGGCAGAGGGCTGCCGTTTCCTGCACCCCGCCACGTCGGGCCCGAGAGCGCGCAGCGAGAGCGGCGCCCCATTTCGGCGCTAGTTTCGAGGCCGGGCCGTCCCGGCGATGGCCGGGGAATTGCTCCTCACCGACGGACATGACGCCGCGTCAACGTCCCGACGAAGAGATGTTACTCGGTCTCGAGGAGCGCGTTTGCTCTCATGGCGACACCGTTCACTACGCAGAGAGGCCGAAGCTCTTCGCTCGCAGCGAAGGCAGCTACCTGTACGACTGGAACGATTGCCCGTATCTCGACCTTCAGATGTGGTACTCGGCGGTGAATCTCGGCTACGCGAATCCCCGCGTCAACGACGCGCTCAAGGCGCAGATCGATACGCTTCCGCAGCTCGCCCCCCAATATCTCCACCGGGAAAAAATCGAGCTTGCCTCCGCCATCGTCGATTCTGTCGCCGACGGCTTCGAACAGGATGGTCGCGTTCACTTCAACGTGGGCGGATCGCAAGCTGTCGAAGACGCGCTGAAGCTGGTCCGCAAGACCACGGGACGAAGCCGGATGCTCGCCTTCGAGGGGGGTTATCACGGCCGTACGCTCGGCGCCTCGGCGATCACCTCCTCGTATCGGTACCGCGAGGCCTTCGGCGAATTCGGCGACCGCGCGGAGTTCGTTCCGTTCCCGTACTGCTTCCGCTGCCCTTACGGGAAGAAGCGCGACAGCTGCGAGCTCTTCTGCGTTCAGCAGATCGAGCGCAAGTTCGAGCACGAATACACCGGAGCGTGGAACCCGAAGACCGGCCGCTCGGAGTTCGGCGCGTTCTTCGTCGAGGCCGTGCAGGGCACCGGCGGCTACGTGATCCCACCGCGCGGATACTTCGAGCGCTTGGAGAAGCTCTGCCGCGACCATGGAATCCTCTTCGTCGACGATGAGATCCAGATGGGCTTCTTTCGCACCGGGGCGATGTGGGCCATGGAGAACTTCGGCGCCACGCCCGACATCATCGTTTTCGGAAAGGCGCTCACGAATGGGCTGAACCCGCTCTCGGGAATCTGGGCGCGCGAGGAGCTCATCGACCCCACACGGTTCGGTCCGGGATCGACGCACTCCACGTTCTCCGCGAATCCTCTCGGCACCGCCGCCGGCCTCGAGGTCATGAAGATCTTCAGCGAAGGCAATTACTCGCAAACGGTGCTCGGGAAAGGGGCTTACCTCCTCGGCTTGTTGCAGGATCTACGGCGGAAGCACCCCGAGATCGGTGACGTGGACGGCATCGGCCTGGCGCTCCGGATGGAGCTCTGCCGGCCGGACGGCTTCACTCCGGACCGGTCGCTCGCCGATCGGATGTTCCAGCGCGGGCTTGCCGGAGACCTCGTGGTGAACGGCCGCCGGCTCGGCGTCGTTCTCGACATCGGCGGTTACTACAAGAACGTCATCACCTTGGCTCCTTCGCTCGAGATCTCTCGCGAGGACATGGACCTCGCGCACGACGTCCTGGACGAGCTCATCACGGTCTGCCGAGAGAGCTGAGGACCATGCCGTCTCCCATCGTGGTGTTCTCCGATTTCGACGGAACGATCGCACGGCCCGATCCGGTCGACCTGTTGCTCGACCGGCTCGCCGATCCGGAGTGGAGAGTCGTCGAAGAGCGATGGGCGCGCGGAGAGATCGGGTCGCGCGAGTGCATGGCGCGCCAGATTCCCCTGATTCGCGGCGGCTGGGAGGCGATCGTTTCGGTGCTCGCGACGGTCGAGGTCGACCCGTCGTTCGCCGGTTTCTCGATCTGGTGCAGAGAGCACGGCATTCCGCTTCACGTCGTCAGCGAGGGTCTCGACCGGGTCATCCACCATCTCCTCGGGCGCGACGGCATCACGGTGTCGTCCGTTCGGGCGAACCAGCTCGTCGATTCCCCGAGTGGCGAGCTCTCGATCCGGTTTCCGTACGAGGTCTCCGGGAGCTGTTCGGCAGGACTCTGCAAGTGCTCCATCGTGCGCGGGGAGGCGGGGGAGCGCTCGAGCGTCTTGATCGGCGACGGGCAGAGCGATTTCTGCGCCGCAGGCGAAGCGCGTTACGTGTTCGCGCGAGGGAGCCTCCTGCGACACTGTCGCGCGAACGGGATTCACTGCCTGCCGTTCGACGGCTTCGGCGCGGTGCAGCAAGTGCTGTCGGCGCGGATCGGAGAGCCAGCGCTCGGCGGCGGGACGGCGGACGGCGCGGGACCGGACGCGACGGCGTGAGACCGTCGGTGCCACCGGCGGGAGCCGTGGACCGTCGGCGGCGGGGCGCTCTGCTGCTCCATGGTCTCACGGGCATGCCTTCCGAGATGCGATTCGTGGCGCGCGCACTCACCCGCGCAGGCTGGCGAGTGGAGGCACCCTTGCTGCCGGGCCACGGCGCCACACAGCGCGAGCTCTTGGCGACCCGATGGCGCGATTGGCTCGCGGGCGCGCGCCGCGGCCTCGAGGTCCTCACCCGCGATTGCGATCACGTTCTCGTCGCCGGACTGTCGATGGGCGCGCTCCTCGCCGTGATGCTCGCGGCCGAGGATTGCCGAGTCTGCGGAATTGCCCTCCTGTCGACGACCCTCCGATACGACGGGCGAAGCATTCCGGCGGCGAGAATCTTCTTGCCCTTGGCCCATGCGTTCCCGTTTCTCGGCAGGTTCTTCTACTGGAACGAGGCTCCCCCGTACGGCCTCCGGGACGTTCGACTCCAACGAGTGATCCTGCGGGCGGTGAACGCCGCCAAGCGGGGACAGAACACACAGTACGGCCTCTTCCGCACGTCCGTGAGCTCGGTGCGCCAGCTCGATCTGCTGGCCCGCCGGACCCGGCGTCAGGCACGGAACGTCGCTTGTCCCGCGCTCGTGGTGCACAGTCTCGAGGACACCGTCACCACGACGGCGAATGCAACGGAGATCTTCACCCTTCTCGGCACCGACGACAAGCGAATGGTGCTGCTCGGGGGGTGCGACCATGTCATCACCCTCGACCTTCGTAGGGACGCCGTCGCACGCCACGTGGTCGAGTTCGGTGAGCATGCTGTGCAATCCGCGTCCGAAGCGGCTGCGCCACCTCCTCAGGATCGGGGAGGACCCGCGTGAGGCTGTTGCTGATCAACCCGGCGTTTCCCGAGAGCTTCTGGAGCTTTCAGTGGGCCATCGACAAGATATTTGCCGGCAAGAAGACCATGAGCCCACCGCTCGGGTTGGCGACCGTGGCGGCGTTGTGCCCGGCGAATTGGCAAGTAGAGATCATCGACGAGAACATCGAGCCCGTTCCAGAGAACCCCGAGGCGGACATCGTCGGAATCTGCGGGATGGCCGCGCAATACGAACGGCAGAAGGAGCTGCTCACTCGGTACAGACGGCAAGGCTACTTCGTCGTCGCCGGCGGAAGCTACGCGTCACTCTGCCCAGAGCGGTACGAAGCGCTCGCGGACACCGTCGTCGCGGGTGAAGCCGAGTACATCTGGAAGGAGTTCTGCCGGGACTACGAGATGCGCACGGCCCTGCCGCTCTATCGAGAAACCGGCGAGGTCGCGCTCGGTGACTCGCCGGTCCCGCGCTTCGACCTGTTGAAGACGGACCAGTACGAGGTCGTCAGCTTGCAGTTCTCCCGGGGCTGCCCCTTCCGCTGCGAGTTCTGCGACATCATCGTGATGTTCGGACGCAAACCGCGTACGAAGTCGCTCGAGCAAGTGGGACTGGAGCTGGACCAGCTGCGGGCCAGGAACGTCCACAGTGTCTTCTTCGTCGATGACAACTTGATCGGCAACAAGCCGCTCGCGAAGCGACTTCTCGAGTTCCTGCACGGGTACCAGAACGAGCACGCGTACTGGTTCGATTTCGGCACCGAAGTGTCGTTGAACGTCGCGCAGGACGACGAGCTCCTGCGCCTGTTCCGCGCAGCGAACTTCGAATGGGTATTCACCGGGATCGAATCGACCGACGAGGAGAGTCTGAAGGAGACCCTGAAGTTCCAGAATACCCGCGAGGACATGCTGACATCGGTCCGAAAGATCTATTCCCACGGAATCGACGTTCTCGCCGGGTTCATCATCGGCTTCGATCACGACACGATGGCGACGTTCGGCAAGCAGCACCGGTTCATCATGCAGTCGGGAATACAGGCCGCCATGATCGGCCTGCTGGTCGCGATTCCGAAGACGCCGCTGTACGAACGGCTTCGCAGGGACGGACGGCTGACGGCGGCGGACGTGACCGACAATACGACGCTCGGTACGAACGTCGTTCCGAAGCAGATGGGATACGACGAAATGATCCTCGGCTACCGGTCTCTCTACCGTGGTTTGCTCGAAGACCGGAATATCGCCGACCGCATCATCAACAAGGTCCGGTACTTTTCCGCTGCGGCCGAGAACACCACCGATTCGTTCGGACAGCAGATGGGCATCTTCCTCCGGCTGTTCGTGCACGGGCTGCTGCCAGGCGGCGTGCGCCGGCTGTTTCACTTCGTCCGGTCCTTGCCGTTCTTCCGGCCGACCCTGGTGCCGCTGGTGATCGGCGACTGGGTGGTCGGGTTGACGATGCGAGACTACGTGGACCGGCGGTTTGGCGAGGAACCCACGGAGAGGACGAGCTGCAGGGCGGCGCGGCCACGAGCGGTTCCGCTGCCGGGCGAGCGGCGGCTGCGAGCGGTTGTCGAGAGGGCCGGTGCCCACGAAGCACCATAGCCGACGGTTCGCCGCTCATGCCGGCGGTTCGAGCCGAAAGGGAGAGAAGCCGCGCTCTACGGCCTGCGCCCAGATGATCGCCAGTGGCCCTGCATGCGAAGGGGCGTCCAGGACGTGCCTGCCGCGCTCGAGGAACCGAGCACCCGCGAAGGCGCCGCCGTCGACGCTCGCCACCACCCGTCCGACGGGGTCGACGATGGCGTAGCGGCCGGGAACCTCGACCGAGAACGGAAGCAACCGCCGCCGACCGAATCGTGTCGGCCTCAGGAGCGTCCCCGCCACGCGCAGGCGCCCCAGCTCGACGTAGTTGTTCCGGATGAACTCACGCGCGCGCGACGGGAATCCTTCCTGGTCGTCGGCAACGACGTAGGTCCTGGTTGCCACCAGGCGCTCGGGCACGTCGTCCGCGATCACACCGTCTCGAATGAGGGTCCGGGTGACGGTCTCCAGGGCGTAGTAGAACGGCCGCCTACGGAATATCGATTCGCCCTTCACGTCCATGACGAGATCTCCCGGGCTCGTCAGTCGCAGGACCCGTTGCAGATAATCGATGTGTGGTCGCGTGCGGTCGGTCGCAGGCCACGTGCCGATCAGGAGCACGGCGGCCTCGATCAGCAGCGCGCCGGCCACGACGAGGCTGGCCATTCGAGGCGACCAACGGTGGTCGACTGCGCGGGATCGCGCAGCCCAGCGCGCGGTCCCGAGTAGAGCAGCCGCTGCGAAGATACCGGCGAGCGGCTCGAAGGGGAGATAGTTCTGAGCCGTGACCAGGGGCCAGAAAGATTCGTTCGCGGTGGCGTAGATCGCGCCCGTGAGAAACACGAACGCCCTTCGCGCCGCAGCTCCCGGGGTCGGCGCGCCACGGGCCAGGAATGCAGCGCCCATGACGATGGGGCCGAGAAGAGCCGGGAAGAGCAGCGGCCACGGCGCGTCGGTCCCCCAACGCCCGAGGTCCGCGTGGAGGTTGTGAAACACCAGGCAGTAGAGGAACGGGTGGAGGCACCCGGCGAAGGTGAAGAAGAGGACCAAAGCCAGCGGGACCACGACGAACCCGAGAGCTGCGACGATCACGTCGAGCAGCAGTCGTTTCGGCCGCCATGCAGCGCAGCGGGTCGCCGGCATGGCCAGCGTGAACGCGCTCGCGCAGACGAGCGCGAACACGAGGAGGAGCGTCTTCAGCGACGTTCCCATCACGACTCCGAGCAGGATCCCGAACGCGAAGCAGCGGCGCCGCGTGAAGCGGCCGCGGACGAGGATCGCGAGCGCGATCATCCAGAGCGCAGCCCAGAGAACGTCCGCACGGAACTCGGTGGACTTCAGGAAAAAGGGTGGCATGAGCGCCGTCACCGCCGCGGCGGCGAGACCCTCGCGGCGGGAAAAAATCGCCCGACCGACCTCGTACGTGGCGTAGAGCGTGAGCGCATAGAGCGGCAGCATCGCGAGGCGCATGCAGGGGACGATGTCGGGGCGCTCGCCCAGGGCGGCGACGACCGGAGCGAGGAGGAGGTGGAAGAGCGGTGGGTGGTTGTCGAACAGGTCGCGGTACGGGAGAAGCCCCTGTGTCCAGCTCCAGGCGACGTGGAGATGCTGGGGCTCGTCAGTGTCGATCCGGTAGCGGAAAACGTAGACGAGCTTCAGACCGAGGACGAGCGCAGCCACGAGGAGGAACGTGATCGTCTCGTTCGCCGTTCGCCGTCTGCGGATGGACGAGGGTCGAGGGCAGGCGTGGCCGCCACCATGCGCTTCCGTGTCGGCGGCCCCGTCAGCCAAGGTGACCGGTCATCGTGCAATTCGCTGGCCCGCCGACTGCCGAACGAATCCCGTGACGATCGGGCGGACGGCATCCTGGACGGGCTGCGGTGATCGCGGGATGCTGCCGCAAACAGCAGACGTGGTGCCGGAATTGGCACTGAATCGTTACCGGTCGAGTACCCCGGCCGCAGCCGTGGGTGTGCCGTTCGGCCGCCGAGCAGCAGTGCAACCCTCACGCTGCGTTCGACGGATGTCGATGCGACGATGTACCCGTCGCGAGGGCGAGAAGCAGGCCGAGGCGTCGCCTCATCTCGGAAGAGGAGAGACACGGAAGCCTGCGGCCCCGCCTCCGCCAGATCCGATCGACGTCCTGCGACGCGATCGTCCGCCTCGAGGATGAGGATCGACATTGGCCGCCACGAGAGGCCGAGATCGAAGAGGTCGATCCCGCAAGCGTGCGAGCCGGGGTCGAAATGCTCGTAGCGCGCGATGGCATACGAGCGATTCCACAGGCGGGCGACGCTCTGGAGGTACAACCCGACGAGCGATCGTTCGTCGGGGTCCCCCGCGACCGGCGAGGAAGCGAAGTCGAGAGATCACACTGCCCTGCGCCTGCGAGCGCATGCTCTGCTGCAATCGGCACTCGCCTGTAGACGTCGGCACCGCAGGACGGTTGCCGAGCAGGCAGTCCGTCCGACGCAAGGCGGTTTTGCCGAGAGTCGTCATGGCCCACGGGTTGCAAACCATACACTGCGATGGCCGCAGATCACTCGTTCCGCCCGCGGTCGTTCGGCCTGCTTCGTTCTCGTCTCGGGGGCGACTGCATGCGTGCCGCCACCCCGTCACCCCGCCGTCGCGGGGTCGCCACTCGAACACGCCGCAGGTTCCTGGTCACGTTCACCGGGGTGGCGTCGCTGCTCGGCACCGTCCTTTACGCGGGCCAGCCCCTCGAGACGGAGACGGCCCGCCTCCTGCCAGCGGGTGGCTTAAAGACCGAAGCGACGTTCGAGTATCAGACATCGCCGGACGGCAAGGAGTACGACCTGCCATTCGCGTTCGAGTACGGCATCACCGACCGCCTCGAGATCCTCGTCGAGCCGGTTTGGGTGACCGCCATCCGTCCGTCTTCCGGTCGCGGTGCCACCGGCTTCGGCGATCTCGAGATGACGCTCTCGTACCTCGTGCTGCGTGAGCGCACGTTCCTGCCGGCGATCGCTCCCGCGTTCGAGATCAAGATTCCGACGGCGAGCGACGATCTCATCGGTACGGGCGAGCCGGACGAGCGCTTTCTGCTGATCGCGAGCAAGCGCTTCGGTGCCTTCGATACACACGTGAACCTCGGCTATACGGTCGTCGGCTCTCCGCAGGGTGCGAGCTTGAAGAACGTGTTCGATTACGCCTTCGCGATCGAGTACAACTTGCTCCCCACAGTCGACCTCGTCGCCGAGGTGCTGGGAAACACCGCGTCCTCACCGGAGGGCGACACCGCCGAAGGTACGGGCGGACCCGCGGAGAACGCCATCGTACCCGAGGCCGCGGGAACCGAGGTCTCGGGACTCGTGGGATTCCGTTACTACGTACGGCCGAACCTCTTCCTCTCGCTCGGCGGGAGCTACGACAACAACGACGCGTTTCTCGTTCGTCCGGGCATCACCTGGGAGCTCCCGCTCGAAGCGACCCCGTTCTGACTTCGCCAGCCGTCCGCAGCGAGGGCACGTCGCTCGACGGCAGGGTTGCCGCTTCATGATCCGGAATCAGAGTGGCGCCTGGCGTCGCGGTGATCTGCGGAGTGATCTAGAACCGCCAGCTCACGGATCCTGTGAGCGCGTTGTCCGAGAGGCGGAAGTCGTTGTCGTCCTCCCGACTCGTCTCGTGCTGGACGAAGTACGTGTAGCGGTACCCCCCCTCGATCCGAATCGTCGGCGTGAGACCGTACTCGAGGCCGAGGGCGACGTCGGCATGGCTCTGCGTGAGCTTCACGTCACCGCCCTCGTTCCGCAAGCTGCTCACTCGAGGCAAGTAGCCACCCAGCAGAGAACCGAGCAAGCGAAGGCGATCGGTCAAAGGGTAGCCCGTGCGAAACCCGAGCAACGGAATCGGCAGCTCCTGCGCGTAGAAGTCCTCTTTCGTCTCTCTTCCACGTGTCGTCGGGGCGAGCATCCCGTTCATCTTGAAGTCCATGTAGACGAATGTGACCCCGGCGACCCCCTCGAAGCTCCCACCGGATTGCGGTGGCAGAAGGTTGCGTGCGTAGAGGGCGGTCAATCGGAAGAGTTGCGGCCGGGTGTTGAGATTCGTGCCTCCCGCGAGGATCGCACCGTTGAAGAACGTGTCTCGCGGGAGGGTCTTGCTGCCGTAGAGGAAGAGGGAGCTGAACGAAAATCGAAGAGCGTCCTCGGCGGTTACGTGATAGGCGATCCGGAGGTCGACGGATTCGGAGAGATCGATCCCGAGGTCGCCGTGGAGCCGGAGCCGGTTTCCGGGGGTGGTGTTTTCGCCGACTTTGACGTGTCCACGGGGAACTCCTATCTGCCCCCCGATCCCGAGCTCCCACGGGCCCGACCGAAGGAGCTCGGCCTGCGCGGTCGTCGCCAACGGGAAGAGCAGGACGGCGAGAACGACCGAGAAGGCTCTTCGAGGTGTCATCGATTCCCCCAAGATTCGATCGGCTACGTCTCCTTCTCGGCCTCGTTTCTACCGGGAATCGCAGAGACTGGCGAGGCTGGAACGACGGGGGGCCCGACACCTTCACCGTAACTTCATCCTGATTCGAGATACTCGGCGAATGCGGGAGCATGCGGCACGACCGCCTCCGACGCGTTGGTCGAGATCGGTACTTCTGAGCATCGTTCTGACGAGTGCGGTACGCGTAGGATACGCGGAGACACTCACGGTCGAGGACTGCGTTCGGCTCGCGCTCGAGCACTCGGCGACCGTTCGTGCGGCGGCCCTGGAATCTCGCGCCGCCGTGGCGGACACGGGGGCCGCCAAAGCGGCGTACATGCCGTCGTTTTCCGCGAACGCCGAGTATGGCCGCGCGGAAGGATTCGACCCCGCGGTCACGAACGGCGGCTCGACGGC
>JAXDLK010000136.1:0-10395 GCA_034666665.1 Candidatus Binatota bacterium
CGCGCTCCACCGCCGCGTAGTCGGCGATCTCCGCCTGGACGACCGTGGCCTGACGGCCGAGATCGCGGATCTCCGCCGCCGTCCGCTCCGCTCCGCCTTGGTCGCGGCGGTAGTGGACCGCGACGTCGGCGCCCTCGCGCGCCATCTCGAGCGCGATGCCGCGTCCGATGCCGCGGGAGCTTCCGGTGATGAACGCCGCACGCCCTTCGAGTCGTCCCACGATCGCTTCTCCTTCAGTCTGCCGGCGTCTGCTCGAGGCGCCCGCCCCATCGCTCGAGGCCGGCGGCGGCGCGCCCGCCGACGAAGACCGCCGCCATCGAGGCGATCAACAGCAGCACGCCGAGGCCGCCGACGACCGCCCAGGCGCGGCCTTCGGGGACGCGGTCGACGGTGACCAGCGCGATGATCACCAGGTAGACGCCGTACGCGCTCACCAGCACCGTCAGGAGCGGCACGATCGAGGCCACGGCGGAGACCGGCGTCAGCACCGTCGCGAAGGCCGCGATCCGGAAGCTCGATTCGAACTGGGCGTCGCCGCCGAGCGCCCGCGACAGGAAGTAGAGGATCCCGGCACCGATGACGAGCCCGATCGCACCGAAGAGCGCCGTCAGCACGAGCACCGTCAGGAACGCCCCGAAGGCGAGGGTGAGAAGCACCCAGAGCCCGTGGATCACCGCCGAGGCGATGAGCATCACGAGCGCGAAGACCGCGGGCTCCTCGAACCCGCCGTCTCGCGGCATCGACGCGAAGAAGCGCTTCGGTTCCGTCAGCACGCGGATCGCGGTCGACACGATGCCGCCGCCGGGCCACGCGCCGGGCGCGGAGCCCGTAGTCGCCGTCTCGTCCATGCTTCGAAGCGCCGCCGCCCGGTTCCTACCACCGGCCCTCGCGAGAGACGAGGCCAGTGCGGCCGCGGGACGAGGCCTCCTTGTATCCCCCCCGACTGGCGACTAGGATCCCACGCCTTCATGTCTCCGCAGTCGCCGCGACGAGGCCTCGAGCGCAGCCCCGCGGGCTCAGACGGCTGAGATGGCGGAAGCGCTCCGACCCTACCTCTATCTGCTCATCGCGTTCGGGCTCGTCCTGCTGAACGCGTTCTTCGTCGCCGCGGAGTTCGCGATCGTGAAGATCCGCGGCACGCGCCTCGAGGCGCTGGTCCAGGAAGGGCGGATGGGGGCCCGGTCGGCGCAGCACGGCGTGCAGCACCTCGACGGCTACCTCGCCGCCAGCCAGCTCGGCATCACGGTCGCGAGCCTCGGCCTCGGCTGGGTGGGGGAGCCGGCGTTCGCCGAGCTGATTCGCCCGATGCTCGGGCTGGTCGGGATCTGGTCCGATCGCGCGGTGCACTCGATCGCGCTCACGACCTCGTTCGTGCTGATCACGTTCCTCCACCTGGTGCTCGGCGAGCAGGCGCCGAAGTTCCTGGCGATCCGGCGGCCGGAGAAGGTGGCCCTCGCCGTCGCGCTGCCGCTGCGCGTCTTCTACACGATCTTCTACCCGGCTCTCCTGGTGCTGAACGGCGCCTCGTACGCGTTCCTCAGGCTGCTCGGCATCGAGCCGGTGACGGGCGAGAATCTCGTTCACTCCGAGGAAGAGCTGCGGGTGCTGCTCTCGGAGACGGCGAAGGTCGGCGGGGTGTCGAGCCAGAAGCGGCGGCTGCTCGAGAACGTCTTCACGTACGGGAAGCGCACCGCGCAGGAGATCATGGTGCCGCGGAACGAGATCGCGTTCCTGTCGCTCGCCCGGACCTGGGAGGAGAACCTCGCGGTCGACCGCTCGCAGCAGCACACGAGATATCCGCTCTGCACGCTGTCGCTCGACCACGTGGTCGGCATGATCCACGTGAAGGATCTCTTCCACGCCGGCGCCGAGGTCTCGAAGACCGAGGACCTGCTCAAGATCAAGCGCGAGATCCTCTTCCTGCCGGAGAGCTGCACGCTCGACGAGGCGCAGCGTCAATTTCAGCAGAAGCACGTACACATGGCGATCGTCATCGACGAGTACGGCGGCACCGCGGGCATGGTCACGCTCGAGGACGTGATCGAGGAGCTCGTCGGAGAGATCCAGGACGAGTTCGACCGCGAGGAGGTGAAGATCCAGCGGACGCCCGAGGGCGATCTCGTCGACGGGTTGCTGCTCGTCGACGACGTGAGCTCGCAGCTCGGCCTCGGCCTCGAGGACACGGAGGCGCGAACGATCGGCGGACACATCACCGCCGAGCTCGGCCGCATCCCGCGCGTCGGCGACCGGATCACCGTCAACGGACGGGAGCTCCGCGTCGTGGAGATGAAGGGACGCCGGGTCGCCAAGGTGCTGGTGACCGACGCCGAACGGCCCGCGGCAGCCGGCGAGTGACGTCGCCGGCGCCCTGTTTGGAAAACCCCTCGATCCCGCTACACTGCGTCGGCCGCGCATCGGGGGAGCGCCCGGCGAGCGGTGATCCTGAACCTTCGAGAGGTGCCGCATGAGCCAGCCGATTCAGTCCAATTCCTCGCCCACGACCGAGCAGGAGTCCCGTCAGGTCGCGGAAGCGGCCCGACAGCAGGAGTGGGAAGGGCGGACGTTCGTTCGCGAGCTCTTCCTCGGAAACTTTCCGCTGCCGCTCGTGCACCCGTTTCCTTCGGAGAACTTCGACCGGCCGGAGTTCCGTAAGTACTACGACGATCTCGAGCGCTTTCTCCGCCAGGACGTCGACAGCGTGGCGATCGATCAGACCGGCGAGTACCCGGACACCGTGATCGACGGCCTTCGCAAGCTCGGCTCCTTCGGCATGAAGATCCCGAAGGAATACGGCGGCCTCGGCTTCACGGTCTCGGAATACTGCAAGGCGATGGAGCTCGTCGGCAGCTACGACGGCAACATCGGCGCGCTGCTGTCCGCGCACCAGTCGATCGGCCTGCCGCAGCCGATCAAGCTCTTCGGCACCCCCGACCAGAAGAAGAAATACCTCCCGCGCTGCGCGGCCGGCGCGATCTCCGCCTTCGCGCTGACCGAGCCGCACGTCGGCTCCGATCCCGCGAGCCTCTCCACGACGGCCGAGCGCGTCGGCGACTACTACGTGCTGAACGGCGAGAAGCTCTGGTGCACGAACGGCACGCTCGCGGAGCTGCTCGTCGTCATGGCGCGCGATCCCCAGACCAAGAAGATCAGCGCGTTCATCGTCGAGACCGGCTGGGAAGGCGTCAAGGTCGAGTACCGCTGCCGCTTCATGGGCCTCAAGGCGCTCGGCAACGGCGTCATCAGCTTCCGCGACGTGAAGATTCCGCGCGAGAACCTGATCGGCGAGGAGGGCAAGGGCCTGAAGATCGCCCTCATCACCTTGAATACCGGGCGACTCACCCTGCCGGCGACCTGCACCGGCATCGCCAAGCTCTGTCTCGAGATCTCCCGCGGCTGGGCGAACGCGCGCTACCAGTGGGGCGTGCCGATCTGGAAGCACGAGGCGATCTCGCACCAGGTGGCGGATCTCGCCGCCACGACGTTCGCGATGGACTCGGTCTGGAAGCTGGCCGCCGCGATGGCCGACCGCGGCGGGTACGACATCCGCCTCGAGGCCGCGGCGGCGAAGGAGTGGAACACCGTCCGCGCCTGGGAGATCCTCGACCGCACGCTGCAGCTCCGCGGCGGCCGCGGCTACGAGACCGAGGCTTCGCTCGAGGGCCGCGGCGAGACGCCGATCCCGGTCGAGCGGATCATGCGCGATGCCCGGATCAACCTGATCTTCGAGGGGTCGAGCGAGATCATGCACCTCTTCATGGCGCGCGAGGCGGTCGACAAGCACCTCCAGGTGGCCGGCGCGATGATCGATCCCAAGAACGGCTTCTCGCAGAAGCTCTCCGCGCTGCCGCAGATCCTCGGCTTCTATGCGAAGTGGTACCCGCCGCTGTGGTTCCGCGGCCTCGGCGCCTTCAACCGCTACGGCGACTGGGGGGACCTGGCGCCGCACCTCCGTTTCATCGATCGCGCCAGCCGCAAGCTCGCCCGCGAGAGCTTCCACGGCATGTCCGTCTTTCAAGCGAAGATGGAGCGGAAGCAGGGATTCCTCTTCCGCACGGTCGACATCGTCATGGAGCTCTTCGTGATGTCGGCGACCGTCTCGCACGCGCGCCGCATGGCGGACGACCGGCACCCGGAGGCGGCGCGGGCGATGGAGCTCGCGGACCTCTTCTGTCGCAACAGCCGGCGGAAGGTGCGACGTCTCTTCCGCGAGCTCTGGGCGAACGACGACAACCGCAAGAACCGCGTCGCCGCGGAGGTGATGGCCGGCCGCCACGCCTGGCTCGAGGCCGGCGCCGTCGACACCGGCTGGACTCCGGAGTCCTTCCAGACGAGGGCGCTCACCGACGTCCACAAGAGCGAAGCGACCGCGCCGGAGAAGCAGGCGGCCGCGGGATCCTGACGACGTGACCTACACCGCGGCGCGCGGCGTCTCCGGCCGCGCCGCGCGGGTTTCTGCAGTCGACACGATGGTGCCCGCGAGCGCAGCCACCGCCGCTCCAGGCGTCGCGCCGGAGGCGCCGGGGCTGACCGGCGGCGCACGGCCGGAGATCGCCGGCAAGTTCTTCTTCCACGAGGGGGAGAAGGTCTTCCTGCGAGGCGTCACCTACGGAACGTTCCGCCGCGGCTCGCACGGCACGCCGTTTCCCGAGGCCGCCATCGTCGAGCGGGACTTCGGGTCGATGCGCGCGATCGGCGTGAACGTCGTTCGCACGTTCACCGCGCCGCCCCGTTGGCTGCTCGACGCCGCGGGCAGGCACGGGCTCTGGGTCCTCGTCGGCCTCGAGTGGACCGCGCACACCTGCTTCCTCGAGTCCCCCGAGCTCGTCGCCGCGAACCACGAGGCGGTACGCTCCGCGGTCCGGTCCGTCGCCGGCCATCCGGCGATCCTCGCCTACGTCATCGGCAACGAGATCCCTCCGGACATCGTCCGCTGGTACGGGCCCGAACGGATCGCCGGGTTCCTCGGCAAGCTCGCGTCCGACGTGCGCACCCTCGACCGCGGCGCGCTCGTCACCTACGCGAACTACCCGACGACCGAGTACCTCGACCTCGAGTTCGTCGACTTCCTCTGCTTCAACGTCTACCTGCACGACGAGCCCGCGTTCCGCCGCTATCTGTCGCGGCTGCAGAACCTGGCGGTCGACAAGCCTCTGGTGCTGACCGAGTTCGGCATCGACTCGATCCGCGAGGGGCCGGAGCGCCAGGCGGAGACGCTCTCCTGGCAAATTCCGGTGGCGCTCGAGGAGGGTGTCGCCGGCACGTTCGTCTTCTCGTGGACCGACGAGTGGTACCGGGGCGGGCAAGAGATCGTCGACTGGGCGTTCGGGCTGGTCGATCGCGAGCGAGCGCCGAAGCCGGCGTACGAGGCGGTGCGCCGCATCTACTGCGGCGAGCTGCCGCCGCGCCTGGAGAACGCCCCCAAGGTCTCGGTGGTGATCTGCGCGTACAACGCGGAGCGCACCATGGAGGCGTGCCTCGAGTCGCTGCTCCGGCTCCGCTACGAGCCGCTCGAGGTGATCGTCGTCGACGACGGCTCGACGGACCGGACGCTCGAGATCTCCCGCCGCTTCCCCTTCCACGTCATCCACCAGGAGAACCGCGGACTCTCCGCCGCGCGCAACGTCGGCATCCGCGCCGCCACCGGCGAGGTGGTCGCATTCACCGACTCGGATTGCGTCGTCGATCCCGACTGGCTCACGTACCTGGTCGGCGAGATGCGACGCCACGGGTGGGTCGCGATCGGCGGGCCGAACCTGCCGCCGCCCGAGGAGGCGCGCGTTCCGGCGTGCGTCGCGGCGGCGCCCGGCGGGCCGACGCACGTGCTCATCAACGACGACGTCGCCGAGCACATTCCCGGCTGCAACATGGCGTTCCGGCGCGACGTGCTGCTCGCGGTCGACTGCTTCGATCCGCAGTTCACCGCGGCCGGCGACGACGTCGACCTCTGCTGGCGGTTGCAGAACCGCGGCTGGAGGATCGGCTTCGCGCCGAGCGCGATGGTGTGGCACTTCCGCCGGAACACGGTGCGGGCGTACCTCCGCCAGCAGCGCGGCTACGGCAAGGCGGAAGCGCTGCTCTACTTCAAGCATCCGTACCGCTTCAATCTGCTCGGACAGTCGCGGTGGCTCGGCCGCATCTACGGTGGCGCGACCTCGAGCGTGCTCGCGCGGCGACCGGTGATCTACTACGGCGCCCTCGGGCGCGGGCTCTTCCAGACGCTCTACGAGCGGCCGTCGTCGCTGCTCTCGTTCCTGCCGTTCACGCTCGAGTGGAACGCGGCGGCGCTCTTTCTCTGCCTCTGCGCACTGGTGTCGGGGCGATACTTCGTTCCGGCGATCGTGCCGCTGCTGCTCTCGATCGCCTCCGCCGGCTCCGCGGCGGCCCAGGCGAAGCTCGACCCGCGGCACGACCGGCCGAGCAGCCGCGTGCTCCTCGCGCTGCTCATCTACGCAGGGCCGCTCGTGCGCTCGTACGAGCGGTATCGCTGGCGCCTCCGCGGTCTCGCGGACGTCGAGCCGGTGCGATTCGCCGAGCCGCGCCAGCAACCGCGCGGATGGCTGCTGCACCGGTTCGAGCTCGCCTACTGGAGCGACGAGGGCGTCGAGAAGGAGCCGTTGATCCAGTCGGCGATCGAGTTCCTGCTGCCGCGGAAGCACCTGATCGATCTCGACCGGGGCTGGAACGAATGGGACCTGGAGGTCCACCGCGGCCTCTGGGCGACCTCGCGAGTCGCGGTGGCGGTCGAGAACCACGGCGGCAACAAGCGACTCCTCCGCGTGCGCTGCGGGCAACGCACGTCGGCTTTCGGTCTCTGCGTGCTCGCCGCGGCCGCGCTGCTCGTCGTCGCCGGCACCATCTTCGACGTGCGGGAGATCACCGCCGTCGGCGTGGTCGCGGTGGCCGTGGCGCTGGTCTTCGGCCTCTACAAGACCTACCGTCTCGGCGAGATCCTCTACCAGGTGATGGAGATCGTCGCGGAGCGTGTGGGTCTCGCGTCCGCGGGGAAGCCGCTCGCGTGAAGGCGCCGGCGCCTTCCGCCGCCGCACCATCGAGCTCGGTCTTCCGCCGCCTCTGGGGCTACGTCGCGCCCCATCGCGGCATGTTCCTGCTGGCGATGGGGCAGATGCTTCTGCTCGCGGGAGTCGAGCTGCTCAAGCCGTGGCCGCTGAAGCTCGTCGTCGACTGCGTCCTCGGCGGCCAGCGGCCGCCGATCGCCGCGCTCGGACGGCTATCACCAGGGACGCTGCTCGCGGTCTCGTGCGGAGCCGTCGTGCTGCTGCAGGCCGTCTACGCGAGCGTCTCCTTCTGGAGCAATCACACCACGATCTCGATCGGCCAGAGGATGGTGAACGATCTCCGGAGCGACCTGTACCAGCACCTGCAGCGCATGTCGCTCGCGTTCCATGCGCACCGTCAGGTCGGGGACCTGCTCTTCCGCGTCGCCGCCGACACCTTCGCGGTCCAGAGCCTGACGATGAACGGTTTCTTCCCGATCGTGAGCGCGACCGTGTTCGCGCTCGGGATGGTCGTCGTGCTCGCGTACATGGACCCGCAGCTGACGCTCGTCGCCGTCGCCGTCTGCCCGCTGCTGTTCGTGACGATCCGGCTCCTCGGTCGATGGATCAGCGAAAGCGCGCGCGTGGCGCGGCAGGAGGACAGCCAGGTCTACACGCTGCTGCAGCACGGGCTTTCGGCGATCCGGCTCGTCCAGGCGTTCACCCAGGAAGAGGAGGAGCACCGCCGCTTCGTCCGGCAGAGTCAGGCGAGCCTGACCGCGAACCTCCGGCTCTACCTGCTGCAGACGCTCTACGTCGGCATCGTCAACGTGGTCACGGCGGCGGGTACCGCGATGATCCTCTGGCTCGGCGCGCGACGGGTGCTCGCCGGCGAGATGAGCGTCGGGGACGTCCTCGTCTTTCTCTCCTATCTGGCGTCGCTGTACGTGCCGGTGAACAGCGTCAGCCAGAGCCTCGGCACGATCGAGGGTGCGAAGGCGGGGCTCGTCCGCGTCTTCGAGATCCTGGACAGCGGCGAGTCGGTGGCGAGCGGGTCGCGCGAGCTCCGTCGCGCCGACGTCATCGGCGAGCTTCGCTTCGAGAACGTCGGCTTCTCCTACGACGGGCAGCGCACGGTTCTCTCCGACGTGTCGTTCACCGTCCCTCCGGGCGGATCGGTGGCGCTCGTCGGACCGACGGGCGCGGGCAAGACGACGATCGTCAGCCTGATCCCCCGGTTCTTCGACCCGGTCGTCGGGCGGGTGCTGCTCGACGGGCGCGATCTCCGCGAGCTCGACCTCGCGTCGCTCCGCCGTTCGATCTCGATGGTGCTGCAGCCGCCGATCGTGTTCGCCGCGACGATGCGCGAGAACATCGCCTACGGCCGGCCGGCGGCATCCGCGGAGGACATCGCGCGCGCCGCGCGTCTCGCACAGCTCGACCCGCTCCTCGACCGGCTCTCCCTCGGTCTCGACACCCGCATCGGCGAAGGCGGCGCGACGCTCTCCGAAGGCGAGCGCCAGCGCCTGACGATCGCGCGGGCGATCGTGCGCGACGCGCCGATCCTGATCCTCGACGAGCCGACCGCCTCCGTCGACAGCGAGACCGAGGAGCTGATCATGGCGGCGCTCCGCGCGCTGATGAAGGGCCGCACCACGTTCCTGATCGCGCACCGGCTGTCGACGGTCCGCCAGGTCGATCGCATCCTCGTCGTCCGTGACGGCAGGGTCGTCGAGAGCGGAAGCTATCGCGAGCTCGTCGACCGCCGCGGCTTCTTCGCGCGTCTGGTCGAGCTGCAAGGATCTCCGTCGCCGCGTGAAGCCGTCGGTTCCTGAGGCCGGCTCGAGGCTCGCATGCCGCGTGTGATCGTCGCCGGCTATGCGGTCCGCTTTCCGCTCGGCGGGTACGTGTGGCAGGTGCTCCACTACGTGCTCGGCTTCCAGCGACTCGGTTGCGACGTGTTCTTCTACGAGGACAACGTCCACGAGGCCGAGGCCTACGACCCCGTGACCGGTGAGTTCGACGATCACTACGAGTACGAGCGAGGCTGCGGCATCGTCGGCGACGCGTTCCGCGGCTTCGGGCTCGAAGGCCGCTGGGCGTTCCATGATCGCGAGCGCGACCGCCACTGGGGTGCCGGCGCAGAGGAAACCCGCCGTCGTTTCGCCGGGGCCGACCTGTACGTGAACCTCGGCGGAGTGAACCGCATTGCAGGCCTCCCTCGCCCGCGCGTCGCGATCTACGTCGACATGGATCCGGGGTTCAGCCAGATCAACCTCGACCAGGGCGACGCGGTGCTGCGGGAGCTCCTCGAGGAGCACGACCTGCATTTCACGTTCGGCGAGAACGTCGGCACTGCGCGCAGCGCGATTCCGACCGGCGGCCTCGAGTGGCGCCCGACACGGCAAGTCGTGGTTCCCGAGCTCTGGGAGAACGACGCCGAGCCAGGACCCTGCTTCACGACCATCGGCAAATGGAGAAACGAGCATCGCGACCGGAGCTTCGGCGGGACGGAGCTCGGCTGGAGCAAGGAAGGCGAGTGGACGCGGTTCCGCGCTCTCCCCGAGCGGACCGGTGCGTGCTTCGAGCTCGCCATGGACGTATCGGCTACGGATCCTGCTGCCGCCGCGGCGCTGTCGGCGGCCGGGTGGCGGATCCGCGATCCGCTCGGGGTGTCGGTGGATCACCGCGCGTATCGCGATTACGTCGTCGGGTCGCGTGGCGAGCTCAGCGTGGCCAAGGAGATGTACGTGCGGCTGCGGAGCGGCTGGTTCAGTGATCGGAGCGCCTGCTATCTCGCGGCCGGCCGTCCGGTGATCCTGCAAGACACGGGCTTCGCGGACGTACTGCCGACCGGCGAGGGGCTCTTCGCCATGCGTGACCTCGAGGACGCGGAGCGCGCGGTGGGGACCGTAGCCGCCGATTACGAGCGGCACTCCGAGGCAGCTCGCCGGATCGCCCGCGACTGGTTCGCTCCGGAGGCCGTCCTCCGCCCGATCCTGCAATCCGCGGGGTTCGCCGACCGGTGAGGCCGAAGGCTGCCTCCGCAACCCCTTCTCTCAGAACGCGCTCGCAAAAGAGCTCGCGGGCGCAAGATTGCGCCGCCCCGAGCCGCCGGGCCCAGAATGCTCCTCACCGGTTCGGAGCGGGCCCATCTTGGCGCCGCCAGCTCGGACCGCGCCCAGCCATCCCCCACCGCCCCGGACGCGCTCGCAGAAGAGCTCGCGGGCGCAAGATGCGTCCGTTGCGAGCCGGCGAGCAACATTTTGGACGCGCCAGCTCGGGCCGCGCCCTACAGGCCGGCGTCGTCGAGCAGGCGCGCGAGCACCCGTTCGCTGGCGAAGTGCTCGACGGCGACCTCGCGGGCGCCGCGGCAGCTTCCCTCGTAGTCGCTCTCGAT
>JAXDLK010000137.1:0-4950 GCA_034666665.1 Candidatus Binatota bacterium
CGTGCTCCTCGCCGCGGGCGACGGCGTGGAAGGTGCCCGCGCCGAGCGACAGCGCGCGATCGACGAGCGTGCGGGACGCCTCGTCGGCTTCGCGGATGCGGCCGACCACCACGTCGACGTCGTGCTCGCGGTACCGGGCCAAGCGCGGCACGGGATCGAGCTTCCGGCGTTCGCCGTCGATCCGTGCTTCCTTGCAACCCAGCTTGCGCGCGCTCTCGAGCACCTCGGCGTGGTAACCCTTGCGGCCGCGCACGACCGGGGCGAGCAGCTCGACCGGCTCGCCGTCGAGCACCTTTCGCAAGTGATCCCAGATCTGCGCTCGGGTCTGCGAGCGGATCGGTCGATCGCAGCGCACGCAGTGCTGCACGCCGACCTTCGCGTACAGCAGCCGGAGATAATGGAAGATCTCGGTGACGGTTGCGACGGTCGACTTTCGCCCACCCCGACTCGTCCGCTGATCGATCGCCACCGTCGGCGGCACGCCGAGCAGCAGGTCGACCTCGGGCTTGGCAAGCACCTTGAGGAACTGCCGCGCGTAGGTGGAGAGGCTGTCGATGTATCGGCGCTGGCCCTCGGCGTAGACGATGTCGAACGCGAGCGTCGACTTGCCGGAGCCGCTGAGGCCGGTGATCACCACCATCCGGTCGCGGGGAATCTCGACGGACACCGCCTTCAGGTTGTGCTCGCGCGCGCCGATCACGCGGATGGTTTCGGCCGTCGGCGCGGGCGCGCTGCGAGCGGGACGCGTCGCCGGGAGCTGCGTGACCTTGCCCGACAGCAGCGGCTTCAGAAACCGCGCGGTGTGGGATTCCGCAACCGCCGCGATCTCCTCCGGCGTTCCCATCGCCACGACGCGCCCGCCGCCGTCGCCCCCTTCGGGTCCGAGGTCGATCACCCAGTCGGCGCACTTCACGACCTCGAGGTTGTGCTCGATCACGACCAGCGAGTGGCCGCGATCGATCAGCCGGTCGAACGCGCCGAGAAGCTTGGCGACGTCGTGAAAATGGAGTCCGGTGGTCGGCTCGTCGAAGAGGAAGAGGGTGGGTTTCAGGACGCCGGCGTTCGGAGCGATGTGCGAGGCCAGCTTCAGGCGCTGCGCCTCGCCGCCGGAGAGCGTCGTCAGCGGCTGTCCGAGGCGTACGTAGTCGAGGCCGACCGCGGCGAGCGGCTCGAGCGCGGTCGCGACCTCGGGAAACGTCTCGATCGCCTCGGTGACCGTCATCTGGAGAACGTCGCGGATCGACTGGCCGCGCACGCGGACCTCGAGGACCTCGCCGCGGAACCGCGCGCCGTCACACTCGGGGCAGGGCACGTACACGTCGGAGAGAAACTGCATCTCGACCTTCTCGAAGCCCTCGCCGTGGCAGGCTTCGCAGCGGCCTCCCTCGACGTTGAACGAGAACGTCGACGCGGTGTAACCGCGCAGGCGCGACAGGTCCGCCTGCGCGAAGAGCCGTCGCACCGGATCGTACGCGTGCATGTACGTGAGCAGGTTCGCGCGCGGCGTCGTGCCGATCGGCTCCTGGTCGACGAGCACGACGCGGCCGATCGCCTCGGCTCCATCGATCGCATCGTGCGGCCCGGGAATGCCGACGGGCTCGCCGAGGCGCCGCTTGAGCGCGCGGTAGACCACCTCCTCGATGAGGCTCGACTTCCCCGACCCGGATACCCCCGTAACGCAGGTGAGGGCGCCGAGCGGGACCGCGCAATCGATGCCGCGGAGGTTGTGAACGCGGGCGCCGCGCACGCGCAGCCATCCGCTCGCCGCGCGGCGGTTCGCCGGAACGGGAATCGACCGGCGGCCGCTGAGATAGTCAGCCGTCAACGAGCGGCGGCACGAGAAGAGGTCGGGCACGGATCCGGCGAACAGCACCTCGCCGCCGTGCTCGCCCGCGCCCGGTCCGAGGTCGATCGCGTGGTCGCTCGAGCGGATCACCTCCGGGTCGTGCTCGACGACGACCACCGTGTTGCCGTTGTCGCGGAGCTTCTTCAGGATCTGGACCAGGCGGTTCGAGTCGCGGGGGTGGAGACCGATCGAAGGCTCGTCGAGGATGTACAGGGTGTTCACCAGCGACGAGCCGATCGCGGTCGTCAGATCGACTCGCTCGAGCTCGCCGCCCGAGAGCGTGCGCGACTGCCGGTCGAGCGTCAGGTATTCGAGACCGACCTCGACGAGGTAGCCGAGACGGGCGCGGATCTCGTCGAGGATGAGCCGCCCCACCTCCGCCTCGCGGCGCGTCAGGCGGAGCTCGCGGAAGAAGGCGCGCGCCTCGCCGGCGCTCATCGCGTGCGCCTCGCCGATCGTCTTGCCGGCGATCTTCCAGTCGAGCGCCTCGGCGCGGATGCGCGTGCCGCGGCAGTCGGTGCAGAGATCGTAGCTGCGGTAGCGGGCGAGGAAGATGCGAACGTGCATCTTGTAACTCTTGCTCTCGAGCCACTGAAACCAGCCGCGGACGCCGGTGAACTCCCCTTCGCCCTCGAGAATCGCGCGCCGCTCCGCTTCGCCGATCTCCTCCCATGGCACGTCGACGGGAATGCCGCGGCGGCGGCAGAAGCGCAGGCACTCGTTCCGCTCCCTCTTCGCGGCTCGGATCGACCAGGGCCGGATTGCGCCGTCGCGGATCGACTTTCGCGGATCCGGCACGACGAGACCCATGTCGATGCCGATCGTGCGCCCGAAGCCACGACAGGTGCCGCAGGCGCCGAGCGGGCTGTTGAACGAGAAGAGGTTCGGCGTCGGCTCGCGATAACGGATGCCGCAATCGGGACAATCGAGATCGCTCGAGAAGACGCGGCTACGTCCGTCCTCCGCGAACACGAGAGTGAGCCGTCCACGACCGAAGTGGAAGGCTTGCTCGATCGACTCGATCAGGCGCTTTCGCTGGCCGGCGCGTGCGACCGACCGGTCGACGACGACGAGGAACCCGTCCTCCGGCCGAGCCGTGACGTCGGCGAGCTCGCGCACCTCGCCGCCGACGAGCAGCCGCCGGAAGCCGGCCTGCTCCAGCCCGTCTCGCACCTCGCCCCACGGCAAGCGCTCCGGAGCTGCGACCGCGAACGTCACCACGAACCGCTCGCCTTCGGCGAGCGTGCGGTAGACGGTCTCCGGAGTATCGCGCGTCACCGGAGCGCCGCAGCCACGGCAGTGCAGCCGCGCGATCTTCGCCCAGAGGAGCTTCAAGTGGTCGTGGAGCTCGGTCATGGTGGCGACGTTCGACCGCGACGTTCGCACGGGACGCCGCTGGTCGATGGCGATCGCCGGCAAGATTCCCTCGATGGCGTCCACGTGCGGCTTGTTCATTCGGTCGAGGAACTGGCGCGCGTACGCGGAGAAGCTCTCGACGTAGCGTCGCTGACCTTCCGCGTAGAGCACGTCGAACGCGAGGCTCGACTTGCCCGACCCGGAGACGCCGGTCACGACCGTGAGCGACCGATGCGGGATCTCGACGTCGATGCCCTTGAGGTTGTGCTCGCGCGCGCCGCGGACCGTGATCACCCGCGGAACTTACCAGCCCTCCGCGCTAATGGAACGCGCGCCGGACGCGCTCGCGATGTCAAGACGGCGCCGAAATTTTTGCGCGGCGGTTCTCTCGCGCAACGTCGTGATCGGATACGGTTTCTACTCGCGGGCGAACGATGCGGACGATCGGAAGAATCTTCGGTGCGGTAGAGCTCGAGGACGCGCCGTCACTCGACGTCGCGACGATTCTCGACAACCTGGTCGAGCTCGATCGCATGCTCGAGGACGGATCGCGGCTCGATTCGATTCCCTATCTCGAGCTGTCGAAGCACCTGCGGATCCGGACGACGAACCGCGACGCCGCCTGAACCAGGCCGCACAGCGGCGGCCTGCGGGCACGCGAGGGGCGGCTTCTCGAATACTAGCTGCTGCCGAGCAGCGCCTCGGCGCGCGCGAGGTCTTGCGGGGTGCCGACGTCGAGCCATTCCCCCTGCAGGGGAAAGGCGTGCACGTGACGGCCGGTGTCGATCATGCGCGTGACCGCGTCCGGGATCTCGTACTCGCCTCGCGGTGAGGGTCCGACGCGTGCGACCTCGTCGAACAGCACCGGGCGGGCGACCGCGATCCCGGCGTTGTTCCAGTGGGTTCCGGCAGTGCCGGGTGGCGGCTTCTCGACGATCCGCTCGATCCGGCCGTCGTCGCTGACGTAGACGGCGGCGCCGCGATGGGGATCCTCGACCCAGTTCACGCCGAGCAACAGGTCGCAGCCGGTCGAGCGAAACGTCTCGAGCAGCGCGGGATAGTTCGATCGCGCCGTCAGGATGTCGCCCCACCCGAGGAGGAACGGTCGCGCACCGACGTCCTCGCGTCCGAGCAGCAGCGCGCGTGCGGTCCCGTCCCGGACTTCCTGTCGTCGATAGCGAATCGCGCAGCCGAGCCTGGAACCGTCACCGAAATGGCTCTCGATGCGCTCCGCGTGGTAGCCCGTGACGATCACGTAGCGAACGATCCCTGCGGCGACGAGAGCCTCGAGGATGTGCTCGAGGAGCGGCCGCCCGGCGATGGGCAGCATCGGCTTCGGCAGCTCGTCGGTGAGCTCCTTCATCCTCGTACCGCGGCCGGCGGCGAGCAGCACTGCGTCCCGCACGCGGTCTTCCGTCGCGTCTTCCACGCCGCGACTGTGCTCGAAGGCTCGCGATCGCGCAACCGACGCGCGCCGCAGCGCGTGCGCTTGTCAGGTAAAATCAACAGGACTATTTAGGAAACGAGGACATGGCATCGGATCGCGGGCCTTCGATGAGCGATCGCAACAGCGGAAAGCTCTATTACCTCCGCGACCGAGGGCGTCGCGCGCCGGTGGTGCCGAAGAAACGACAGGAACCGTCGCTGAAATGGCTCTCGATGCGCTCCGCGTGGTAGCCCGTGACGATCACGTAGCGAACGATCCCTGCGGCGACGAGAGCCTCGAGGATGTGCTCGAGGAGCGGCCG
>JAXDLK010000138.1:0-13424 GCA_034666665.1 Candidatus Binatota bacterium
GCGAAGAGCGGACCGCGGAGCGTGGCGAAGACGCTGAGCTCGTCGTCGGGACGCTCGACGGCCGACAGCGCGTTGCGGATCGCCTCGACCTCCTCGCGCACGTGGAACGAGGTGCCGCCGACGAGGAGATGCGGCAGGCGCCGCGCCTCGAGCGCGCGGACGTACGGACGCGTGACGTCGGTCAGGTACGACCGCACGCGCCGGAAGAGCAGACACACGTGCCGCGGCTCGACCGGGACGCGCCGCTCGGGCGCCGTCGCCTCGGTCACGGTCCAGCCGCTCTCCTGGACGAGCCACTGGATGAAAGCGGCCACCGCCTCGGGCAGCGACTCCTCGATTCGCCAGCTGACGATCCGCCGGAAGTCGCCATAGGGTGCGGGGATCGGCAGCGCCACGATCGCCGGCTGTGCCGCCGGGTCTTCGCGGAACGGTGCGAGCGGGACGTATCCGGGCCGCCCGGGCTCCCCCGTCATCCGCGGCGCGAACGCGGCGTTGACGCCGCGCTGGATCTCCGGAACCGCGCGGAAGCTCACCGTGAGCTCGACCCGCGCTCCGCCGGAGTCGAGGATCTGGCGCTTCACCGCTTCGTAGAGCGCGACGTCGGCGCGCCGGAATCGATAGATCGATTGCTTCGGGTCGCCGACGACGAAGAGCTTCCCCGGGCGCGGGCGAACGCGCCGCCAGTCGCTCTCCGCGGGATCATCGGCCGCCAGCAGCAGCAGGATCTCCGCCTGCAGCGGATCCGTGTCCTGAAACTCGTCGACGAAGATGTGTGTGGTGTCGCGCTGGAGCTCGGTGCGTACCCGCGCATCGTCGCGGACCAGGCTCCGGGCGCGAATCAGCAGATCGAGGAAGTCGAGCGAGCCGGCGCGCTCCTTCAGCCGCTCGTATTCCTCCACCACTGCCCAGAGCTCGTCGCGGAGGCGCGGGGCCAGGTCGGCGCCGGCACGATCGACGAAATCCAGCAGCCGCTCGTGCAGCCGGTCGCGCGCCTCGCGAAGCTCCGGAGGCGCGCGCCATCCCTTCCAGTTCCAGAAGCGGGCGCGCCGGCCGCGCGCGATCTCCGCGAGCGCCGCCTCGAGCCCGTCGTAGTCGCGCGGCCCGAGCGTCTCCCGCCGGCGGACCTCGTCGAGGAACCGCTGGATCTCCAGCAACGAACGCGTGAACCAGTCGTCGCTCGGGAGCTCGCCGGCGCGGCCGCCGACGGCGGTCATCGTCTCCAGGAGCTGGTCGATCTCGCGCTCGCGCTCGAAGCCTTCGTCGTGCCGCCAGCGGGCGGGAAAATCGCGCCGCTCGACGAGCGCCCACGCGGCGTTCTTGAGAAGCGCGCGCGGTCCTTGCTCGCGTGCTCCACCGCGGCCGCGCTCGGAGCGCTGGCGCCGGAGGATGCGAGTCACGCCTGCCGAAGGCGCGCGGAGCTGCTCGTCGAACCAGCGGTCGAAGGCGCGGTCGAAGAGCGGCCGGGTGGTCTCGTTGGCGGCCACCTCGAAGAGGGGATCGACGCCGGCCTCGACCGGCCGCTCGCGCAGCAGGTCGGCGCAAAAGGAATGGATCGTGCCGATGCGGGCCTCCTCGAGCTGCGGTAACGCGGCGACCAGCCGTGCCCGGGCTTCCGCCGGACAGTCCGGCGACTCGCGCTCGCGCTCGATCGCGGAGCGGAGGCGGAGCTTGAGCTCCCCCGCGGCGGGCTCGGTGAATGTGACGGCAACGATGCCGCCGAGCTGCGCCCGGCCGGCGACCAGCGCCGCCACCATGCGGGTCACGAGCTCGGTCGTCTTTCCCGTGCCGGCGGCGGCCTCGACCACGAGCGTGGTGTCGAGGTCGCCGCGAATGCGCTCGCGCGCCTGCTGGTCGGCGAGAGGGGTCACGGCATGTTTCGCAGCCGGTCGAGATCGGCGAGGGCGTCGCGCTTCTTCCGTGCGGTGCGCACCTTCTCGTACGGGCCGCAGACGCGGCGGTAATCACACCACTCGCACGCATCCCCCGCCGGAGCGGCGGGAAGGAACCCGCGATCGAGCGCGCGCCCGACGATCTCGATCACCGCCTGCGCGGCCGCGCGCGACGCGTCGTTCAGCGGGACGATGCGCTCCTCGTAGTCGCCCGTCGCGGTGCAGTAGTAGAGCCGGCCCGAATCGACCGCGTCGTCGAGCAGGTGCTCGCAGGCGAGCGCGTAGAGCACCGGCTGCAGCACCTCGCCGCCGCCGACGACCACGTCGTCGTCGGCCCGCACCTTTCCGGTCTTGTGGTCGGTCGCCCGGAGCGTGCCGCGGCGCGCGTGGCGCTCGACGAGATCGATCGCGCCCCGGAGCCGGAGACCTCCGGGAAGCGGCACGGGCTCGGCGACGCTCGACGGATCGGCGTTCGCGCGATCGCGATCGACCAGGCCGAACGAGAGCTCGAAGCGGTGCGGCACCCATCCGGACTCGACATCGCGCGCGGCCCGCCGCAGCCACTCCCGGAGATCGGCACGGATCGCCTGCACGCCGTCCTCCCACACCCGCGGGATCGCCGGCGCGAGCCGCTCGGCGTACTCGGCGTCCACGTCCTCGACTGCGGCATCGGCGGCCGCGAGCGCCGCCTCGAGGTTCGCCGGCGTCACCGGCAGGCCGCGCTCCGTCTCGAGATGCGTGAGCACCGCGAACTGCGCTTCGTGGAACATCGCTCCGCGCGTCAGCGGATCGATGATCTCGATCGCGATCGGCTCCTCGCGCGGCTCCAGCCGCTGGATCGCCTGCAGGAAGAAGCGGTAGGGGCAGACCGCGAAGTGCTGCAGCGCGGTCGGCGAGAAGGAGCGCGCGCCGAGCGCGTGGCGCGCGAGCGCTTCTCGCCCGAGCTCGTCGGCTTCGACGAAGCCATCGGCGGGCGTCCAGCGTACCAGCCAGCGCCGCGCCCGAGCGCGGAGCGAGCGGGCGAGGTGCGCGTTCGCTTCCAGCAGATAGCGCGCGGCGCCCGCCGCGGGCTCCACGCCGGGACGGATCAGTCGCGACAGCACGGCGAGATCGAACTCGGACGCGTCGATCGCATCCTGCGGGTCCTCGGGCGCCGGCCAGCCGAGGCGCGCCTGCGCCCCGGAGCCGCTCCGCTCGGCGAGCGCGCCGAACCCGGGAAGCGACCCCTCGGCGGCGCGCAGCGCCTCGAGGCCGTAGAACGACGCCACGCGCGGGCGGGCACGCTCGACGTCGACGCGCGGGTACGAAAGTACCACGCGCCGCCGGGCAGCGCCGACCGCGAGGCGAAGCGCGAGCCGCTCGGCGGCGACACGGTCGGCTTGCATCCGCAGGAGCGGAGCGCCGAGGGCTCGGCGCTCGCCGTCGAGAAGAATCGGATCCTCGGCGATCTTCCGCGGGAAGAGGCGCTCCGCGAGCCCGGGAACGAAGACCACGTCGAAGCCGAGGCCGCGCGCGCCGTCCGCGGGCCCGACGAACACGGCGCCGTACCGCCGGCGCGCGGGCGGCACCGTCAGGTCGCGGAGGCGCGGGCCGAGGACCAGCATCACCTCGTCGAGATCGACGGGACCGACCGGGGCCATCGCCTCGAGCTCCTCGAGAACCGCGACGGCGTTCGAGGGTTCGCGCAACGTCGCGCCGGCGAGGTCGCGGAGATGCTCGAGCCACTCGCCCCAGGTGACGCGCGCCGGCAACCGATCGAGGCGGTCGACGAGCGGTAGCGCGAAATCGCGAAGATGAGCGAGGTCATGGAGCTGCCGGTCGAGCGAGCGGGAGCGACCCTCGTCGTCCCTCGCCGCGGCATCGCGGCGCACACGGAGCTCCTGCTCGAGGCCGGCGAGACGCCTCGCCCACCGTTCCTTGCCGCCGATCACCGAAGCATCGACGAGCAACCGCTCCCATCGCCACGGTGCGCGGAGCCGGCCGGCGATCACCGCCTCGGCATCGGGATCGTCGACCGGAGGCGCGTCCCGCTCCGGCACCTCCGCCGGCTCGGGATCTCCTGCGGGCAGGAGATCGTTCGCGGGCGGCTCCCAGGCGTCGGCCGCACGCTCGCCCGCATCCGGCACCTGCGCGAGCGAAAGGTACTCGGCGAAGCGGCGCGCGGAAAGGCCGTCGGCCTTGCACCCGAGAAGCGCGAGCAGCGCGCGGCCGGCGGGATCCGGCCGGGTGGTTCCGTGCGCGAGGTACGCGGGGATCTCGGCCCGCCGGAGCGCTTCTTCGAGGTAGGGGCGGTACTCCCCGACGGAACGGACCAAGATGGCGATCCGGTCGAAGGCGACGCCACGCTCCGCTTCGCGGAGGATCGTGCGCGCGATCTCGACGCACTCCCGGGCCTCGCCGGGCAGGTTACGCAGGAGGACCGTGTCGTCGAGCGGAGCGGGCGGAGGCGCGGAATCCTCGAAGAGATGCCTCTGGAGCGCGCCGAGAGACGTGCCGGGTCCCGACGCCGCGGCGTGCTCGGCGCGGCCATCGAGCACGCGCTCGAGCGCGGAGATCGTTCGCTGGTCGCCCGCGGCGGCGGTCGCGAGAACGTCAGGAGCGCGCTTCGCCAGCGCCTGGACGAGCATGGCCTCGCAGTCGCTCGCCGGCGCGACGTCGGCGAGCAGGAGCGGGAGGCCGATCGGACCCGCAGCATCTTCCGCGGTGGCCGCGGCGACCGCGGCCTCGTAGACGATCGCGCGATCCGCGCCGCCGACGGCTGCGAGCTCGCGCTCGAAGCGTTCCGCCAGGAGCGCCAGGTCGGCGCCGCCGCGGGGAAGCGCTCGGATGCGGACCGATTCCACCCGGTTCATGCGCAGCTCGTCGAGCGTCGCGGCGACCGCACGGGCGAATCCCGGGCGACTCGCGACCGGTGCGAAGTAGGAGAGACGGTTCTCGGCGATCAGCTGGTGCACGGCACGAGCGGCGACGGCAATCGACGAGAGCGCCGTCGCCGGGACGCGCGCGGCGCGCGCGAGCGACGGCAGCGCCAGTCGTGCGGCGAGTCGGTCGAGCGTCAGCCGCACGATGCCGAAGCGTGCGCCACGAGGACCGATGGCCGCGCGCACCAGGTCGTCCGCCGCCACCCAGGTCGGCGCGACGACGAGGAGCTCGGCATCGGCGGCGCGCGCCTCGATCCACTCCCGGGCGGCGGAGAGCCGGGTCGAGGCGTCCGGCGCGACGAGAATCCTTCTCACGAAGTCTTGTCGCGTCCGTCCGGAGTCGGGTCAAGGTGCATGTCGCGCCGCCGCCGAGGGTTGTCGCGCGAAGACGCGGTGGAGCAGGGAAGCTGCATGGCGACTGCGCGCTCGGACGACATCAAGGCTCTTCTCGACCGCCCGAATTTCGTCCACCTCGCGACCGTCGGCAGCGACGGTGCGCCGCTCTCCGAGCCGGTGTGGGTCGGGCTCGAAGGCGACCGGGTGCTCGTCGGCGCGTCGTGATGGTGATCGAGATCGACCGCGCGGTTTGCCGCGCGCTGCGCCTCGAGCACACACCGCCGGGGCGCGAGCCCGCCACAGGCGCGAGGTCAGCCGGCGCGCAGCGCCTCGAGAACCTTGTCGGGGTGCAAGGCCGCGTCGGAGACGCGCGCCCAGTGCTTGCGCACCTTGCCGTCCTTGCCGATCCACACGGTCGAGCGGATCACGCCGGTCGTCTTCTTGCCGTACATCATCTTCTCGCCGAACGCGCCGTACTTCTCCATGACCTTGCGGTCCGGATCGGACAGTAGCGGGAACGGCAAGCGGTACTTCTCGGCGAACTTCTTGTGCGACTCTCCGGCATCCGCCGAGACGCCGAGCACCACGACGCCGAGCTTCTGGAGCTCTTTCCACGAATCACGGAACCCGCACGCCTCCTTGGTGCAGCCCGGCGTATCGTCCTTGGGATAGAAGTAGAGGATCACGTCCTTGCCGGCGAAGTCCGCGAGCGAGACCTTCTTGCCGCTCGCGTCCGCGAGCGAGAACGCCGGTGGAGCCTTGCCTTCTTCGAGCGCCATGGAGTCACCTCCTCCAGGCGCTCACATATCCGCGTGGGACCCACCCCTCAACGACTCGGGATGGTCGGCGGCCCGGGTCTTCACGGAATCATGATGACGTCGAGCGACGTCGTGCTCGTCAGACCCTGACAGTCCTTCGCGGTCGCCGTGATCGTATGGGGGCCGGGGACCTGAAGCGTCGTGGTGAGGACGGCGGTGAATACGCGGCCGTCCTCCGGAGAACGGGTGCCGCCGAGCGTCGTCGCCGTGCCCGCGACCGACGTGTCGGTGAACGTCACGCTCTGGATGCCGGAATCGTCGGAGGCGAGCGCCGTGAGAGTCACGCTGCCGGACACCACCGTCGGCCCGGGCGATTCGATCCGGCTGTCGCCGTTGTAGATGCCGCTCGGCCGAGGATTCGTGAGGGTGATGGCCGGCTTCGTCCCAGGCGTCGCCGGTGCGCGGAGCACGGTCCGGGAGCTCGCCGGGCGCGTGTCGAAGTTCCAGGCATCGCCGCGCGGCGAGGAGCTGCCGTCGACCGCGTTTGCGAGCGTCGTGAAGGTCACGGACTTGGTCGCGCAGTCGTTCGGGCCTTGCCACCCGACGGTCCAGCTGCGGCCGAAGCTTCCCTTGGCGTTGTGGTTTGCGTGCGGACTGCCGGACGTCGGGTTCGAGACGGCATAGTTGCTACCCGAAAGAAACGTTCCCGCAGGAGCCGTGAGATTGAACCCGCCCTGGTGGAGTGTCATCGCCGCCGGAGGGCAGGCGGGCTTGGCAGGGTCTTGCGAAGGCGCGCAGCGGACGGTGACGCCGACGTCGTGCGACGCGCCGGGAACGAACCTCGAAGGCACGGCCGTCGTGACCTGAACGTTCGTCGACGTGGCCGGTTGGTGGCAGCTGCATCCGGCGGAATTGTAGATGCCGCCGGAATACGCGCCGGCGCGAGGCGCCATGTGGAGGGCGCCGAGCAAAGCGAGAAAGACCGCCGTCCGCCTGCTCATCGTCATCCTGCCGAAGGCCGAAAGGAACGCCGGCTCACGGCATCTTCGCCGCGCCCGCCTTGATCGCCTCGCGGATCCGCGCGTACGTGCCGCAGCGGCAGACGTTCCGGATCGTGTCGAGATCCGCATCGCTGATCGCGCGGCCTTCCGCGCGTGCCTGCTTGACCTTGGCGACCGCGGTCATGATCTGCCCCGGCTGACAGTAGCCGCATTGCGCGACGTCGTTATCCAGCCACGCCTGCTGCATCGGATGAAGCTCTTTGCCGACCGTCGCCCCGAGGCCCTCGATCGTGACCACCTGATCCGTCGGCCGGATCTGGCTCACCGGCACCGAGCAGAGATTCACCGCCTTGCCGTTGATGTGGCTCGTGCACGCCTGGCAGACGCCGATGCCGCAGCCGTATTTCGGCCCGTGGACGCCGAGAAGGTCACGAATGACCCAAAGGAGGCGGACGTCGGCTTCGCAGGCGACGCTGACTTTTTTGCCGTTCAGGAGGAAGGTGTACGTGGGCATGGCTGCTCCTCAGAAAGCCTTCTGGAGGCCGTCGGTGGGCGAATCCGGGATCGGCGGCACCGTGGGCATTGGATCGAACGTGAGCGGCAGATCGTGGTTGATCGGGAAGCTCGTCGGCACCTTGCCGGTCGCACGCGCGTACGCGCACGCGACCGCCGCCATCGAAGCGGCGACACCGAGCTCGCCTGCGCCGCCGGGCTCGGTCCCCGTAGGAGGCATGACGATCACCTGGACGCTCGGCGGCGTGTTCCACTGCCGCGTGTAGTAGGCGTCGTCCCAGCTGCCCTCGAGGAAGGACCCGTCCTTCAGGTGCAGGCTGTACGTCAGCGCCTGGGCGATGGCGTCCATGATCCCGCCCATCATCTGCGCCTGGAGACCGAGCGGATTGATCGGCAGGCCGACGTCCACCGCGAACACCGCCTTCGTGACTCGCGGTCCGGTGTACCCCTGGGGGACACGGCGACCGACCGTCGCCGGGCGGCAGTCGATCTCGACGAGGCACGCCGCCGCGCCCTTGTACTCGCGGTGGACGGCGATCCCTTGGGCCGTACCGGCCGTCATCGCGCGTCCCCACTTGCCGGCCTTGGCCACGGCGTCGAGAACCGCGACGAGCCGGTCGTCACGCAGGAACTCGCGGCGGAACTGGAGCGGGTCCTTGGCCATCGCCTTGGCGACGCGGTCGATCATCAGCTCGCGCGCGGCGCAGACGTCGGGGCTGTAGATGTTCCGCACGGACGAGGTGTTGAACGTGTCCGGGTCGTAGATCTCGTCGATCAGCTGCGAGACGGCGCCGAAGTCGTACGGCACGTTCGCGGTGAGCAGGAAGACGCCCTGAGCGAAAATGCCGCGGTTGATTTGCGGCAGCTCGGCGAACTTCGCGGCGAAGAGCTCGCCGAGACCGTGCCGGAAGTCCGTCGCGACGCTCGTGTGCCGTTGATCGTAGGTGAGCACGTTCCCGCCCGAATGGACGATGCGGACGTGCGACGTGGCCATCGGATGCACGCGGCCCTGGCGGAAGTTGTCGGTGCGGTGCCACATGAGCTTCACGGGCTTGCCGAGCACGCGCGACACCTCCGCCGCCTCGAACGCGGCATCGGCGAAGAGATGCCGGCCGAACGAGCCGCCGCCCTCGGTGACGTGGACGACGACGCTCGGGATCGGCAGGCCCAGATTCGTGGCGAGCGTCTCCTGGAACCAGATCGGCGACTTGAGACACGACCACACCTCGGCGTGGTCGCTGCGGACGTCCGCCACGGCGGAGTTCGTCTCGAGCGGATCGCCGGGCCGGAAGTGGAACGTGAACGTCTGGTCGATGACGTCGCCGGGCGGCGCGGGTTCCATCGGCAGCTCCGCCGCCTTCAGGTCGGCGAGCACGTCCTCGTCCGATTTGTCGTCGACGGTCCCGGGGGCCCACTCGACGTCGAGAACGGTGATCGCGTGGATGCAGTGGCCGAACGTGCGCCCGCGGACGGCGACCCCGCCGGGGACGTACTGGCTGTGCGCGATGATGGCGACGTCGGTGATGCCGGGAAGGGCCTTTACTTGAGCGAGGTTCCGCACGCTCACCGCGCGTCCGTTGATCGTCGGTGGCCGGCAGATCATCGTCGGCAGCGCATTGGGGACGTTCAGGTCCATCGCGAAGACCTTTTTCCCCGTGACGATCGCGCGGCCGTCCACACGTTTCTGTGGCGTGCCGACGAGCTTCTGCTGCGCCGCGGCCTTGAGCGTGGGCTCGACCGCCTTCGTGCTCGTCACCGCTCCGAGCTGCGAGAGCTCGGCGAGGGAGACCTCGACCCCGTTCGGGCCAGCGACGCCATTCTCGGTCATCTGTAGATCGCCGGCGGGAACGCCGAGAGCTTCTGCCGCCGCGTCCACCAGCTGGCCGCGCGCGATCGCCGCGGCGACGCGGACCGGCGTGTACATCGAGTGGATCGTGTTCGATCCGCCGGTCAGCTGGTTCCAATGGAGCTCCGGGCGCGCATCCGAGAGGCTGATCCGAACCTTTTCCAGCGGCACTCCCATCTCGTCGGCGATGATCATCGCGATCGCCGTCGTGATGCCCTGGCCGACCTCGGCGCGGGGCAACGAGAAGGACACGCTGCCGTCGGAATTCACGCCGACGGTGATCAGGTGCGACGTCGGCATCGCCGCGTGGGTGAGGAGGTCGGTCAGATCGTAACCGTCCGTCGGGATCTGCACCGTGGGGACCGAGGCCCAAGCCAGCTTGGGGAACAGGTCCGCCGCCGCCAGCAACGTCGGCGCGGCGACCAGATATCCAACGAACCGGCGGCGAGTGATCCCGGTCGTTGCATCATTCGTGGTGTCAGGGCGCTGCTCGAGAGCATCCATCATCGATACCCTTTCGGCCATCGCACCCCAGGACGAAGGGGATAATCCCGCGTCGTGGGACGCCGTGTGGGTAGAATTCCCGCGGTTGTGTGGACAGACGGCCCTATAGCGGCCGCTCGCCCCGGTGATCAATGGGTAAATTTCAAAATCGACGTGTGCGAGGCTTACAAGAGCGCGGCGAGGGCCGCCCCGTCCGACGGCTCCCCCGAACTACCTAATCCCAGTCATACGAACGTATGAGGTTCCGGAGCCGGGGATCGTCCGCGGCCAGCGGCGGCAGCCACTCGCCTTCTTCCTTGCGATGCCACCACGTGCCACGCTCGCCGCGCGGCGCGAACTCGTACCGGAAGAGGCGCGCGCGCACCCATCGCGGCGGCCGCTCCGGGAACGGATCGTTCGCGAGGAGACCGATGACGCCGCGGTCACCGTGCAGGAGCTTCCAGACGAAGTGCAGGGTCCACGGATAGTCCGCCGCCGTCGACATCGCCGCGAACCAGATCTGCCAGTCGAGACGATATTGATAAGGTGAGCAGACGCACGGCCGGCGCATCGGGTCACCCGGCTTGCACGGGAACTCGTAGGCCTTCCATCGTGTCTCCGGTCCGATCGTCTCGTCGCGTGTGCCCTCGAAGACGATCTCGTGGCGTTCGCGTCCGACGCTGCCGAAGGCGCCGTACGTGTTCACCAGCTCGAGCGGATCGAAGGACGAGTTCATCACCTGTCCGGGCGACAGCATGTTCGCGACGGGCCCGATGCTGAGGAACGCGATCAGCGCCGCGAGCGCCCAGGATGCGGCGGTCTGTGCGCGTGACGGCCGGGACTCCACGCGGGCGCGGTCCGCGCGCGCCGCCAGGCGGCGAGGGAGCACGCGCGCGAGCAGCCGATCGTCGAAGCAGGCGAGGATCGGCACGATCGTCAGGTAGTTCAGGAACGAGAGGTTTCCACTCAGGACGAGCGTCACCTGGAACGCGAGCATCGCCGCGCCGGCGACGTGCCGGACGACCCCGGGGCCGAACGCGAACCAGGGCGCGATCAACTCCGTCGCGTGATTGAAGAGCGCGCCGCCGCGGTGAGCCCAGCGCGGCAGGAAATGGAAGTACGGGCTCAGCGGGTTCGGCAGCGGCTGGGTCTCGTAGTGGTAGTAGAGGCAGGTGAGCTCGCGCCAGCAGCGGTCGCCGCGCAGCTTGATCAGACCGGCGCCGATCATGATCCGGAAGATGAGCCAGCGGTGGAGCGAGATCACGATCGCCGGCGGCGGCGTCCGCGGGAACGGTCGCGGATCGAAGAGGGGGCAGAGGAAGATCGCCAGGAACCCGGTCTCGAGGAGCTGGATCTCCCATCCGTAGCCGTACCAGAGCTGGCCGACGTGGACGATCGACAGGTAGAGCGCCCAGAGGATCAGCATCAGGATCGAGTTGGCGAAGCCGACGACCACGACCGTCGAGAGGCCGACGCCGAGCCAGGCGGTCGACACCAGCGCCCGATCCGAGACGCCGAGCCAGAAGAGGGTCGGGTAGCGCGCGAACCCTTGCCATCGCGAGCCCAGCGCGGCGTCCACGCGCGCGAGGAACGTCTTCGCCGGCATCAACCCGTGACTTCCGACCAGCGGCACGAGCTGGTGCGCCGCGACCAGGAAGGCCACCAGATAGACGGCGCCGAGGAGGCGGAGGATCAGGAATCGAGTGAGCCAGTAGGAGGGCGGGGGATCGTCCCGCTCTCCGTCGATCATCGTGCGTTCTTCCAGAACGCGCGGTAGTGCTCCACGAGCTGCCGCCGCATCGACTCGATCCGCGGCTCCCGGCGAGCGGCGACGTAGGCGTCGCGCACCGCGCGGTCGTCGAAGTCGAGCCCTCCCTTGATGCAGCACATGATCGATGACGGATCGCGCACGTGCCCGAGCCCGAGGGCGTGGCCGAGCTCGTGGGCCGCGACCTGGTAGAGGACGCTCTCGCGCGAGGTCTCGCCGCGTTGCTTCGGTGCGGAGATCGTGACGCGGACGGGGAGCTCGATCACTCCAGTGTCGTCGACCGTGAGGCCGGTCGTGCCCATGAGCTTTGCGTCCCCGCCGCCGAGACGCACGATCACCGCGGCGTCCTGCTCGGTCGCGGAGCGGGTGAAGGCGTCGACGCCGAGAGCGTCGCGGAAGAGCCGGTTCCAGTCGGCGACCGCCCGGTCGAGCGGCGGGCGGAGCGCTTCCTCCGGCACGGGTGCGACGTAGAGCGCCAGCGGAAAGCGCGCCTTCGGATGGCCGCCGAGCTCCGGCAGCCGCACCTCGGAGGCGTTCAGGGTCGCGGCCACCGCGAGTAGCGCCACGCTCATCGGGCCGGCTCGCCGCCTGTCGCTCACGCGGGCCCGCCGGCGGCCGCGTCGCGAACGCGACCCTTCCACCGCCCACCGCGGCCGCGAAGATGGTCCCAGGCCGAGGTCGCGGTCATGAGCGCGTAGAAAAACGACGCGAGCGGAAGCGTTGCGGCCCATCGAGCCGGCACGTGGTGGTGACGAACGGAGGGCAGCAGCGCCCCCACCGAGAGCCCCCACGCCCCGGCCGCGGCGGCGGCGGCGCGGACGTGCGCCGGGTCCCAGGGACCGGCCAGCGCGGCGACCAGCAGCAACGGCGGTGAGACGAGAAACACGAAGATGCCCGCGAAGACCGCGACCGCGACCTCGTAGCGGTAGCCGAGCTGGTCGAAGGCGGTTCGCGCGACCATCTGCCACACGTCGCCGAGCGCCGGGTAGCGCCGGAGCGAGACGATGCCGTCGTCGAAGCCGAGCCAAGTACGACCGCCCGCGCGCTTCACCGCGCGGCCGAGAGCCACGTCGTCGATCAGCGCTCCGTGAATCGCTTCGATGCCACCGATCAGGCGGAGCGCGTCGTCGCGGACGAGCACGCAGCCGCCGGCGGCGCCGGCGACGCCGGATCGCGGGTCGGCGATGCGTCGAAACGGGTAGAGGAGCTGGAAAAAGAACACGAACGGCGGGATCAGCAGCCGCTCCCACCGGCTCTCCGCGTGAAGACGTGCCATCACCGAGACCAGATCGTAGCCGCCGGCTCGCGCCCGGGAGACGAGCGCGCGGACGGAGCCCGGGCGGTGGTGGATGTCCGCGTCCGTCAGCAGGAGCCATTCGGGGGCACCCGCGGCGCGCGCCTCGCGCACGCCCGTCGCCACCGCGTGAAGCTTGCCGCTCCAGCCGATCGGCTTCGGCGGTGCGGTCAGCACGCGCACCCGGTCGCCGCCTCGATGCTCGCTCGCGATCCGCGTCGCCGTCTCGGCAGTACCGTCGCTCGAGCCGTCGTCGACGACGATGATGCTCGAGCGGGCGTGGTCCTGCGCGATCAGGCTCGGCAGCGTCCGCGGCAGCACGTCGGTCTCGTCCCTCGCCGGCACGATCGCGACCACCGCGGTCGTCGCGGGCTCGCCCTCGTCGGGAAGACGGAACTCGCGCGGCCACGCGCGCGAACGGTCCAGCGCGAGCCCGATCCAGAACGCGAGCGGCAGCAGCGCGAGCGGCTCGAGCGCCGTCATGTCATCGCGACGGCAGGATGCGATGCCGCTGCCGCTGGCCGAAGAGATCGACGAAACCCTGGAACGTGCGATCGCTCAGCCGCTTCAGCCGATCGATGCGGGTTTTCGTTTCCTCGAGAATCGCCGCCGGGT
>JAXDLK010000139.1:0-15698 GCA_034666665.1 Candidatus Binatota bacterium
TCGGAGACCTTCGGGTGCGATTGCAGCACTTCCTCCACCTCGCCGGGAAAGACGTTGAAGGCGCCGCGGAAGTACGTCTCCTTCTCGCGTCCGACGAGATGCAGAAACCCGTCGGAATCGAGGAATCCGACGTCCTCGGTGTAAAGCCAGCCGCCGGAGTCGAGCGCACGTGCCGTCGCCTCCGGGTTTCGCCAGTAGCCCCGCATGTTCGCCGGAGAGCGGACGGCGATCCGCCCCGTGCAGCCGACCTCGAGGGGACTCCGCGCTTCGTCGACGATTCTCAGCTCCACGCCGGCCGTCGGGCGGCCGACGGTCGAGCGGCGCTTCCCTGCTGGATCGGCGGCCGCCGTCGCGCTGATGATCAAGCTCTCGGTGCACGAGTAGCCGGTCAGCACCTCCGCCCCGAGCTTGGCCTGGACCTCGTCGGCCAGATGCGCCGCCAGGGGGGCCCCACCGAAGGTCACCGTCCTCAGGAACGAGAAATCACGGCCGGCGAGCTCCGGCGACCGCACCATCATCATCAATACCGGCGGGAAGCCGCCGAGGGCAGCCGGACGCAACCGCTCGATCTGCCGGATCATCCACGCCGCGTCGAAATGGTCGTGCAGGACCATCGTCCCCGCGCTCCAGATCTGCAGATGGACGCGCGCCATGGCACCGACGTGGCTGAGCGACACGCCTGGCCAGAAGGTCGGCGTCCCCGGCATCGGGTCCGCGGCGAGGCGCGTCCGGAAGAGCCGGGTGAGCGCGATCATCGCCGCCGAGTCGTAGACGGCACCCTTCGGCGGCCCCGTGGTACCGCTCGTGTAGACGATCGCCAGCGGATCCTCCGGCCGGACGTCGGCCTCCGCGCGTTCGACCGCGGCGTCGCCTTCGCCGGACTGCATCCAGCCCGCGAACGTTCCCGGTCCCTCGCCGTCGAAGCGGACGACGTGCTCGAGCTCCGGCGCCGCATCGCGACACTCCTCGACCAGCGCCGTGAAATCGACTTCACCGCGCGCACCGGTGATGATGACGGCGCGCGGCGTCGAGCTCGCGAGAATGTGGCGGATCTCGTGTCGCCGATAGCGCGGCGAGATTCCGCTGGTCACCATGCCGATACGCGCCGCACCCAGGTAGGCGATCATGTATTCGGGACAGGTCGGAAGAAGCAGCCCGAGGCGGTCGCCCTTCCGCAGTCCGCGCGCCAGCAGGGCCGCAGCGAACCGCCGCGACCCCGCCTCCCATTCGCGATAGCTCCAGTCACGCCCCTGGAAGTGGAACGCGGTCGCGTCGGGAAGCCGCTCCGCCGTCCGCCGGAGCTCGACGCCGGTCGTCGGGGCGGCTTCCATGCTGCGCGTACCAGTGTCCCGTCTCACAAAGGACTTCACACATCTCGCGGCCCTCGCCGCCGCTTCCGGCGTTGCGCCTCCTCCGAATATTGCCCGATATTCGTCGTCGGCGCGCCTTGGCAGCGACGGCGATCATCCACGATCTGTGCAAAGCCCTTTGCGAGACGGAACACCAGCATGGTCGCGCTCACCGGTGGGATCGCCCGCGGCGCCGTCTCCTCCGTCTGCTATGATCGACCGTGCAGGCCCGTCGCCGCTAACCCACCGTTCATGGAAAGCTCACCGCCGGTCCGGATCCTGTTGGTCGACGACAGCCCCACGTTTGCGGGAATCGCGCGCCGTTATCTCTCGTCGCACGCCGGCATCGAGGTTGTGGGCGTCGCGGAGACCGCCGCGGACGCGCTCGATCGCTGCCACGCACTTCGTCCCGACCTGGTGCTCACCGACGTCGAGCTTCCCGACGGGAACGGTCTCGATTTGATCCGTACCCTGAAGGAAGCGCACAATGCTCCTCGCATCGTGGTGATGACGGTTCATCCGGAGGACGGATACGCGGAGGTCGCCCGGGCGGCGCGTGCCGACGGCTTCGTCTCGAAGTCGGACCTCACCGGGCATCTTCTGCCGCTCCTGCGATCCCTCTTCCCGCAGCTTTCGAGGTCACCCGCGAGCGATGAGCGCTGACGCCGGCGGCCCCCCCACCCGACAGCCGATTCCGATACGGCCTCGCATTCGCGAGGCCGGCGAGACGGAACGGCAGACGCAGGCGGTGCTCGCGGAAACGGAAGAGCGCTACCGCCGTCTCCTCGATCTCTCGCTCGACGCGATCGTCGTCCATCTCGCGGGAAAGATCCTGCATGCGAACGCAGCGGCGGCCCGGCTGGTCGGCGCCGCGACGTCCGATGACCTGCTCGGCCGGTCCGTTCTGGACTTCGTCCATCCCGACTCGCGGCCGGCGGTGATCGAGCGCATGCACCGCGCGTCGGAAGCCGGTTCGATGCTGGACCCGCTCGAGGAGAAGCTCGTCCAACTGGACGGATCGATCATCGACGTGGTGGTGTCGGGGGCGACCGTCACCTTCGGCGGCCGTCCGGCGATTCAGCTGCTGATCCGCGACGTCACCGATCGGCGGCGAATCGACGCCGCCCTCGAGGAGACGGAGCGCAGGTTCCGTCAACTCTTCGAGTCGAGCCTCGACGCGGTGGCGATCAACATGCTCCCCGACGGCCGTTATCTCGAGGTCAACGACGAGTTCGCGCGCTTGACCGGTTTCCGCCGCGAGGAAGTGCTCGGGCACACCCCGATCGAGCTCGGAGTCTGGGTGGACCCGTCGGTCTACGACGAGGCGATGAAGGAGCTTCGCCGGCAACGGGTGGTGAGGAACGTCGAAGCGCGGCTGCGCCAGAAGGACGGCGGCATCGGCTGGATCCTCTACTCGGCCGTGGTCGTCGAGGTCGCGGGACAGCCGGCGATCCTGTCGTTCGCGCGCAACATCAGCGCCCTCAAGCAGGCGGAGGAAGAGCTCGCACGCGCGCGCGACCAGGCGCTCGAGGCGTCGCGGATCAAGTCGGCGTTCCTCTCGAACATGAGCCACGAGATCCGCACGCCGTTGAACGTGATCCTCGGCTACACGGCGCTGATCTCGGATCACCTGAGCGAGCTCAACGATTCGACGCAGCAGCCGCTGTTCGGGGCGATCCGGGCCGCCGGCAAGCGGCTGGTCGGCAGCATCGACGCGATCCTCGATCTCTCCAAGATCGAGTCGGGCATGTTTCGCACGCATCCGCACCGGCTGCGCCTGCGGCCGATTCTCGAGGGGATCTTCGAGGAGCACGGCGCGATCGCCCGGAAGAAGGGGCTCTCGCTGTCGCTCGCGTTCCGCGTCGACGACCCGGTCGTCGAGTTCGACGAGTACTGCTTCCGCCAGGCGATTTCCCATCTGCTCGACAACGCCATCAAGTTCACGGAGCGCGGCAGCGTCGTCGCCAGCGTAGGGCAGGATCCCGACGACGTGCTCTTCTTCGAGATCCGCGATACCGGCGTCGGTATCGATCACGACTATCTGTCGCGGCTGTTCGAGCCCTTTTCGCAGGAGTCCTCCGGCGACTCGCGCCGGTTCGAAGGCACGGGCGTCAGCCTCGCCTTGACGAAGCGCTACCTCGAGCTGAACGGGGCCGCGATCGCGGTCGAGAGCCAGAAGCGCTGGGGCTCGACGTTCCGCGTTCGTTTCTCGCGCTCGATGACCTTGCGAACCGAGCCGGGAGCGGCGCGACCACGGCCGGTGGTGCTCGTCGTCGAAGACGATCCCGACAGCCAAACCTACATGAAGCTCCTGCTGCGAAATCACTACGACGTCCTGGTGGCGTCCAGCGTCGAGGAGGCCCGCCGCCACCTCGCGGATCGTGGATCGGAGATCCGCATCGTTTTGATGGACCTCTCCCTCGGCGGCCCGGAGAACGGCCTCTCGCTCACGCGCACCTTGCGGGCGAACCCGCAGCTCCGCCGGGTTCCGATCATCGTCACCACCGCGCACGCGCTCGCCGAGTACCGCTCGACCGCCCTCGCGGCGGGCTGCGACGCCTACCTGTCGAAGCCGTTCGACTACGAGGAGCTGCTCTCGATGATGCGGACGATGGTCGCGAAGACCGAAGCGGTTTAGCCGCAATGCCGGTCACGTGAGCGCGGCTACGCCCGGCTCGCGCCCTCTCCCATCTTGGGAGAGCGTGGCCGCCATGTCCCTACCGATGCCGAGCCCGAATCGAGTTCTGCTCGCGATCGACGAATCGGAGGCTTCGCGGCGGGCGCTCCGCTACGTGTGCGCGATCGCGCTTCCCAACGCCGACATGCAGGTCGTCCTCTGTCACGTGGTGTCACCGCTGCCTCCTGACCTCCTGGAATCGCCCGGGGCCGACGACGCCGAAGAGGAGCGTGAGCTCACCGAGGAGCTGCGCGCCGCGCAGGCCGACTGGAGCACCCACCGGAGCGGCTGGGGCGAGCGTCTGCTCGAGCGCGCCCGCGCATTTCTCACGCGCGCCGGGGTACCGCCGCCGCGCGTCGAGCTCCGTCTCGTCGACCCGGGAGACTCGCACGGCGGCAAGCTCGTCGAGCACCTTCTCGAAGAGGCAGACGGCGCGCGTTGCCGCACGATCGTCGTCGGTAGGTCCGCCTTCTCGCGCTTGAAGGAGCTCGTCCGCACACACGTCGCCGACGATCTCGTGCGCCGGAGCCAGGGCTATACGGTGTGGGTGGTCGAGTGATCGATCGGACGGATCATCGCTCCCGCCATTTCGGCGGGCGCTTCTCGGCGAACGCGGAGATCCCCTCGCGGGCATCGTCCGTCTGACTGACGAGGCGGATGTTCGCCTCCGCGAACGTCAGCGCTTCGCCGACGGCCATGTCCTGCATCGCGTGAAAGGCGTACTTGCCGAGCCGGACCGCGGTCGGCGACTTGTCGACGATCCGCCCGAGCAGCCATTCCACCTTCGGGTCGAGCTCCGCCGGCGGCACGACGTAGTTCACCAGCCCCATCGCCAGCGCTTCGGCGGCCGAGAACGCCTCGCCGGTGATGCACATCTCGAGAAGCTTCCGGCGCGGCAACACCCGGATCATGTGAGGCAAGATCATCATCGGGAAGAGACCGAGGCCGCTCTCCGGCGTGCCGAACGTGGCCGTATCCGCGGCGATCGCCAGGTCGCAGGCGCAGAGGAGGCCCATGCCGCCCGCGCGAACGTGGCCGTTCACCCGCGCGAGGACCGGGACGTCGCAGCGCTCGATGTCGCGGAAGAGCTCGACCAGATAGTGGCGGGGCTCGGCGAAGTCGAACTCGAAGGCGGCGCCGCCGGTTCCCGGCTTCAGGTCCGCCCCGGCGGAGAACGCGCGCTGGCCCGCGCCGGTGAGAACGACGGCGCGGATCGAGTGGTCACCGGCGGCCGCGCGCACGCCGCCGGCGATCGCCGCGATCACGGCCTCGTTGATCGCGTTTCGCCGCTCCTCGCGATCGATCACGATCCACTGCACCGGGCCTCGTCGCTCGACCCGCACCGGCCGCGACGTGTCGCTCATGCCGTCTCCTTCATCCCTGCGGCGGCCGCGAATTCCTCGGATTCAGCAGCGTCCCCTCGAGGGGACGCTGCTGAATTGGCGGAATCGTGGCGCATCCCGAGAAAGGTAGTCCGCCGGCGCACGGCGCCTACGCCGCCGACCCGCCGAGCGGCGCGAACCGCGGCGGGCGGCGTTCGACGAAGCTCGCCACGCCCTCGCGGAAATCCGCGGCCCGGAGCGACGTGCGCATCAGCTCGTTCGACTCGGTCAGCGCGTCCGGCAGCCCGGACTCGAGATGCCCGTACACCTGGCGCTTGATCGCCGCCAGCGACGCCGGCGAGCAGTTCTCGGCCACGTCGCGCGCGTAGGACATCACGCCTTCGAGGAGCGACTCCGCCGGAAAAACCCGGTTCACCAGGCCGATCTCGTGCGCCTCCTCGGCGAGCACGACGCGCGCCGAGAGCAGCAGGTCGAGGGCTCGCGAATGGCCGACGAGCCGAGGCAGAAGCCACGAGATCCCGTGCTCGGCGACGAGCCCTCGCCGCGCGAACGCGGTCGTGAACTTCGCACCCGCCGCGGCGAAGCGAAGATCGCACATCACCGCCTGGACGAGGCCGATGCCGGCGCAGGCGCCGTTGATCGCCGCGATGATCGGCTTCGGGATCGCCAGCGGGAAGGTCTGCGGGTGCGTCGAGCCCCGCGCCGCTTCTCCGCGGCCGATCGACTGCAACGCCTCCATGTCGGCGCCGGCGCAGAAACCTCGTCCCGCGCCGGTGACCACGATCACCCGCACCGCGGGGTCGTCCTTCGCTCGCTCGAGGAGGTCGAAGTAGCGAACCTCCATTTCCGCGGTCCAGGCATTCAGCCGGTCCGGTCGATTCAGCGTGATCTTCGCGACCGTGCCTTCCGTCTCGTAGAGAACGACTTCACCCATGCGTGCCTCCTCGGTGGCTCGTGGCCGCCGGCCACTCTGCCATACCTGGGCTCCTTCCGCTGCACCCGGCCTTGAACCGACGCGGATCGCGGACCAGTGTGGCGCCATGACGGACTACGATCGCGAATCCGTGGAGCTCCACTCGCAGCTGCACGGCAAGCTCGAGGTGCGGAGCAAGGTCTCGCTCGCCAGCCGCCGCGATCTGAGCCTCGCCTACACGCCGGGAGTCGCGCAAGTCTGTCTCGAGATCGCCAAGGCGCCCGACCGGGTCTTCGAGCTGACGATCAAGCGCAACACCGTGGCGGTCGTGTCGGACGGCTCCGCGATCCTCGGCATCGGCAACCTCGGCCCCGCCGCGGCCATCCCGGTGATGGAGGGGAAAGCGGTCCTCTTCAAGGAGTTCGCGGGCGTCGACGCGTTCCCGATCTGCCTGGCGACTCAGGACGTCGAGGAGATCGTGACCGCGGTGCGAGCGATCGCGCCGGTCTTCGGCGGTATCAACCTCGAGGACATCTCCGCGCCACGGTGCTTCGAGATCGAGGCGCGGCTCCAGGATCTCGGCATCCCCGTCTTTCACGACGACCAGCACGGGACGGCGGTCGTGGTCGTCGCAGCGCTGCTGAACGCGCTCCGCGTCACGGGGAAGAAGCTCTCGGAGTGCACGATCGCGTTCAGCGGCAGCGGCGCGTCGGCGATCGCATGTGCGCGCCTGATCCTGGCCTGCGGCGAGACCGGCCTGCTGCCGCGACCCGGCGATCTCCTCCTCTGCGACTCGAAAGGCATCGTCCATCGCGAGCGCTCCGACCTGAATCCGTACAAGCGAGAGCTGGCCGAGCGAACGAACCACGACGGGCGCACCGGTACGCTTTCCGACGCGCTTCGCGGCGCCGACGTCTTCATCGGCCTCTCGCAGCCGAACATCGTGACCGCGGCCATGGTGCGGACGATGAACGCGCAGCCGATCGTCTTCGCGATGGCGAATCCGGTGCCCGAGATCATGCCCGACGTGGCGCAGTCGGCGGGCGCGGTGGTGGTGGCGACGGGCCGGAGCGATCTGCCGAACCAGATCAACAACGTGCTCGCGTTCCCCGGAATCTTCCGCGGCGCGCTCGACTCCGGCGCCACGGCGATCAACGACGAGATGAAGGTGACCGCGGCGCGCACCCTCGCGGAGATCGTGATCGAGCCCGTGCCCGAACGGATCCTTCCCGACCCGCTCGACAAGCAGGTCGCCTATCGGATCGGCGAAGCAGTGGCCGAAGTCGCGACACGAACCGGCGTCTGCCGGAGCACCTGAGCAAGCCGCCGGCGAAACCCCCGGGCGCTCAGCGCCCGATCGGACAGGAGGGAGCGTCGCCGACCGCTGCCCGCGTGGCGTCATCGACGTCCGTGCGAAACGCGGCATGGACGCGATTCACCAACGACGCGAGCGAGACGGTCATGACGAGGTCGATCAGCTCGGCACGCGGAAAGCGCGCCTCGAGCGCGGCGTAGAGATCGTCGCTGACCTTCAGGTCGCGCGTCAGCGATCCTGCCAGCCGCAACACCAATCGGTCGGTGTCGTCGAAGAGCGTGCTCGAATCGCTCTCTGCCATGGCCGCCATCTCCTCCCCCGACAGGCCGACGCTCCGACCGAGCATCACGTGTGTGGGGATTCAGTAGTGACAGGAATTGAGCTGCGAGGCGCGGAGATACGCGAGCTCTCGATACCGGGGCGCGAGGCGCGGCTTGGCGTAGAGCGGCAGGAAGAAGTGCAGAAAGCCGGCGAGATACTCCGGGTCGTTTCCGAAGAGCTTCGTCACGTTCAGCAGCGGCACGCCCCACGAACGGATCTCGTCGTAGAGGGCGCCCACCTCGGGCGACGCGTCTTCCGGCTCGATCAGCGGGATCCGCGGCATCAGTCGCCCCCGCGAAGCGTCTCGTACATCGAGCGTTTCGGCGCCGCGAACACGCGCCGCACCATCGGCTCGAATGCCGCGAGCGGCAGCGTCTCCCCGGCGGGATCGAAAGCCGGGCCGTCGTAGCGCTCACAGAAGAGCGCCGTCCGCTCGAAGCAAGCGTGTCCGCGGAACTGCTCGCGGAGGTCGCGGTCGAGGCCGATGTGATGGAAGAAGTAGTAGCCCTGGAAGATGCCGTGCTTCTCGACGAGCCAGTGGTTCTCCTCGGAGACGAACGGCCTGACGATCGCGGCGGCGATGTCCGAGTGGTTGTACGCGCCGAGCGTATCGCCGATGTCGTGCAGGAGCGCGCAGACGACGTACTCCTCGTCCTCGCCGGCGCGGAACGCACGCGTCGCCGTCTGCAGCGAATGCGTCAGCCGGTCGACGGCGAAGCCGCCGCAGTCGCCGTCGAGGAGCCGCAGATGGGCGAGGACGCGGTCGGGCAGCGCGCGGGCGAAAGGCACGAAATTGCGAGCGATGATCGCCCAATCGGCCGCGGTGCTCCGCTCCATCCGCTGGAAGGTGGCCCGTTCCGCCTCGGGTGACTCGATCTCGGTCGCACTGTCGCTCATGGCTCCTCCGTTGCGAATTCGCATGTCATGCGTAGCCGATCCCGGCCGGCGCAGAAAGGCCCCTCGCGCCGACGAACCTCGAAACCCCGCCGACCATCTGGTATGGCCGCGGGTCTCGAAGTGGCCGATCCCGCGACCCATTCCAAGGCGCTCCCACGGGCCCGGGCCGTTCACCTCCTCGTTCTCTGGGGCTTCGCGGTCGCGCAACCGCTGTACGATCTCCTCGGTCACAATGCCGAGTTCTTCGTCGCTCACGATTCCTCTCCCGTCGATCTGCTGGCCTTCACCGCGCTGCTGAGCCTCGCGGTTCCGTCGGCGCTGATCGGCCTCGAGCGCGTCGCCGGTCTCCTGAGCCCTCCGCTCGAGCGCTGGATGCACGTCGCGTTCATGGTTCTGCTCGCCGCCGTGTTCGCGGCACCGGTAGCTGCGCGCCTGCTCGACGGCCTCACCGCGCTGCTCGCGTCCGCCTGTCTGGGAGCGTGCTTCGCGCTCGCCTACGCGCGCTTCACGCCCGTACGGACGCTGCTGCTCGCGCTTTCGCCGTCGATCCTCCTCTTCCCCGCCCTCTTCCTCTTCGGGAGCCCGGTGAGGAGGCTGGTGTGGCCGGCCTCCGCGGCGCCGGCCACCGTCCGGGTGTCGGCGACGGCGCCCGTGGTGATGGTCGTGCTCGACGAGCTGCCGCTCGTGTCTCTGCTCGACGAGAGGCGTGAGATCGATTCCGTCCGCTTCCCTGCCTTTGCGGACCTCGCCCGATCGTCGCATTGGTTCCGCAACACGACGACGGTCTCCCAGTCGACGACGCTCGCGGTTCCCGCGATCCTGACCGGCCGCTATCCGCGCGGCGGACAGCTTCCGACCGCGACCGAGCAGCCGGAAAACCTCTTCTCGCTCTTGGGAGGATCGTACGAGCTGCATGCATTCGAGACCGCGACGCGCCTCTGTCCACAGCCCCTGTGCAGCCAGGAGCGCTCCCCACCATGGACGCGCCGGCTCCAACTGCTTTTCTCCGACAGCACGGTCGCCTTCGCGCATCGGGTTGCGCCAGCGCGGTTGGCCGAGCGCCTGCCGCCGATCGACGACGCGTGGGGCGACTTTCTCGGCGCCGCCACTCGGCCCGCGCCGGCACGCGACGGCGCGCACGGGCTTCATCAGGCGATGCGCGCGGATCGGCGACAACTGTTCGCGGAATTCGTCGAACTGGTGCAGCACGGTGGTGACCGCCAGCTGCTGTTCCTGCACATCCTCCTGCCGCATGCCCCCTGGGCGTACCTGCCTTCCGGACGTACCTACAGCCTGATGGTCGGCCCCGGGCCGGGGATGAAGAATCACCGCTGGGGTGACGACCCCTACCTCCCGGCCCATGGGCAGCAGCGGCACCTGCTGCAGGTCGAGATGGTGGATGGGCTCCTCGGAGACCTGCTCGAGGCGCTTCGCTCCCGTGGCCTCTTCGATCGGACGTTGATCGTCGTCACGGCGGATCACGGCGTCACGTTCCAGCCCGGAATCGAACGGCGCGACGTCGGAGCGCGGGGCGACGTGTTCTGGGTTCCGTTGTTGATGAAGCTTCCGGGCCAGACGAAAGGCGTCATCAGCGAGCGTGCCGCGCAGACGATCGACGTGCTGCCGACGATCGCGGACGCGCTCGAGATCGCGCTTCCCTGGAGCGTGGATGGCCATTCGCTGTTCGCCGCCGCCGATGCCGCGCCGCGGTTCTTCCTTCACGGGAGAAAGCTCGTGCCGCTGACGGCCGGGCCGGAAGCCCTCGACGAGGCGCTCCGGCGGAAGCTCGGGCGCTTCGGGGCGCGCGATCGCGAGCGGCTCTTCCGGATCGGCGACGAGCACCCGCTCGTCGGGCAAAGGGTCGACGCGAGCGATCCGGCGCCGTCGGACGTCTGGGCGGAGCTCGATTATCCATCCTTCTTCCGCGACGTACGGCGCGAGAGTGCGTTCATCCCGGCGAACGTGACGGGAAAGCTTCACGGCGCCGCCGCGGGCGAGACGCGCACCGTGGCCGTGGCCGTGAACGGGATCACTCGCGCAGTCGCTCCGACGTTCCGCCGAGGGAACCAGGCGGAGTTCTCGGTGGTCGTCCCCGAGGACGCGTTTCGCGAAGGTGATAACGAGGTCACGGTATTCGGCGTCGAGCATGGCACCGCGGGGTGGGTGCTGAGCCGCCTCGATCGCGAAGGCGAAGCCTACGAGCTGGTGACGGCGAACGGCTCTGCACGCGCGGTGCGGTCTCACTCCGGCGCGACGTTTCCGATTCGTCCCGGTGCAGTGCAGGGCCGGATCGGCAGGATCCGATTCGATGGGCCGAGCATGTTGTTGACGGGATCGGTCATTCCCCGCGAAGGACCTTCGAGCGAGCGCGTCCTCCTCTTCCTCGAGGATCGCTTCCTCGTGTCCGCAGTGCAGGAGGTCGTGACGAAGAAGTCCCGCCGCTCGAATGCTCCGAGGAGCCGCGCGCGGTTCCAGATCGTTCTGCCGCAGGAGCGGCTCGCCACCACCGGAACGCTTCGCCTGCACGCGTATGCACTCTCGCCGGCGGGGTTCGCGTCGGAGATCCCCTTCTCCGCGAAAGCGATCGACGCATGGCGACGGAGGACGCGCGCCCGGCTCGACGTCCTTGCCGAGCAGGGCGACGTTCGCGCGGAGCGGCGGCGCATGCACTCCCGACGGTCGCAGCCATGATCCTCGCCGCGCGCCTCCTCGCTGCCGTCGCAATCCTGCTGCTCGTGGCGACCGATGGCTTCGCCGGCGATCGCCGCGACGAGATCGCGCCACCGAAGCGTACCAAGACGAACGTGGTCGTCATCCTCACCGACGACCAACGCTGGGACACCGTCGTCCACGCTACGCGCGAGATCCCGCCGGTTCGAGAGCTGATGCCCGTGCTCGAGCGCGAGCTCCTGAACCGCGGCACGACGTTCCTCAACGCCTTCGCGACGACGCCGCAGTGTTGCCCGTTTCGCGCGAGTGTTCTGTCCGGCGGCTTCCTTCCGAAGGATGCGGGCGTTCTCGGCAACGAGCCGCCGAACGGAGGGTCGTCCGCGTTCGAGGTGAACGACGGCGAGACACTACCCGTGCTGCTGCAACGGGCGGGATACGCGACGGCGATGATCGGCAAGTACCTGAACGGTTACCTGAGCGAGTCGGCGCCGCGCGTTCCCCCCGGCTGGGACGACTTCTTCGTCTTCCGCCACAGCCGTTGGTTCCGGGTGCGCGGCATCGAGGGTACGAGCAGGGACCAGCCCGCGACCGGACACGCCGTTCGTCGCGGCGAAGGTTACATCATCGCCGCCGAAGGTCAGGCCGCGCTCGACTTCATCGGCGCGAACGCGTCGCGGCCGTTCTTTCTGTGGCTCGCGCTGCACGCACCGCACGAGCCGGCGGAGCCGGAGACGGAAGAGGACCTGAGGATCTTTCGTAGCTTTCGCTTTCGGGGGCGTGCCTACGGCGCGAGCCACCGGAAGAGTGACCGTATCCGTGCCCTCGCGGAGCTCTACGACCGTTTCGAGAAGGACCGCCCGGAGCAAGAGGCGTTCGCGCGGCGGCAGCTCGCGTGTCTCCGAGGCATCGATCGCGTGATCGACAGGCTCATCGGCGACCTACGAAGGCGAAAGCTCCTCGACTCGACCGTCATCGTCTTCGCATCGGACAATGGATACCAGTGGGGCGAGCACGGCCTCTTCCGCAAAGGGTTGCCGTACGAGGAGTCGATTCGCGTGCCACTCGCGATCGCGGCACCCGCCGCATGGGGTTCCCGAAGACCGACCGACGATCATCTGGTCGCCGCCAATCTCGACCTGGCGGCGACGATCCGCGACATCGCCGGGATCCACAGCGGCGAAAGTCAGGGAATGAGCCTCCTCCCGCTGCTGACGACGGATTCGAAAGCGTGGCAGCGGGACGCGATCGTCTTCCAGGAGTTCGATTCGGCGCGGCGGAGCTGGTCCGCGATCCGCACCTCGCGATGGAAGTACGTCGAATGGGGATCGACCGGCGAGCGCGAGCTCTACGACGTCGCGAGCGACCCGTACGAGACGAGAAACCTCGCCCGGGAGCCACGGCTCGCGACCGAGATCGCATCGCTCCGCCCGCGCCTCGAGCTCGATCGAGGACTGGGTGTCGTCGAGCGGAACCTCCCCTCGGCTTCGCTAGGCAAGGCGTTCCACCACGAGCTGCGCGCCTGGGGCGGCCGGCAACCGTATCGATGGACCGTGCAGGAGGGGCCGATGCCGCCGGGGCTGGCGCTGGATCCTTCGGGAGTGATCGCGGGCACGCCCACGCGCGCGGGGAGCTTCGAGCTCTCGGTCGGCGTCCAGGCAGCGTCCACTCGCCGGTTCACGCATCGCCCCGAGACCTTCGTCGCCCGGATCGTGATCCAGGTGAAGGGGAAGTGAGTCGACTCGGCCGGCCGCAGCGTGATGTAGCAGGACGGTATATCAGCGGCAGTCCGGGTCGGCCGGAGCGTCACGAGCGGCACCCTTGAAAGTGTCCGGTCTGCCGGGTAGATCTCCGCCCTGACCTGCTGGAGAGGTGGCCGAGTTAGGTCTAAGGCGCAGGATTGCTAACGCCGCGCAGTGATCCGCGCACCCCGGCGACAGTCGGGAATGGTTGGGTTTTCATCGGCTTCGTCTGGCGTCATTCGGTGACGTTCGGCGGGGGTTGTGGTAGCAGACCGGTAGCAGCGGGTTCGCCGTTTGCTCGCCGCCTCAGATGCGGACCGACCTCACCACGATCCTCGCGCGCCTCGCCCCCGACCTCGGGCCCGACGTCACCGCCCGCGTCGTCGACCTCGGCGCCGGCCGCTTCACGATCGAGGTTACGAAATGAAGCTTTTCCATGATCTCACATGCCACCCGCACGGCTTTGCCAGCTTTCTCGTAACCGCCGCAATCGTCGCGGCGCTGGCATCGACCACCCTCGGGTCGCCAACATCCACTACCGCGGCGACGACGGAGGCGTACATCGATTCGGAGCGCGGTGAGAATGGAGAGCGACCGATCGTCAAGCTGTGGGACTCGGAGAGTTCCGCCGACGATTGCACCGACACCATCGCCGCGCGGGTCCGCGCAGCGACCAGCCAAATGGAAACCGACGCCGATGCCGCAAGGGCTGGCGAGCGGACGCGTGCCGAGATGGACGCTTCGCAACAACGGTACCTCTTGGCGCTCGACAAGGCGGCCAACGTTCCGGTCTGCCGGGCCGGCACCATGGGAGAGCTGACACACGGAACCCGCCTCGAGCGGCTTCCTGAGGACGCGCCGGAGTGCGGCTCGAAAATGGTGAAGGTGAAGGTCCTTCAAGGCCGCGAGCGCGGAAAGGTCGGCTGCGTGTTGCGCGACCAAGTCGTGCCAGAACGCCTCCCGTAGGGACCGACGCACGAGGAACAAGCCGCATCAGCCGCCGAGGCCCGAGGGGAACGGGGAGAGGGATCGGTAGTCGGCGGCGAGCGGCTCGCCAGGAGCGGGGATCGTGGTGAGGTTTCAGGTCGTGCGCTAGAAGCGCCGCCAGCGGCCCCCCCATGACCATTTACGTATTGCTCAGCGAGAATCCGAAAACATTGGAAGCGGTGCAAAAGACGTATGACGAACGCCACCGCCTCGAGCTCGCCCTGGGAGATGGCTTCTGGGCGATACCGGCACAGCCTCCGAGATCTTCGCGAAGCTCGGCGACACCGACACGGACCCGCTCAACGGCACGCTCATCTTTCCGACGTCTGGCTACAACGGACGGCACAGCTCGCAGACTTGGGAGTGGATCAGGACGCGGCTGAAGGAGAACGGTGGCTAGGGATAAGGGCGCCGGCGGTGGCGGGATTACTCCGCCAGCGGATCAGGACGTGCCGTTACCCCGAACCGAGGGGCAGACCGACTATTATCCGCACATCCAGCAATCCCTGCTGAAGATCGAGAACGGCCAAGGTCGCCTCGACGAACGGACGGAGAATTTTCGGCGCGAGCTGGAGACTCTCGGGACTGACCTGAAGGGGAAGCCTGGCAGCGGTCAATTTTGGGGCGGCGTGGGATTGATTTGCGCCGTGCTGATCGGGCTCGCGAGCGCCTACTGGCTCGCTACCGCGGCGAAGCTGGAAGCGATCGAGGCGCGGCTCGGAGCAACTATTCAATCGGCGATCGCAGATGCCATCCGGCCTCCAGCCCAAAAGCCGCGCTCACGCGAGGCCTGCATGCGCCTGCCCGCCCGCGTGCGCCTCGAACTCCCCTAGCGTCCGCCCCCGCCCATCCGTACCCGAGGCATCGGTGCTCTCTTGCCCCTTCCCAATCGCGAGTCCGATGCCGGACTCCATTTCGGCGCACGAACTACCGCGTCGGGCGTTCCGATTGACGCAGAAATCGCCCCCGTGGGGATTAGTGGTCCCGCCCTCGCGAATCGCGCTGAGAGCCGTGCCAGGAGCGGCTTTCCGGCGATCCGATGCCGCGGGGGAGTTTCTGTCGGCCCGTACCCTCTTTCTATCTTTCGGTCCAACATGCATCAGCATGGACCGTGCAAGCTCGAGAAGAAGAGCCGACTCTCCTCACGGTCGCCGACGCCGCACGGCTCCTTGAAATCGGCCCCTCGCGCGTCCGGCAGTTAGTAGAAGCCGGCCGGCTCTCCGCGAGGCGCACCTTAAGTGGAGTCCGGATCCTCTACCTCGCGGACGTCGAGCGTCTACGACGCGAGAGGTCGGAGGATCGCCGGCCATGAGTGCCCATCGATCGCGCGGCCCGGGGACTGAGGTCAGCGAGGATCCGGCGATGCCGGAGCCTGACGACGACCGCGGCGCCTTGGAGCCGCTGTGGACGCCGGCGGACGTCGCGCGTCTCTTGGGCCTCGGTGGAGGGGATGCCGCCGTCTACGAGCTTTGCCGAGCCCGCGCGAG
>JAXDLK010000140.1:0-11456 GCA_034666665.1 Candidatus Binatota bacterium
CTACATCCACGTTCCGACGTTTTAGGGAAGAGAGGGGCTACTCCCCCTCGCCCCCTCGCGGTCCGGAGGCCCGAAGTCCGGCGGCACGTTCCGCCGCGCTCCAGGGCCCTGGGCCGCACAACCCGCATCCGCAGTGATGACGGTCATCGCGTGGGGAGGTCGTCCAGCGTTCCCTTCACCCAATGGTGCGGCCCAGGAGCCTGATTCGGAGGAACGCTCTCGCGCCGGCCGGCGATCATCTTGCTAACTGCGTCCGTCGACGCGTGGCGGATCAGCACGAGCGCGGTCGTCGGCGCCGGATCACGAGCCGAGCGCACTCGCAACGACGGGCGCAACCCCGGCACGCGGGGCATGTTCATGCGGCATCAGCCCGAGGAGGTATCCCATGCGGCAAAATCGTCCCGAAGGACCGTTCGTCGATCGCAGCGAATCGGATGTGGCAGAGCGGTCGCCCCTCGTTTCCGAGGAACCGCGACTCGCACTCGTCTGCGAGGAAGCGTCGTTCACGCTGCTCGGCGCCGGTGGCGATCCGGATGCGGAAGTGGAGAGCGATGAGGATGACGTCGCGGTGGTGGACGAGGATGAGGATGACGAGGACGACGATGAAGACGAAGACGAAGAGGACGAGGAAGACGAGTGACCGGCCGTAGGAGCGTCTCGCGACGCTCCTTTCACTTCGCCGCCGTTCGCCGCGTCCGTTCGTCTGCCCGCTGCCGGGGACTGCTCGCGGGTCGGGAGGAGGCATCCGACACGCCACGGATCGCCGTGCGGCGAGCGTTTCGCCGGAGGAGTCCGCGCCTCACGCCCGCCCGGAAGATCTCGGCCCGGGCGTAGTCCACGTCGAGCCCCACCGTTTGGCAGATCCAGACGAACGAGCCCACCTCGACGAGGTCGCTCGAGATCCATTCGTGCGCCTCCCGTCCGATGCGGCGAGCACGGAAACGATGGGGACACTCCTCGCCGCGACGATACTCGCCGATCGCTTGCGAGAGCACCGCCGCCCAGAGGACGACCTCCGGCTGTTCGGCGGCTTGGGGCGGGAGCTGTTCCGGGACGATGAAATCTACGGTGAGCACCCCGAGGAGAACCCGGCAGCCGGGCGGTGGACTCGGTGTCTTGGTTTCGGCGGCGCATGAATCCGCGGCACGGACCGGCGGGCCGAAGGCGCCTACGCTCGGCGGCGGCGGCCGGCTTCGACGTCGCGGTCGACACCCGCGAGCACCGCCAGGCGGATGAGCTCGGCGAGCGAGCCGACGGCGGTCTTCTGCATCAAACGCGAGCGGTGGAACTCGACGGTCTTGCGGCTGATGCCGAGACGCCGGGCGATCTGCGCGTTCCGCTCGCCGCGCGCCAGCGCGACCAGGACCTGGCGCTCGCGGGGGGTCAGACGGGCGAGGTCACTCGCCGCGCGCGTCTTCGCCGCATCTCGTACCGCTTCACGATCGGTATCGGCGAGTGCCGACTGGACTCGGTCGAGGAGCTCCTGCGGACTGAACGGCTTCTGCAGGTAGTCTATGGCGCCGGCGCGGAGCGCCTCGACGGCCGAACCGACGTCGCCGTGGCCCGTCAGCATGATGATTCGCAACCGTGCCCCGCGGCGATGCAGCTCCCGCTGCAAATCGAGACCGCTCATCCCCGGCAGGCGCAGATCGAGGAGCACGCAACCGCGCGAGGAGCCGTCGTAAGACTCGAGGAACTCCTCGCAGCTCGCGAACGCCTGCATCGGCAGGCGCACGGATTCGAAGAGCAGCCGCAGTGAGTCCTGGAGCGCCGTGTCGTCGTCGACGACGTAGACGCTACTTTCGCCATCCATCGTACAGGTTCCTTCCGTACAGGTTCTTCTCCTGCCCCCCGTACAGGCTCTCTCCTCCCGTCTGTCCTCTTTCCTCGCAGCTAGCCCGGGACGCTGCCAGACGTCAAACCATCAGGAAGCGGAGCGCGTCCGCCGGAGTCGCATACGCGGTGACGGCGATCGCCGGAATGTCGAAGCCGACGACCGCGCCGATCTGGGCGACGAGGTCGTACCCGGTGGCTCCCGCCGGCGTCGAAGTACGGCGATCACGTCGAGGTCCATCAGATCGGTCCGGACCAGGAAGGGTTCTTCGCGTTCTACGAACGCGAAGTCATGCCGGCGTTTCGCTGACGTGAGCGGTGGGGGACGGGGCGAGCCGTCCCCCGCACGTGGCTCATTGGCCGCCGTCGCAGAAGGAAGCGCGACGAGACGATTTGCCCCGACGCTACGCAACGTCCCCTCGTCTCGATGGTTCAAGAAAGGCACGGGGCGGTCGTCGGCGAGCATTCGACCCGCACGCAAGCTCCCGGCGGCCGCTTCCGTACCAAATCCGGCCTTCCAGGACGGTTCGACCTCGGGCCTCTGCGCGCGGCAGACTGCGGGTCCGCTGATCGGACTCATGCGCGCGGCGCGAGTCAGCGGGCGATCATCGAGGTCGCGCTCGTCATCGACCGCATCTAGGCGGGTGGCTGATCTCCGCGGCCGCTACTCGTCGCCTCCGTCCTCACCGCGTTCGTCCGGAGAGGTCGCCCGCGGTCCGAAACAGACGCCGCGCCTGGACGACCGCACGAACTCGACGAGCTCGCGCACCGCAGGCGACGACGTCGCCTGCTCGACCTCGGCGAGCGCGATCTTCAGGTTCCGTGGCCGGACGAAGAGCGCATGGAACGCTCGGCGAAGCGCGCGGATCTCGTCCGCGGGCATGCCGGCGCGCCGGAGACCGACGACGTTCAACGCGCGCACGGTGTGCGTGCCGTCGACGATGCAGAACGGCTGCACGTCGCGCGAGACTCGCGTGCCGCCGCGCAGCATCGCCAGCCGTCCGATGCGGACGAACTGGTGGACGACGCAGTTGCCCGAGACGAACGACCGATCGCCGACCTCGACGTAGCCGGCGAGCAGCGAGTTGTTCGCCACCACCACGTCGTCACCCACGCGGCAGTTGTGCGCGGCATGGCTGCCGGCGAAGAAGAAATTCCGGTCGCCGATGACGGTGTCGGTCCCGGGCTTCGTGCCGCGATGGACGGTGACGTGCTCGCGGAAGACGTTGCCGCGCCCGATGCGCACGCCGGACTCGCCGCCGGGAAACGCCACGTCCTGCGGGACGTGGCCGATGACGGCGCCGTAGTGCACCTCGTTGTCCTCGCCCATCGCCACCGATCCGGTGAGGACCGCATGACCGAGAATGCGGCAGCGCGCGCCGACGCGCACCGGTCCCTCGACGAGGACGTACGGCCCGATCTCGGCGGACGGATCGATCTCGGCGCGGGGATCGACGACTGCCGTCGGGTGGATCACTCCTCCTCCTCGCTCTCGACGGCGACGGGATCGTCCGGATCGTCCGTGTCGACTTCCACCGCGATGCGATAGCGCTCCGCGGCCCAGTTGCCGAGATCCAGCAGGCGGCAGCGCTCGGAGCAGAACGGCCGGTACGGATTGTCCTGCCATTCGCTCTCGCGGCGGCAAGTCGGACAGCGTACGCGGAGGAGCGCCATCGCTCGCGCTCCCTCCCGAGTCACTTCCCCGGAACCGGAATCCACTGACGGGACACGTAGTCCATCAACGTGTGCACCATCAGGATCGCCAGCCAGAAGAACGAAGCTCCGATCACCAGCGCCGTCAATCGCTCGCTGTGGCGGAGGTGCATGAAGTAGAGCAGCACCAGGCTCGCCTTGAAGACGGCGATCCCGAGCGCGACCACCGTGTTCAGCCGGCCGAGGTCGAAGAAGGCGACGATCACCGTCACGATCGTGAGCGCAACGAGCGTTGCGAAGATCTTGTAGTAGGTCGAGGGGGGAGTGACGTGCGCCGCCATGGGAGGCCCTCAGTGCCGGCCGAGCAGATAGAGGAGCGGGAAGAGGAAGATCCAGACGATGTCGACGAAGTGCCAGTAGAGGCCGATCAGGTCTACCGGCGTGTTGTAGTGCGGGCCGAAGCGCCCGCGGCGGCCCTGGATCACCAGCCACCCGAGCAGGCCTTCGCCGATGATCATGTGGACCGCGTGCATGCCCGTCATCATGAAGTAGAGACCGTAGAAGAGTCGCACGTGCCCTTCGTCCGGTCCGTGCCAGTGGAAGTGGACGCCGGGAACGAGATGGTCGCGGAACTTCTCGGCGTACTCGACGACCTTGATGCCGAGGAACACGGCTCCGAGGAGCATGGTGGCGAGCAGCAACCGTACGAGTGCCTTGTTGTCGCCGGTCTGCGCCGCATGCACCGAGAGCGCCATCGTCAAGCTCGAGCCGATCAGCACCAGCGTGTTCACCGATCCGAGCGTCACGTCGAGGTGATGGCTGCCGGCCGCGAACGCCTCGGGATAGAGCCGGCGGTACACCGTGTACGCGAGGAAGAGCCCGCCGAAGAACAGCACCTCGGTGACGAGGAACGCCCACATGCCGAGCGCGGCGGCACTCCGCTGCTGCTCGACGTCCTCGAACTGGTGCGAGACGAGCCCGTGCTTCTCGTCCGCCAGCGGCGCCGCGTGACCGGCTTCAGCCAACGACGCGCTCCCGCACGTGCTGGATCGGAGGATAGGAGTACGCCGGCTCGGTGACCACCGGCGTGACGTCGAAGTTGTGGGTCGGCGGCGGCGACGGCGTCTGCCATTCGAGCCCGGTCGCGCCCCACGGGTTCGCGGTCGCGCGGCGGCCGTAGCGCATCGACCAGATGAGGTAGACGAACGGCAGCAGGTAGCCGACGCCGAGGATGGACGCGCCGGCGGTCGACATCACGTTCAGCACCTGAAACTCGGGCGGGTACATGTGGTACCGGCGCGGCATGCCGAGGTAGCCGACCACGAACTGCGGGAAGAACGTGAGGTTGAAGCCGAGGAACACGATGAATGCCGCGATCTTCGCCAGGCCCTCGGGATAGAGCCGGCCGGTGATCTTCGGCCACCAGTAGTGGAGGCCGCCGAGGTAGCCCATGATCGTCCCGCCGACCATGATGTAGTGGAAGTGCGCGACGACGAAGTAGGTGTCGTGGACGTGCACGTCGAGGCCCGTCGCGGCGAGGAAGAGCCCCGTCAACCCGCCGATCGTGAAGAGCCCGATGAAGCCGAAGGCGTAGAGCATCGGAGTCTGGAACGAGACCGACCCCTGATAGAGCGTCGCCGTCCAGTTGAAGACCTTGATCGCCGAGGGGATCGCCACCAGGTAACTCAGCAGCGAGAACACCATCCCGGCGTAGACCGACTGGCCGCTGACGAACATGTGGTGGCCCCAGACGAGGAATCCGAGCACGGCGATGCCGATGCTCGAGTAGGCCACGAACGTGTAGCCGAAGATGGGCTTGCGCGTGAACGTCGCGACCAGCTCGCTGATCACGCCCATCGACGGCAGGATCATGATGTAGACCGCGGGGTGCGAGTAGAACCAGAAGAGATGCTGGAAGAGAACCGGATCGCCGCCGAGCTGGGCATCGAAGATCCCGAAGTGGAACGCGCGCTCGACGATCAGCAGCAGCAGCGTGATCGCCAGCACCGGCGTCGCCAGCATGATGATCAGGCTGGTCGCGTAGATCGCCCACAGGAAGAGCGGCATGCGGAACCAGGTGAGCCCCGGCGCGCGCATGCGGTGGATCGTGACGATGAAGTTCAGCCCCGTGAGGATGGAGGAGAAACCGACGACGAACGCGGCGAACGTGGCGGTGATCACGTGCGTGTTCGACGACGAGGTGCTGTACGGCGTGTAGAACGTCCAGCCGGTGTCGACGCCGCCGCTGGCGATGGCGCCGACGCCGAACAGGCAGGCGAACACGAAGAGATACCACGAGAACAGGTTCAGCCGCGGAAACGCCAGGTCTCGGGCGCCGATCATCAGCGGCACCAGGAAGTTGCCGAGCACCGCCGGGATCGCCGGGATCAGGAAGAAGAAGACCATCACGATGCCGTGCATGGTGAACACCTTGTTGTAGGTGTCCGAATCCATGAGGTCGCCCGTCGGCGTCAGCAGCTCGAGCCGGATGAGCACCGCGAAGAGCCCGCCCACCGCGAACATCACGGTCACCGTGCCGAGGTAGAGGAGCGCGATCCGCTTGTGATCGACGGTGAGGAGCCAGGAGCGGATGCCGTAGTCCGCGTTCAGGTAATGGACGCGGCGCTCTTCGTCGGGCGGCTGAACGGCGTATTGCGTGGCCACGGTATGCTTCAATCCTTTCGCAGCTCGGACGCGCCTTGGGCGGACCGCGCGGCTCCGCCCTCCTCGGCGCCGAGCGACTTCACGTAGGCGATCAGCTGGATCAGCTGCTCCTCGGTCACCTGTCCCTGAAACGTCGGCATGATCGGCGGATAGCCGGCGACGATCTTCGCCTGCGGGTTCAGGATCGACTCGCGGAGATAACCCTCGTCCGCCACGGCCGACGCGCCCCCCTCGAGCGACACGGGCTTCCCGTACGCGCCGGCGAGGCGCGGACCGCGGGGGCTGTCCGTCAGGTGGCAGGCGGCACAGCCGAAGCTCTTGAAGAGCCCCTCTCCCGCCGATGCCAGCGTCTGCCCGCCGCTCGGAGCGCCCTCGAGCCAGGCCTGATAGGCATCGGGATGCATCACGACGATCTGTCCGATCATCCCGGAATGCAGCGTGCCGCAGTACTCGGCGCAGTAGAGAGGATAGGTCCCGGGGCGCGTCGCCTGGAACCACGCCGTCGTGTAGCGTCCCGGCAGCACGTCCATCTTCACGCGGAAGGCCGGCATGAAGAAGCTGTGAATCACGTCCTCCGACGACATCGTCAGGCGCACCGGGCGTCCCACGGGAACGTGCAGCTGGTTGATCTCGCGCTGCCCCTCGGGGTGCTGCACCTTCCACATCCACTGCTTGCCGACGACGAACACCTCCATCGCGTCCGCCGGAGGACGGGAGATCAGGAAGAAGAGGCGATTGCTCCAGAAGAAGATCCCGAGCACGATCACCAGCGGGATCACGGTCCAGGCGATCTCGAGCGCGAGCGCCGGGCCGTGGGCGCCATGCTCGGGGTCCTGACCGCCGCGGACGACCCCATGCTCATCCGCGATCGCGTGCTCCGGGCGGCGGCGGAACTTGACGGCGAAGTAGATCAGCAGCCCGGCGATCAGGATCGAGAAGAACGCGCTCAGCGCGACCAGGAAGAAGTAGAGATTGTCGACCGCCGGCGCGAGGGTGGACGCCTGATCGGGGATGAACCGAAAGAGGCGCTCAGGCATGGCGCTCGTTCTCCCGCCGCCGCAGCACGGCGACGAACGCGACGAGGCCGACCACGGTCAGGACGCCGCCCATGCGCACCAGGCCGAGAGCCACGCTGCTGTAACGCCCCGTCGACGGGTCGTAGTGGAAGCAGAAGAGCAGCAGCTGGTCGGCGATCGAACCGATCTTCCCCTGCGACGCCTCGACGAGACCGAGGCGCAGGTCTCGCGCGGAGTACTCGATGCCGTAGAAGTAGCGCGAGATCCGTCCCTGCGGCGTCACCACGAGGATCGCGGCGGCATGCGCGAACTGGTTCCGCGAAGGGTCGTGCACGCTGCGGAACCCGACCGCCTCGGTCAGCCCGCGGATCGAGTCGGCCCCGCCGGTGAGGAAGCGCCAGGAGAAGTCCCCGCCGCGGCCGTTGTAGTGGCCGCGGTACTCCTCACGCTTCGCCGCGGCCGCCGCCGCGTCGTCCTCGGGATCGAAGCTCACGGTCACCACGTCGTAGTCGCGACCGAGCTCGAGCGGCAGCGCGTTCATCGCCCGCACCGTCCCGTTCAACACCATCGGGCAGAGCATCGGACAGCGGTAGTACGCGAGCGTCAGCACCACGGGCCGGCCGTGGAAGAGATCGCCGAGCCGTATCGACGTTCCGCTCTCGTCGCGAAAGCGGAGATCGAGCGGCAGCGGCTGGTCGAGGCGCTGCTCGAAGTTCACCTGCTGGAGGATCGGCGGCCGCGCCGTCGCGGGAATCGCTCCGGGATCGCCGAGCGTCGACGTCGCTGCCGCGAGCAGCATGGTGGCGAGCGCGGTCACCACGCCTCCTTCGGCGGCACCGTACCGCCGGCGCGCGCGCCGCCTTGCACCGCGCCGCGCGCGGGCAGGCCGCGCTCGGCGAGCAGCTCCATCGCCCGCTCGATCGGGATGCGAACGATCTCCGCCTTGGGGTCGATCCAGCCGTACTCCTGGAGCGTCCGGTCTTCCTGCTCGCGCATGTCGTGCAGGTCCTGGCGCGGGCTCGTCTGCAGCCGCGGCGGCGGCGGCAATTCGCGCTTGCGCGCCTCCGGGATCTCCGAGATCGGAACGTCGCGTCGGGCGCTCTCGGCGGCAAACGCGTCGAACATCCAGACGCAGACGGCGAGCGTCGCGGCGGCGGCGGCGGCGAGAGCCACGCCCGCGAGCACGATCCTGCCGATGCTCGCATCCCGCCGCTCCCAGCCGGCGTCCGGACGCGGCTCGTCGGCGTAGCCGGCGTCGGCCGGGGGCCTATCCGCGTGCGATTCCATGACCGAGCGACTCCGGGAGATAAGGATCGTTCAGCGGCAACAGCGGGCGCTCCGCGACCTTTCCGAGAAAGGCCGCGAGCCAGAGACCGCCGAGGCCGACCGGCAGCAGGACGTCCATCCAGTGGAGAAAGAACCCGTGCTCGTGGAAGTTCGGCGCCACCGTCCAGAAGAGATCCACGAAGCGCATGACGAACACCACGAGCGCGACCGCGGCGAGCGACGTCGCGCGGCGCTTCACGTCCTTCGAGAGCAGCGCCAGGAACGGCAGCGCGAAGTGGAAGACGATGATCGCGAGCCCGAGCCACTGCCACCCGCCGTGCGAGCGGCGGATGTACCACGGGATCTCCTCGGCGAGGTTCCCCGCCCAGATGATCAGGTACTGGGAGAACGCGAGGTACGTCCACACCATGACGAAGGCAAGCAGCAGCCCGCCCAGGTCCTGGAAGATGTCCTTGCGAAGCACCGCGGCGAGCGGCGGGCGGTCGGACAGCGCCACCAGCGCGAGAATCGCGAAGCAGAAGGCGTTCAGCGCCTGGTTCGCGATCCACAGCATGCCGAAGATCGTCGAGAACCAGTGCGGGTCGAGCGACATCACCCAGTCGATCGCGGCGAAGCTGATCGTCAGCCCGTAGACGACGATCCCGGCACCCGAGAGCACCTGCATGCGCCGGGAGAGCCCGACGTCCCCGGTTCGATCTTGCTCGAGCGACCAGCGATTCAGCGTGAGCGCGATCGCGTTCCACGCGACGAAGTAGAGGACGGCCCGGGCGACGAAGAACGGCACGTTCAGATAGGGGCTCTTGTACTCGAGCACCGGATCCCCGGCGACCGCATCCGGCCGGGCCCAGAGATAGATCCGCGAGATGCCGATCACGATCGGCAAGAACCAGAGCGCCATCATCGGCAGCGTCCGCGTCGCCGCCTCGAGGATGCGGCGAATCACCAGCCCCCACGCGCCTCCGGACTGATGGTGGAGCATCATCACCGGCAAGCAGCCGAGCGCGATCCCGAGCCAGAAGAGGTAGGCGAGAAGATAGGAGCGGAAGAACTGATCGAGGTTCAGGATCGCGCCGAGCGCGCAGACGCCGACCAGAGCGAACCCGGTCCAGCGCGCGCGCTGCCGGACCTGCTCGAGGTCGAGCGCCAGGGCGACGTCGCCGTTCACGGTTTCGCTCCGGCGAGCCGCGCGCGCTCTTCCGGCGGGGCGTCGCCGGGACGTGCGTTCTCGGCGAGCTGCAGCGCCCGCACGTAGGCGACGATCGCCCAGCGGTCTCGCGCCGCGATCTCGGCCGCGTAATCCTGCATCACGCCGAAGCCGTTGGTGATCACGTCGAAGAAGTGACCGACCGGCGCACCGCGCAGCCGATCCGTGTGAAACGACGGCGGCCGGCGGAAGCCGCGGCGAACGACCATGCCCTCCCCGCTGCCGGTCCGGTCGTGACAGGGCGTGCAATACACGTCGAAGCGGCTGCGGCCGCGCTCGAGGACGGCGCGGTCGACGGGAAAGGGCAGCTCGGTCGCGGGATGATCGCCGACCTTGCCGGTGTACAGCAGCGGGTCGTCGCGGAGCGCGCCGAGCGGCACCGTGCCCTCGACGCGCGGCCGCGCCGAGCGCCCATCGGCGAAGAACGTCGACGCCGCGAGCGGCTTGTACTTCGGCTGATCGTGCATGTCCTGGCGGCACGCGGCGAGCGCCAGGATACATCCGAGCAACGCGCGGCAAGCTGCGGGGCCGGTTTGCCCCCTCACCCTGACCCTCTCCCCCGGGGACGGGGGAGAGGGGAAAAGAGAGAACGAGGCGTGCTCCCATTCTTCACCTCTCCCTTCGAGGGAGAGGTCGGCGCGCATGCGCCGGGTGTGGGTACCGAATGGCGCCGGCCACTCCACTAGTGGTCGACCTCCTCGATCGACCGCGGCGAGAAGCGCTCGAGGAAGCGCCGCGTGGTCTCCCGGTCGAACTTCGGATCGATCGCCTCGATCGCCAGGAAGAAGCGGTTCCGGGTGGCGAGCGCGAACCGGGGCACGTTGAACACCGGGTGGTACGGCATCGGCAAACCGTTCAAGGCGAGCATGCCGAGCACCGCGGTGAGCGCCGCGAACAGAACCGTCAGCTCGAACGTCACCGGCACGAACGCGGGCAGGCTCAAGAACGGCCGCCCGCCGACGTTCAGCGGATAGGCGACGGCGGACACCCAGCACTGAAGCGCGATCCCGGTGATACAGCCGAGGATGCCGCCGATCAGCACCAGCGCCGGCAGCCGGTTCCGGTGAAAGCCGATCGCCTCCGCGACCTCCTCGATCGGATACGGCGTGTACGCCTCCATCCGACGGTACCCCTCGCGATACGCGCCGCGGGACGCTTCGAGCAGCTCCTGCGGCCCCTCGAACTCGGCGAGCAGACCGTAGATCGGCGGCCGCTTCGTCACGCGTGCTCCTCCTCGATCTCGGCCTCCGGCAGCATCGTGCGGAGCTCGAAGATCGAGATCACGGGCAGCACGCGGATGAAGAGGAAGAGGAGCGAGAGGAAGAGCCCGATCGTTCCGGCGAACGTCGCCCAGTCCCAGACGGTCGGGTAGTACATCCCCCATGCCGACGGCATGTAGTCGCGGTGGAGGCTCGTCACCACGATGATGAAGCGCTCGAGCCACATGCCGATCGAGACGATCACGGCGACGGTGAACTGCACGAACACGTTCGATCGCGCCCACGAGAACCAGAAGATTTGCGGCGCGGCGCCGTTGCAGAAGAGGAGCACCCAGTAGAGCGGCGCGTAGGGACCCGTCATCCGGTTCTGGATCATGTAGCGCTCGTACTCGTTCGCGCTGTACCAGCCGAAGAAGATCTCCATCAGGTACCCGTAGAAGACGATCATCCCCGTCGCGAGCAGCACCTTCGACATGTTCTGCAGGTGCCGCATGGTGATGAAGTCCTCGAGCCGATAGGCGACGCGGAGCGGGATCGCGATCAGCATCACCATCGCGAAGCCGGCGTAGATCGCGCCGG
>JAXDLK010000141.1:0-4754 GCA_034666665.1 Candidatus Binatota bacterium
ACGCGCTCGTCGCGAGCGCCTGCGGGCGATTCGAGCTCGTCAAGGTGATCGAGACGGTGCGGCGGGGCGAGCCGGTGCGCGCGACGGGAGTCTTCGACTGCGACGGCTTCCGCGCTCCCCACGCCGGATTAGCCAGGTACTGACGATGGGGAACGCCCATCGGCGCACCGCTGCATCTCGCGGATGGAGGTAACGGTGTTCAGACGGAATTCCTCACCCTAGCCCTCTCCCTGGAGGGAGAGGGAACCGGACTCTCTTACCCTCTCCCATCCTGGAGGCGCGCTGCGAGCTAGCGAGCAGCATCTTGCGCCCCCGAGCTCTTCTGCGAGGGCGCGGTGGCCCCGATGACCATTCCAATTCCCCTCTCCCATCCTGGGAGAGGGTGGCGCGCCAGCGCCGGGTGAGGGACCCGGGTGAGGATCCTACCGCCGCATCAGATCGACGCCGCGCGCGCGCAGCGCCGCGAGCGTGTCCTGTGCGGACGTGCGCATGCAGTCGATCATCGTCGAAAGCGCCTCGTCTTCCGACAGCGCGGCGCTGGTGGTGGTCGGCCGGCGCGGAATGATCAGGCTCGCGCCCTTCGCTCCACGCAGGAGGAACTGCAGGTGGGCCCGATCCTCCTCCGTCAAGTCGAGGATCATGACGGCGTCGTCCGTCACCTCGATTCTCATGCTCGCTCCTCTCCGTCGGGCCGCGCCCGCCGCGTTCCGAGCCCGCTCGCACAAGTGCGCCGCTGCGTCAACGCGGCGGCCGTTGCGGTAGCGGCGCGGACGGGCGAAGCTCCCGTCGTGGCGAATTCCCTCCGCGGCCGCGTGGCGATCGCCGGCATCGGCGAGAGCCCGTACTACCGGCGCGGGGAGTCTCCGGATCCGGAGTTCGTTCTGGCACTGCGGGCGATCCTGGCTGCCTGCGAGGACGCCGGGATCGATCCGCGGCAGATCGACGGCTTCGCGTCGTACGCCGACGATCGCAACGATCCCGCGCGCCTCGCCGCCGCGCTCGGCCTCGCCGACCTCCGCTTCTCGAACATGCAATGGGGCGCGGGCGGTGCCGGCGGCTCCGGCGCCGTCGCCAACGCGGCCGCCGCGGTCGCCACGGGGCTCGCGTCGTGCGTGGTCGTGTTCCGCGCTCTCGCACAGGGACAGTACGGCCGCTTCGGCTCGGCGCCGAAGACGTCGCGGGTGAGCGGCGAGGCGGCGCTCACCTTCCCCTACGGCGTGTTCTCGCCGGCGCAGACGTTCGCCATGCGCGGACAGCGCTTGCTCCACGAGCGCGGCGTGTCGCGCGAGGCGCTCCGCGCGGTCGCGCTCGCCTCCTATCATCACGCGCAGCGAAACCCGCGCGCGGTGATGCGCGGTCGCCCGCTCACGCCGGAAGCCTACGACTCGTCGCGATGGATCGTCGAGCCGCTGCGCCTCTTCGACTGCTGTCTCGAGACCGACGGCGCCGCCGCGCTCGTGCTCGTGCCGGCGGAGCGCGCGCGCGACCTCGCGCAGCCCCCGGTTCATCTGCTGGCGGCGGCGATCGGCGCCGCCTACCGGGACACGGCACCGGCGCACAACGCGGTGGAGTACGCCTCGGCGTGCTTCCGCACGTTGGCGCCACGCCTCTTCGAGGCCGCCGGCCTGTCGCCGGCGGACGTCGACGTCGTGCAGAGCTACGAGAACTTCACGCCCGGAGTCGTGATGGCTCTCGTGGAGCACGGACTCTGCGAGTGGGAAGAGGTGAACGACTTCTTCCGCGTCGAGAACCTGATCGCTCCGGACGGGCGACTGCCGCTGAACACCAGCGGCGGCAACCTGGCCGAGGCGTACACCCACGGGTTCGAGCTGCAGGTGGAGGCGGTGCGCCAGGTGCGCGGTACGTCCACCAGCCAGGTGCCGAACGCGAAGGTCGCGCTCGTCACCTCGGGACCGATGATCGCGCCGACGAGCTCGATGCTGGTGGGAACGGCGGAGGCGGTCGCATGACGGTGACGGGAACCTACCTGCCCGCCGGGTTGCCCGCGCCCGCACCGCGGCGCGATGGCCTCGATGGACCGTACTGGGATGCGGCGCGGCGGCACGAGCTCGTATGCCAGCGATGCAGCGCATGCGGCGGCTTTCAGTGGGGACCCGAGTGGATCTGTCACGACTGCCTCTCGTTCGACGTCGGATGGCAGCCGGTGGCGCCGCATGGCCGCATCTTCAGCTGGGAACGCGCCTGGCATCCGGTCCACCCCGTGCTTCGCGAGGCATGCCCGTATGTGGTGGTCCTGGTGGAGTTGCCGCACGCCGGCGGCGTGCGCATGATCGGCAACCTGATCGGCGAGCCGCGCCAGCAAATCACGATCGGCGCGCCGGTCGATGCGCTGTTCGAGGACCACGACGACGTAGATCCGCCGTACACTCTCATCCAGTGGAGGACGTCAGATGACCCCCGATGAAAACAACGCCTGGAGGGCGGTGACGCCAGGACCCGAAGGGTGGGAGCGAACCGCACGAGTAGGCGATCCGCGGAAGTACCTGATGATCTCCGCCGACTGCCACGCGAACGAGCCCGCGAACCTCTGGGCCGAGCGCATCGACGAGAAGTACCGCGACCGCGTGCCGCGCCAGGAGAAGGGCAAGGGCGGCGACTTCTTCCAGGTGACCGAGGGCTTTCGCCCGATCCGTCTCCGCAACATCGTGTTCGAAGGTGAAGACCTCGAGCGGAACCGCACCGGCAAGACCGCGGAAGAGCGGCTACGCGACCACGCTCGCGACGGCATCGACGCCGAGGTGATCTTCCCGAACAAGGGCCTGACGATGTGGGCGACGCCCGACCCGGTGTTCTCGAACGCGATGTGTCGGGTGTGGAACGATTGGGCCTGGGAGACGTTCGGGCCGTTCAACGACCGGCTGTCGCCGATGGCCGCGATCGCCACCGGCGATCTCGAGGGAGCGGTCGCCGAGATCCGGCGCGTCGCGAAGATGGGGTTTCGCGGTCTCACGCTCCCCTGCAAGCCGGTGTGGGGCGGGCACGATGCCAGCCACGCGAACTACAACCTCCCCGAGCTCGATCCGCTGTGGCAGGTCGTCGAGGAGGTGGATCTGCCGATCACGTTCCACGTCTCGACCGGGCGCGACCCGCGCGCTTCGCGCGGCAACGGCGGCGCGGTGATCAACTACGCGGTGCACTCGCTCGCGCCGACGATGGAGCCGGTCGCGAACCTCTGCGCCTCCGGGGTGCTCGAGCGCTTCCCGACGCTCCGCTTCGCGACCATCGAGGCCGGGATCGGCTGGGTGCCGTGGGCCTTGCAAGCGATGGACGAAGCCTACCGCGCGCACCACATGTTCGTTCGTCCGAAGCTGAAGCGGCTGCCGAGCGAGTATTTCCGCGAGCACGGCTTCGCGTCGTTCCAGGAGGACCCGACCGGTCTGGCGCTCGCGCGCGAGCATCGCCTGGTCGACTGCTTCCTCTGGGCGAACGACTATCCGCATCACGAGGGCAGCTGGCCACACTCCGCGGAGTCGATCGAGCGCCAGATGGCCCACCTGACGGACGAGGAGCGGGCGAAGATCCTCGGCGAGAACGCGGTCAGGCTCTTCCGCTTCGACGCCGAGCGACTGCTGGCGCACCGCGAGTCGCGCGAGACGAGCCCGCGATCGTAGAGGCCGCGCGCTTCTGGCCGCTTCCCGCCAGCGTCCGGAACGTGATCGCATGCGTTCCGTAGCGACCGGCGGGACCGAGTGTTGCCAGGTCGCGCGCGCGGCGCCGGCGAGCACGCAGGCCGACCGTGGCGGCAGCATCACCTCGTGCGTGCGGCGGACACCGTCCACGACGCCGCGCAGGCGGAGGCGTGCCGGACCGCCCAGAGAGACGCCGGCGACCACGGGCCCGAAGCTCGGCGCGTCGCGGTGCCGCCCGATGCCGGCGCGACGCCGGGGCTCGAGAAGTGTTCTCGAACCGCCGGTGACGCGGAAGAAGGAGACATCGGCCTCGCGCGGCATCGAGGACGCGAACGACATCGCCCATGCGCGACGAGAGTGGCGAATCGAGCGGATCGGCTACGCACTGATGACGGTAGTGCTGCTGGGCGCTTTTGGCGGATTCCTCGGCTCGGGCCCGGCGAGCCATGCGGCCGCGGAATCGCCGGACGGCGCGCTTCGCGTCGAGTACGCGCGGTTCGAGCGGCGGGAGGCGCCCTCCGTCTTGAGGATCCGCATGCGGCCGCCGGGCCGCGACGCCGGGGGGGTCGGGTTCTGGATCGAGCGTGAATGGGCAGCGGGCGTGCAAATCGAAAGCATGGATCCGGAGCCGCAGCGCCGGCTTCTCACCGCCGATCGCATGACCTACGAGTTCGCCGCCGCCACGGGCGAGGATCTCCTCGTGGTCGTACGGTACAAGGCGGACGAGGCCGGCTGGAAGCGAGCGCGAGTCGGCCTCGCGGGCGGTCCAGAAATCCAGCTCACGCAACTCGTCTATCCTTGAGCGATCCAAGATGGACTCCATCGTACGCGGCCTCGTCGTCTACACGTTTCTGCTCCTCGTCTTCCGGGTCGCTGGAACCCGAACGCTTTCCCAGACGACCACGTTCGAGTTCGTGCTCCTGCTGATCCTCAGCGAGACGACGCAGCAGGCGATGGTCGACGACGACCACTCGATCACGAACGCTTTCCTGCTGATCCTGACGCTCGTCGGCGCGAGCGTCCTGCTGTCGTTCGTCAAGCAATGGTCGCCGGTGCTCGAAAAGTGGCTCGACGGCAAGCCGATCCTCATCCTCCAAGAGGGGA
>JAXDLK010000142.1:0-2633 GCA_034666665.1 Candidatus Binatota bacterium
ACCTGCAGGCACATCACCACCGCACGCCGATCACCTTCGCCCCGGCGCACCGGAAAGCAGCCGATGCCGCGCATCAGCCCGCCGATGAAGAACATCCGGAACGCTTCGATCTTCGCCATGAATCGGAGCGCCGCCTGGAACGTGAACTCGATCGCCGGCGGATCCTTCCAATTCACATGATTGGCGACGAGGATGTACGGCTCCGCCGGGATGCGCTCGCGTCCATCGATGGTCATCTTGTACAGCGCGAGGCCGACGGCGCGCACCGGCGGGAACAAGAGCTGCCATACCCAGAGTCGCCGCTGCGGCCAGAGCGGATCGCCGAGCAGGCCGATCAGGCCCGTTGGATCGCCGCCAGCACGTTGTCGAGCGCCTGCCGGACCGACAGCCCGTCGGTCTGCACGATGATCGCGTCATCCGCGGCTTTGAGCGGTGACACGGCGCGCTCCGTGTCGAGCTGATCGCGGCGGAGGATCTCATGCAGGAGATCCTGCCGCGCGCGCCGTTCGCCGCGTGAGGCGAGCTCCTCCTCGCGGCGGCGTGCGCGCTCACTCGCGGATGCCGTGAGGAAGATCTTCCGCTCGGCGTTCGGGAGCACGACGGTGCCGATGTCCCGGCCGACCATGACGACGCGTCCCTGACCGGCCAGCGTCCGCTGCTGCTCGACCATCGCATCGCGCACGCCCGACACCCGCGCCACCTGCGACACGATCCGGTCGACGTCCATCGAGCGGATCTCCCACGTGACGTCGCTGCCATCGAGGAGCACCGTGTAGGCACGGCCATCCTGCTTCGTCGGCGGTCCGATCATGATCCGCACGCTCTTCGCGAGCTCGGTGAGCTTGGGCCCGTCGTCGGGGTCGATGCCCCGCCGCATGGCGGCCAGCGCGACGGCGCGGTACATCGCGCCGGTGTCGAGGAACAGGTACCCGAGCCGCTCGGCGACGAGCGCGCCGATGGTGCTCTTCCCCGCCCCGGCGGGCCCGTCGATGGCGACGGTCCGTGGCATCGGCATCAGCGCGCGGCCTTCAACGCGGCGACCTCGCGCTTGGTGAGCTCGCGCCACGAACCGACCGGCACGCCCCCGAGGGCGAGCGGTCCCATGCGGACCCGACGAAGGCGCGTGACCCGAAGTCCGACCGCCGCGCACATCCGGCGCACCTGCCGCTTCCACCCGGTCTGCAGCACGAGCCGCACGCGGCCGGGAGCCACCAACCGGAGCCCGGTCAGCTTCGCGACGCCCTCTTCGAGCGACACCCCGCGCCGCAGCGCCGAGAGCTGCTCCGCCGTCGGCTCCGGCTCGACGTCGACCTCGTATTCGCGCTCGTGGCCGAACCGGGGATGGAGCACCCGCTCGGCCCAGGCGCCGTCATTCGTGAGCAGCAGCAGTCCTTCCGAATCCGCATCGAGCCGCCCGACGGGATAGAGACGCTCACGGGCGCCCACGAGCGACACGACCGTCGGCCGGCCCCGTTCATCACGCGCGGTCGATACCACGCCGACCGGCTTGTTCAACAGGACGTAGCGATGCGCGACCGCGATCGCGCCGCGTGCGCCATCGACCTCGAGCGGTGCGTCGGCCGGCAGCTTCTCGCCGATGGTGACGCGCCGGCCGCGACTCGTGACCCGTCCTGCGGCGATGAGCGTCTCGGCATGACGGCGCGAGGCGATGCCGCGCTCGGACATGAGCTTCTGCGCACGCGCGGACCCGCCCTTCGCCACGCGCTTCACGGGCTCGGGACCCGCTCGTCATCGCTGCGCACGCCCTCGGGCGACAGCACGCTCGGGAGCGCGCCCAGCGACGTCAGGCCGAAGCACTCGAGGAACTCCCACGTCGTCCCGTACTCGAACGGGCTGCCCGGCGCCTCGCGGCGACCGAGCTCCGCGATCAGTCGTCGCGACATGAGCGTGTAGATGGTCTGGTCACAGTTCACGCCGCGGATCGATTCGACCTCCGCGCGCGTCACCGGCTGGCGGTATGCGACGACCGCGAGGGTCTCGAGCGCCGCGGACGAGAGCCGCAGACGGTCCGCGCCGAGATATGTCGCGACGTGCGGAGCCATCTCCGGCGCGGTCACGATCTGCCAATCATCGCCCTCATGCTGCAGGCGCAGGCCGGTGCCGCGGTACCACTCCTCGAGCTCCGCGAGCGCGTCGGAGACCGCTTTGCCGCCGGCGCCGATCGTCCGCGCGAGCTCGGCGCGGCTCACCGGCTTCTCGGCGACGAAGAGGACGGCCTCGACCGCGGCGGCTACGGCAGAGCGCGTCATTCGGTGAGCCCCTCCATGCGCTGGACCTTCCGCTCGACCCGGATCTCGCCGAACAGCTCGTCCTGCGTGATGTCGATGACGAGACGGCGATACAGGTCGAGCAGCGCGATGAACGTCACGATCGCGTAGCCGAGCGTCGGCCGCTCCCCGAGGAGCGTAGCGAACGTCACCGCCGACTGTTCGGCCATGAGCGCTTCGATCTCGGCCGTCCGCTGCTCGACGGAGTAGCGCTCGCCCGGCACCTCCACGTCCTCCTCGGTACGCCGGGTCAGGGCGATGACCTTGAGCCACGCGGCGGCGAGCGCGTCCGGATTGCCGCCCTTCGGTGGCAGGTCGACCGTTCCGCCCTCGCGATGGAACGCC
>JAXDLK010000143.1:0-17781 GCA_034666665.1 Candidatus Binatota bacterium
GTCACGAACCTCGTACGTCAGGTTCGAATGGCCGCCGGCGAGCAGCGAGAAGCGAAAGGGGAGGGTGGTCCCGGCGACGTGCTGCGAAATCCAGCGCGAGACGGCGTCGGCCGCGATTCCCTTCAAACGAATCCATCCGTTTTCCCTCTCCCGTCCAGGAGGCGCGTTGCGAACTGGTGAGCAACGTCTTGCGCCCCGAGCTCTTCTGCGAGGCCGAGGGTGGCCCGCAATGACCGCCTTCCACTTTCCCTCTCCCATCCTGGGAGGCGCGCTGTGAGCCGGCGAGCAGTATCTTGCGCCCCCGAGTTCCTCTGCCAGGGAGGGTGGCCGAAGGCCGGGTGAGGGTCGCGCCGGGTGAGGGTCCCGCCGGGTGGGGGCGCCGGGTGAGGGCGCGAGGCTTCGGCCGCCTGCATCCGGAGGTCAGACGCCGATACGCGCGGCGAGTCGCTCGCGATGGTACACCGGATCGCCGAACAGCACCGAGCTCGCGCGCGCGCGCTTGAAGTAGAGGTGCGCGGGATGCTCCCAGGTGAAGCCCATGCCCCCGTGGATCTGGATGTTGTCGGCGGCGGCGTGGAAGAACGCCTCGGAGCAATACGCCTTCGCCATGTGCGATGCGCTCGCGAGCTCCTGCGCGTCTTCGTCGGCGGCGCGGAATGCCGCGTAGTACGCGGCCGAGCGCGCGAACTCGACCTCCACGAGCATGTCGGCGCACTTGTGCTTGATCGCCTGGAAGGAGCCGATCGCGCGGCCGAACTGGAGCCGCGTCCGCGCGTAGTCGGTAGCCATCTCGAGACAGCGCTCTGCTCCGCCCGCCTGCTCGGCGGCGAGCGCGGCGAGCGCGCGTGCGAGCACCATCGCGAGCTGGGGAGCGGCGTCCGCGCTGCCGATGCGGCGCCCGGACGTTCCCGAGAAACGGATGCGTGCGAGCTTGCGCGTGAGATCGAGGGTCGGGAGGAGCGTTCGCTCGAGACCGCGAGCGCCGGCGTCGACCTCGAAGAGGGCGACGCCGGCGTCCATGCGCGCCGCGACCAGCAAGACATCGGCGACGTGGCCGTCGACGACGAACTCCTTCGTGCCCTCGAGCCGATGGCTGGCGCCGTCGCGGTGAGCCTCGAGCCGCACGTCGGCGGGTTCCCATGCGCCGCCTTCTTCGCCGAGAGCGAGCGTGACGAGCGCGCGCCCCGAAGCGATCTCCGGAAGCAGTCGTCCCCGGGCATCGTCGTCGCCGGCGAGGAGAAGCGTGTCGGCGGCGACCACGGCGGTCGACAGGTACGGGCCGCAGAAGAGGACGCGTCCCATCTCCTCCATGACGATCGCGCGCTCGATCGGACCGAGTCCCGCGCCGCCATACTCCTCCGGCACGCTCAGGCCGGGAAGCGCCATCTCCTCGGCCATCCGCGTCCACGTGCGCTCGTCGTAGCCGCGGTCGCTCTCCATGACCGCGCGGACGGCGGTCTCGGACGACTCCTTGTCGAGGAAGCGCCGGACGGTCTGGCGGAGCTCGTCGTGCTCGGGCGTGAAGGCGAAATCCATGATTGGCCGTGCGTCCGCGTCAGGCGCTTCGCGGAACGTCCTTCCACGGCACGCCCTTGTCGGGGCGTGGCTCGCCCGGCAGGCCGAGCACGCGCTCGCCGAGAATGTTACGCATCACCTCGGACGTCCCGCCCTCGATCGAGTTCGCCCGCGATCGCAGGAACTGGTACTTCGCGAGCGCCAGGCGGCCGGTGCGGCTCTCCCCGGCGGGCCGCCGCCGCCGGTATCCCGCTTCGTAGACCAGCGAATCGGTGCCGAGCACGTCCATGCCGCATTCCCAGATGCGCTGGTTCAGCTCGGCGAGCGCCAGCTTGCCGACCGAGCCTTCCGGCCCGGGGTTGCCGGTCTTCTGTGCGGCCTTCGCGCGCTGGCTGGTGAAGCGCAGGAGCTCCGAGCGGATGTAGAGCTGGGTGATGCGGTCGCGGAGCACCGCTTCCGCGGCGGGCGAGAGCGATCCGGGCGTGCGCGCGTTCCAGAGCTCGAGCAGGATGCCGATCGATCCGCCGCCGCGCCTGCCGACGGCGCCGCCGATCGCGGTCCGCTCGTTCATCAGCGTGGTGATCGCCACGCGCCATCCGTCGCCCTCGGCGCCGAGCATGCGGTCCGCGGGGATGCGCACGTCGTTCAGGAAGACTTCGTTGAACTCCGCCTCGCCGGTGATCTGGTGAAGGGGGCGCACCTCGACGCCGGGGCTCTCCATGTCGAGCAGGAAGTACGAGAGCCCTTCGTGCTTCGGTCGATCCGGATCGGTCCGCGCCAGCAGCATCCCCCACTTCGACACGTGAGCCAGGCTCGTCCAGACCTTCTGCCCGTTCAGCACCCAGTCGTCGCCGTCGCGCACGCCGCGCATCGAGAGGCCGGCGACGTCGGAGCCCGCTCCGGGCTCGCTGAAGAGCTGGCACCAGATGTCCTCGCCGGTGAAGATCCGCCGGAGAAGCGTGCGCTTCATCCATTCGTTGCCGTGCGTGAGCACCGTGGGTGCGCCCATGCCGATGCCGATCGGGTTCAGCATCATGTCGTCGTGCTGCGTCTCCGCGTTCCGGCGGAGCTCGTCCTGCACGACCGCCTGCATCTTGGGGTTCAGACCGAGCCCGCCGTATCCTTCGGGGAAGTGGACCCAGGCGAGGCCGTTGTCGTACTGCTTGCCGCGGAACGTGAAGGCGTCGACGCGGTCCGGATGCGCCTCTTCGAGGAGTGCGCGGACGCGACTCCGGAGCTCTTCTTCGGTCATTTCTCCGAGTGACATGAGCTTCTCCCCCGAGTGCAGCCCACCGATCGGCCTATCACCCGACCCCTAGGGAACGGAAGTGCGGCCGTCGCCGGCGAGCGCGCGGTGGAGCGCATCGGCGACTCGCTCCGCGTCGCGCGGGCCAAGGGTCGCGGTGGTGATGCGCACCGCAGGGCCGCTCCGCAGCCGGAACCGCTCGCCCGCGCGAATCGCCCAGCCGTCGTCGGCGAGAGCCGTCACGACCGGCGACTCCTCGCGCACGGGGATCCACACGTTCAACCCGGAACGGCCGCGCGCCTCGATGCCGCGAGCCGCGAGGGCGGCGAGGAGAACGCGGCGGCGCTCGGCATAGGTGGCGGTCGCGCGCGCGAGGAGACGGCGAGTCGCGGGATCCGTCCAGAAGAACGCGGCGATCTCCTGAAGTACGTGGCTCACCCATCCGGAGCCGACGCTCAGTCGGCCCTCGACACGGGAGACGGTCGTGGGATCGCCGGCGAGGATCGCCAGACGTAGATCGGGTCCGAGCCACTTCGACACCGACCGCACGACGGCCCATCGCCCGCGGTCCGCGGACAACGTCACCGCGGGTGCCCCGGCAACCGGGCCCGCGTGGTCGTCCTCGATCAGCAGCACGCGGGGATGCCGGTCGAGGACGCGCCGGAGCTCGCCAGCGCGCTCGTCGTCGACGGCGGCGCCGGTCGGGTTCTGCGCCCGCGGCGTCAGGATGAAGGCCTCGCAGCCGCAGGCCAGCGCCCGCGCCAGGTCGCCGGGCCGCGGTCCGGAGTCGTCGACCTCGACCGACTCGGGGACGAGGCCGAGCGCGCCCGTCAGGTCGAGCACGGCCGCGTAGCCGGGATCCTCGACGGCGACGCGGTCCCCGGGTCTGAGGTGCGCCTGCAGCACGCGCTCGATCCCGTCGAGCGCCCCGGACACCACCGTGACGTGCTCCGCTGAGACGCCGTCGCGTGCGAGGTCCGCGGCGGCCACGCGTCGCAAAGCCGCGAGGCTCGCTGGCTCGCCGTAGAGACGGGGCCGCGAATCGAGATGGGCTGCTGCGCGGCGGAGACGCGGCAGCAGCGCCGGATCGGGCGCGCCGTAGGCGAGATTTCTGAGCCCGGCTGCGACGGGCACCGCGGGACGCGCCGACACGGGCGGCTGGTGCCGTACCTGCGTTCCGCGGCGGCTCCGCCCGTGCACCAGGCCGCGGGTGCGGAGCGTGCGGTACGCCGCGGAGACGGTGGCCGGGCTCACCCCGAGCGCGCGCGCCAGCGATCGCACCGTCGGCACCGCCGCCCCGGGGGCCAGGCGGTGCTCGCGAATCGCGGCCTCCACGCTGGCGGCGATGGTCCTTGCCTCGCGACCCGCGATTCCGTATTGTGCTGCAATGTTCATTCGTTTGTACTGTAACAAATAGGAACGGAGGAGGCAATGAGCGATCTGGTCGTGACGGAGCGGACCAAGGTCCGGCGGCGGGCGGCGCGGGGGCGCTACGACCGCGACACGGTCTACGCGATCCTCGACGAGGGGCTCGTCGCGCACGTCGGCTTCGCCGTCGATGGCCAACCGTTCGTGATCCCGGTGGTCTACGGCCGGGCCGGCGACCGGCTCCTGCTGCACGGCTCGGTCGCGAGCCGGATGCTGCGTACGCTCCGCGACGGCCTCGCCGTGTGCGTCACCGTGACGATCGTCGATGGCATCGTGCTCGCCCGCTCCGTCTTCCACCACAGCATGAACTACCGCTCGGTGGTGGTGCTCGGCCGCGCCGTCGAGATCTCCGACATGGACGCCAAGGTCGAGGCGCTCCGCGCAATCGTCGACCACGTCGCCCCGGAGCGATGGGGCGTGGCGCGGACGCCGACCGCCGAGGAGCTGCGGGCGACGACGGTGCTCGAGCTGGCGATCAGCGAGGCTTCCGCCAAGGTGCGTACCGGTCCGCCGCTCGACGACGACGGCGATCTCGAGCGGCCCTGCTGGGCCGGAGAGATCCCTCTGCGCATGACCGCGCTCGCGCCGGTCGCGGATCCGGCGCTGGCGCCGGGGATCGAGCTGCCGCCGTCGGTCGCCACCTACCGCCCCTGAAAAAGGGGTCGGGAGTCTTTTTCCACCGGTCAGCGGCCGCTCGTCCGCGCCTGACCGATCGAGAAAGACTCCCGACCCCTTTTCTCACCGCTGGGTGCGGCCGCGGTCCTGGATCGTGCGCCGGCGCTCGGCGATCGCGGAGCGGTCGACGCGACGCGCATGGTCGCGGCTCTCGCGGCGCTCGAGCTCGAGCGCCTCGCCGAACGCCAGCGCGAAGCCGCGATCGATCAGGCGCTTGTAGCCGCGCATCGTGGCCTCGTCGCACGAGAGCATGTCCTGCGCCAGCGCGCGGCACGCCGGCAGCAGCTCCTCCGCCGCGACCACGCGGTTCACCAGGCCCCATGCCTCCGCTCTCTCCGCGGAGAGATAGTTCCCGGTGAGCGAGAGCTCCTTCGCGCGGTGGATGCCGATGAGCCTCGGGAGCTTCTGGCTGAGGCCCCACCCGGGAAGCAGACCGACGCGCGCGTGCGTGTCGGCGAATCGCGCCTCGACCGAGGCGACCAGGACGTCGCACGCGAGAGCGACCTCGAATCCGCCGGTGATCGCGAACCCGTTGATCCCCCCGATGATCGGCTTCCGGCACTCTTCCATCGCGCGGATGATGTCGGCGCCGCTGCCGATCTCGCCGTCGGCGCCTGCCTCGCGGCCGGCCTCGCCGCCGAGCTCCTTCAGGTCGAGACCGGCGCAGAACGCCCGGCCCGATCCGGTGAGGATGACGACACCGACGTCGTCGTCGCCGGCCACGGTGTGAAAGCCGTCCACCAGCGCGCGGCGGAGCTCCCTCGACAGCGCGTTCATCGCCGCCGGCCGATTCAGCGTCAGCGTGGCGACGCGTTCGTTTCGCTCGAGGAGCAGCACGTCGGGCATCGGAGCCTTCTCCACCGGGCGACGGCGTGCGTCAACGCAGGCGGCGGCGGATGACCTGGCGGAACGGGCGGGTTAGAATCCGCCCGTGCCCGTGGATCCCGCGTACCGGACCTTCGTCAGCTACATCGACAAGTCCCGCGAGTTCTACCTGGCTCGCGGCTACGGCAATCCGTATCGCTGGGCATGCTTCCCGACCGTGCCGTTCGCGCCGCTCGGGAAACCGCTGGCCGATTGCCGTGTCGGGCTGATCACCACGGCGGCGCGCTCCCGCGACGATGCGCGCGCGAAGCAGGTCTTCGCCGCTGCTTCCGATCCGCCGCCGGGGGCGCTCTATACGGACCACCTCGCCTGGGACAAGGAAGCCACGCACACGAACGACGTCGAGTCGTTCCTGCCGATCCGCCGTCTCGGCGAGCTCGGGCGAGTGGGCGCCGTCTCGCCTCGCTTCTACGGCATTCCGACGCAGTACAGTCAGTCGAGAACGATCGAGCAGGACGTTCCCGACGTCGTCCGCGCGTGTCGCGAGGACGAGCTCGACGCGGTTCTCCTCGTCGCTCTCTGACCCGTGTGTCACCAGACCGTGAGTCTGGTCGCGCGCCACCTCGAAGCCGCAGGCATTCCCACCGTCGTCGTCGGCTCCGCGCGCGACGTCGTCGAGCACTGCGGCGTGGCGCGCTTCGTGTTCACGGATTTCCCGCTCGGCAACCCGTGCGGCAAGCCGAACGATCCGGAGATGCAGCGGGCGATCGTCTCGATCGCGCTCGACGTGCTCGAGAGCGCGCGTCATCCACGGACGACGGTGCAGACGCCGTTCGCCTGGGGAGACGACGGCTGGCGAGACGCGTACATGCGCCTCGGCGCGCCGGACCTCCGGCGCCCGCGGGAAGACTGAAAGGAGCTTCGATGCCGATCCTCGACGCGCGACACGACTTCGCCCATCCCGTGGAGAGCGACGGCGCGTGGAGCGAATCCTACTACTTCAACGCATACGACCCGCAGGCGGACGTCGGCTTCTTCTCGCGGCTCGCGATTCGGCCGCACGAGGGCACGATCGATGCGTTCTGCTTCGTGTGGCTGCCGGGGGGCGGAATCGCGCGCCTGCACGCCGCTCGGCCGCAGAGCGAGATGATCGACGTGGGCCTCGAGGTCGGCGGCATCGGATACCAGCGGGTGACTCCACTCTCGGAGTGGCGTCTTCGCTTCCGCGGAGACGCGACCGAGGCGGAGGGCGGTGAAGCGATCCCGTTCGATGCGGACGTGACGTTTCGCGCGCTGACGCCGGCGATCGGCGTCAGCGGAGAGGAGCCGTCGAAGGCGGGCGCGACGGCGGACGCGCAGGCGAACGTCGCCAAGGGCCACTTCGAGCAGGCGGGCACGTGGACCGGAGACATCGGGCTCGGAGATCGGCGTCTGACGCTGACCGCGGCGCGCGGGAATCGCGACAAGTCATGGGGGCCGCGCCGCTGGGGCGGAGCGTCGATGTGGCGCTGGTTCTCGATCAACCTCGGTGACGACGTGCATCTCGGCGGCATCCGGCTCGGCACCACGGCCGGCGACCTTCACCGCGGGTGGTTGTGGAAGGACGGCAAGGCGTCGTCGATCCGGCGCTGGGACGTGAAGACGGAGCTCGACCCGGATGGGATCACGCAGCGTCGCATCCGCTTGACGGCGACGGACAAGCAGGGGCGCGATCACGTGCTCGACGCCGAGGTGCAGCGGGTCGCACCGCTGCTCGATCATCCCCAGGGCACGTCGGAGGGGCGCACGCTCGTGCTCGAAGCCCTCGCCCGGTGGCGATACGACGGGCGCGTGGGTCACGGCATCGCCGAGTATTGCCACCAGCTCGACGAGCACGGGCGGCCGCTGGTGGCGATCGAGTAGGGGAAAGGAGGCTTCTTGCGAAGGCGAGCGAGGTAAGAACCCTCACCGACGGCTACGCCGTCGACCTCAGCCCTCGCGAGCAGACGCTCGGGGGCGCAAGATGGCGCCGCTCCGAGCTGGCGAGGAGTATCCTGGCGCCACCGGTTCGCAGCGCACCTCCCGGAAGGGAGAGGTGAGGAAGAGAGTGCGCTACGCCGTCGACCTCAGCCCCCGCGAGCAGACGCTCAGGGCGCAAAACGGCGCCGCTCCGAGCTGGCGAGGAGTATCCTGGCGCCACCGGTTTGCAGCGCGCCTCCCTCAGGGGAGAGGTCGAGAATAGAGTGCGTTACGCCGTACCGATCAGCGGATTGCGCCGGCGTCGCGTAGTCGGGTCACGTCGGCCGCGGAGAATCCCCAGTCGCGGAGCGCCTCGTCGGTGTGCTCGCCGGGCGCCGCGGCGCGCCGTGCGATCTTCGAGGGCGTGCGGCTGAAGCGGGGCGCCGGACCAGGCTGCACCACGCCGTCCACCTCGACGAATGTGCCGCGTTGCCGGTTGTGCGGATGCTGCGGCGCTTCCTCGAGCGTGAGCACGGGAGCGAAGCAAGCGTCGCTACCCTCGAGGACGGCGCACCACTCGTCGCGCGTCTTCGTGCGGAAGAACTCCTCGAACCGCTGCTTCATCGCCGGCCAGGATTCGCGGTCGTACTGATGAGGCAGCTCTTCCGCGGCGAGGCCGCTCTTCTTCATGAGCTCGGCGTAGAACTTGGGCTCGATCGCGCCGAGCGCGACGTACTTTCCGTCCTTGGTCTCGTACACGTCGTAGAAGGGCGCGCCGGTGTCGAGCAGGTTGACGCCGCGCTCGTCGCGCCAGAGGCCCGCCGCGTGGAGCCCGTAGATGATCGTCATCAGCGACGCGGCGCCGTCGACCATCGCGGCATCCACCACCTGGCCGCGGCCGGACTTCTCCCGCTCGAGGAGTCCCGCGAGCACTCCGACCGCGAGGTAGAGTGCGCCGCCGCCGAAGTCGCCGACGAGGTTCAGCGGGGGAACTGGGCGCTCGCCACGGCGGCCGATCGCGGAGAGCGCTCCGGCGAGCGCGATGTAGTCGATGTCGTGTCCGGCAGCTCCCGCGAGGGGCCCTTCCTGACCCCACCCGGTCATCCGCGCGTAGACGAGCCGCGGGTTCCGGGCGAGGCACTCGTCCGGTCCCACCCCGAGCCGCTCGGCCACGCCCGGCCGAAAGCCTTCGACGAGCGCATCCGCGCTCTCGACCAGACGCATCAGCGTCTCGACGCCCTCACGCTTCTTGAGCTCGATCGCCGCGGAGCGCCGCCCGCGGCTGAGGAGGTCGTACTTCGGATCGACGTCGAGCCGGAGATCGTTCACGCCGGCGCGGTCGATGCGGAGCACGTCCGCGCCCATCTCCGCGAGCAGCATCGCGCACATCGGCGCCGGGCCGATGCCCGCGAGCTCGATCACCCGGTATCCCGCGAGTGGTCCCATTCGCGCGTCCTCCGTCCACCTTCCATAGGACGCTGTCTGCCGGGAGGAAAGCCCCCCGGGAGAGTCGTCAGGTGTCGGCGGTGGCGGTCCGCTTCGCCGCGGCCCGCTCCTCGATCCAGGTGACCAGGTTCGCGTGGCGTCGCCGCGCCTCCGCGGTGAACCGATCCTCGCGCGGGATCCGGCGCCGCCGGAGATGCGTCCGCCGCAGCTGCTCGATGCGGGCGTCCGCGTCCTCGAGACGCGACCGCAGTCCGGAGCGGTGGGCAGCCGCGCGTTCGACCGCTGCGATCGCCTCCTCCGCCATCGCAGCGTTCTCGCAGAAGAGCAGGCAGTCGGCGCCGGCCTCGAGCGCGAGCACCGCCGAGTCGCCGGCGCCCCAGCGGTCGGCGATCGCCTTCATCTCGAGATCGTCGCAGAAGACGACGCCGCGAAAGTGCAGCCGCTCGCGCAGGAGATCGGTCAAGATCCGGCGCGAGAGGGTCGCCGGCAGCTCCCGGTCGAGGGCGGAGAAGACGACGTGCGCCGTCATCAAACACTCGATCCCCTCCTGGATCGCGCGCCGGAAGGGGAAGAGCTCGACGCGTTCGAGCTCCGCGAGCGGCCGCGCCACCGTCGGCAGCTCGAAGTGCGAGTCGAGCGCGGTGTCCCCGTGTCCGGGGAAGTGCTTGCCGCAGGCGAGAACGCCGGCGCGCTTCAGACCATGCGCGAGCGACACACCCATCCGGGCGACGGTGCGCGGGTGCGACCCGAACGAGCGATCGCCGATCACCGGGTTCTTCGGATTCGAATCGACGTCGAGCACCGGCGCGAAATCGAGGTCGATGCCGACGGCGCGAAGCTCCTCGCCCATCGCCACGCCCACGCGATACGCCAGGTGCGGTGAGGCGGCGGCCCCGAGAAGCGCCGCGGGCGGGAAGTGCGTGAACGGGCGATCGAGCCGCATCACGCGGCCGCCCTCGTGATCGATCGCGACGAGGATCGGACGCTCGGGCGAGACGGAGTGGATCTCGGCGACGAGACGCGAGAGCTGCTCCACGTCGCGGACGTTGCGCCGAAACAGGATCACTCCGCCGATCGAATGCCGTGTGAGCAGCGACCGGGTTTCCGGATCGAGCTCGGGCCCGGGAATGCCGATCATCATCAGGCGCCCGGGAGGCGTGCGTGTCACGCCACCCCTGATAGGCCATGGCGGCCGGATTTCAAGCGGCCGCGGGATTCCGCCGCGCCGTGACGCGGTTGCGTAAGGCGAAGAGACGTGCACCTTAGCGCGCGTGGAGCGGAGCCCGAAGAGCGACGCGCGCGACGTCGCCGAGGCGCGCGACGGCCTCAATTTCATCGAGGACATCATCGAGGAAGACCGCCGCGCCGGGCGCTGGGAACGGCGCGTGCAGACCCGCTTTCCGCCGGAGCCGAATGGCAACCTCCTCATCGGCCACGAGAAGTCGATCTGCCTGAACTTCGGCGTCGCCCAGCGATACGACGGTCTCTGCAATCTCCGCTTCGACGACACGAACCCGCTGAAGGAGGAGGTCGAGTACGTCGAGTCGATCGAGGCCGACGTCCGCTGGCTCGGCTTCGACTGGCAAGACCGGATCTACTTCGCCTCCGATTACTTCGAGCAGATGTACCGCTGGGCCGAGCAGCTGGTGGAATCGGGCAACGCGTACGTCTGCGACCTCGACGCGGACCAGATCCGGGAATACCGCGGCACGCTCACGGAGCCGGGATGCGAGAGCCCGTACCGCAACCGCTCCGTGGAAGAGAACCGGGATCTCCTCCGCCGCATGCGTGCCGGAGAGTTCTCCGACGGCGCGCGCACGCTCCGAGCCAAGATCGACATGGCGGCTCCGAACCTGAACCTGCGGGATCCGGTCATGTACCGCATCCTGCATGCCCCCCATCATCGGACGGGAGATCGCTGGTGCATCTACCCGACGTACGACTGGGCACACGGGCTCGAAGACTCGATCGAGCGCATCACGCATTCCCTCTGCACGCTCGAGTTCGAGAATCACCGGCCGCTGTACGACTGGTTCCTCGACGCCCTCGGCATCTACCATCCGCGTCAGATCGAGTTCGCGAGGCTCGAGCTGACGCACACCGTGCTCTCGAAGCGAAAGCTCCTCGAGCTCGTGCGCGAGGGGCACGTCGCCGGCTGGGACGATCCGCGGATGCCGACGCTCGCCGGTTTCCGGCGCCGGGGCGTGAGTCCCGAGGCGATTCGCGACTTCTGCGCGCGGATCGGCGTCGCCAAGGCGGACAGCGTCGTCGACGTCGCGCAGCTCGAGCATGCGATCCGGGAAGATGCGAACCGCCGCGCCGCGCGCGTGATGGCCGTCCTGCGGCCGCTCCGCGTGGTGATCGAGAACTATCCGGAGGACCGGGCCGAGGAGCTCGAGGCGGTGAACAACCCCGAGGACGCGTCGATGGGCAAGCGGCCGCTGCCGTTCTCACGTGTCCTCTGGATCGAGGAGGACGACTTCCGCGAGGTGCCGCCGCCGAAGTACCACCGCCTGGCGCCCGGCCGCGAGGTCCGGCTCCGCTACGCGTATTTCGTCACCTGCACCGGCTTCCTGAAGGACGAGGCCGGTCGGATCGTGGAGATCCGCTGCACGTACGACCCCGCGACCCGCGGCGGGGACGCTGCCGACGGGCGGAAGGTGAAGGCGACGATCCACTGGGTGTCCGCGGCGCACGCAATCGAGGCGGAGGTCCGGCTCTACGATCATCTCTTCTCGACGGCGGATCCCGACGGCGACGACGGAAGCGACTGGCGCACGAGGCTGAACCCGGCTTCGCTCGAGGTGCTGCCGTCGTGCCGACTGGAGCCGAGTCTCGCCGGCACGGCGGCGGGAGCGCGTTTCCAGTTCGAGCGGCTCGGCTATTTTTGCGCCGATCCCGACGGCACGCCGGAGCGGCCGGTGTTCAACCGCACGGTGCCGCTCCGCGACACCTGGGCGAAGATCGAGAAGGCGCAGCAGGCGCGATGAAGGTCGGGGGACGGTCTTCGGTCGGCCAGGCGACCGAGCGGCTGCTCTGACCGATGAAGGAAGACTCCCCACCCGTCTACGGTTGCAGCGTCTTCACCTTCTCCTGAGCGCGCTGCCGTTCGGCCGGCGTCATCTCGAGCCACCGCTGATAGTTCTGCATCAGCCGGTGGTGGTCCTTGGGGCGCTCGACGCGGAGCCGCTCGATCTGGCGATGCCGCTCGCGGAGCTGCCGCCGGCGCGACTCGGGAAGCGACCGCCAGCGATGGAGGTTCTGCAGCACGCGATGCTTTTCCGCCGGCGGCGAGGTCTGGACCGCCGCGGCCCGCGCGTGCTCCGCGGGGGTCGACGCTATCGCGGGCACGGCCGGGGGTGCGGCGTCGTTCGCGCTCGCGAGCGGCGGCGTTGCGGCGAGTGCTCCAACGAGCAAGAGGAGCCCGGCGGCCGCGCTCGGCATCATTCGTCCACGTCGAGAGAGATGCGGTGGAGGTGCTGGATCACCTCGAGGTTCTCGAGCAGATCGAGCTTCTCGATCACGGGATCGGACGCGGGCTCGCTCGCGACCTGCTCCTCGGGCGGCCCGCCGGGCGGTCCCTCGAGACCCGGAGGGGCGAACAGCAGGGCCAGGAGCGCGGCAACGCCGGCGACCGCCGCGATCGACAGCGGCATCGCCCACGCCCGCAGGCTCCTCGCCAGCGGCGCTCTGCGGGCGGCGAGCTTCCTCCGCAGCTCCGCGTCGTACCGCGCTGCGTGCAGCGGGGGAGGGGGCGGCAGCACCTGGTGGATCTCCCGCAACAGCTCGGCGAACGAGTGGCTCGTCTGGCGACACTCGGCACAGTCGTCGAGGTGACGAGCGACGCGCTCGCGATCCGCTCCTTGAAGGCTGCCGCGGAGGTACGGGATCAGGTCGGCTGCGGGGTGTTGTTTCCGCATGTCAGGCTCCGCGGAACGCTCGCTTGAGCGTCGTCAGCGCGCGATGGAGGTGCACTCGTGCGGTCGACTCCGTGCAACCCAGAGCCGCGGCGATCTCGCGCGTCGGTAGGTCCTCCTCGAGCTGGAGGACGAGCGCGGCTCGTTGCTGCGGCGGCAATCGATCGATCACCTCGCGGACCCGCAGCAGGACCTCGCGGCTCGCGGCGCGCTCTTCCGGTCCCGCGGAGTCGGAGATCTGGCGCTCGAGCTCCGTCTCGTCGCCGGGGTCTTCTGGAGGTCGCCGGCGCGAGAGCTTCCACCACCAGCGCTCGCGTCGCCGATGATCGATCGAAAGGTTGACGACGATCCGGTGGAACCACGTGGAGAAGCGGGAGCGCCCGTCGAAACGTCCGGCGACCTCGAAGAGGCGGAGGAACGCCTCCTGCGAGACGTCCCGTGCGGCCTCGGCGTCGCCGAGCATCGACCAGGCGAGACGATACGACCGTTCGCGATAGCGCTCGACGAGCACGGCGAAGGCGTCGTCGTCCTTGCTCGCGACGAGCTCGCACAGCGCTTCATCGGAGAGATCCACCCGCGGCGCGTCCTTCCGCGGATCCTCCCACCCGGCGGTGGAGCGGGCAAACACGGGCTCCACCTCGCCGGCGAACGTCCAGCCGAGGATCACGCACGAGGCCATGCGATCGCCTCCGACCGCTCGTCCCGGCTCCGTCCGCTCTTCATACGGCTCCTCCTGGCATCTGCTTCGGAGCGTTGGACGCTGCCGCTGCCGTCCGCGTTTACGCGGAAGCCACGGAGCGGCGGGCCGGGGCCCGCGGCTCGCGCCGTTCCACGCGTCGATGGCGCGGGTTTGTGCGCTGCGCCGCCGGAGCCGTCAGGGTGAGACGCCGACCGGCGGGTCCGCGGGGGGCGGCTCCTCCGGCGCGGGAAGCTCGCATCCGCTGCGCACGTTGGTGCCGTTCGGATCCGCACAGTCGTCGGTGTCGCGCCCGCCCGACATGGTGTCGTCGCCGGCGCCGCCCCGCAGAGTGTCCTCACCGAGCCCGCCGCTCAGGGAATCGTTGCCGTCGCTCGCGTTCAGGAGATCGTTCCCCTGGCCGCCGATCAGCACGTCGTCGCCCTTGCCCCCGCAGAGCACGTCGTCCCCCTGCAGGCCTTTGATCGTGTCGTTCCCGCCCGCTCCGTAGATGACGTCGGCTCCCTTCGTGCCTTCGAGGAAGTCGTCGCCGTCGGTGCCGAGCACCGTGATCGTCCGGCCGCCGCAGCCCTTCGGCGTGCGGAACGCCGCTGCGGCGACTTCGGCCATGCGGTCGTATCCCGAGGGAGTCGGGTGCAGCCCCTCCGGCTCGTGCAGCAGGTCCGTCGAGGTGTCGTAGCTGCCGCCGGGGGCGAGGCCCTCGTGGAAGTCGATCAGGGGAATACCATTCTGAGACGCCAGCGAGCGGATGCGCTGGTTCATCGCGCGGACGGCGTCGGGGGGCGTGCTTCCCTGCCTCTGGCGATCGCAGCACGTCGGCGTCAGCGTGCCGAGGAGCGGCAGGGCTCCGGACTGAAAGACGGTGTCGATCATCGATTGCAGGTCGGAGATCACCGTCTCGGCACGATGGTTGGTGATGTTGTTCACACCCTCGAGGAGGATCACGAAGTCCGGCGGCGTCTCGCTGATCACGTGCGGCAGCCGCTGGCGACCTTGCTGCGTCTCCTCGCCCGGACTGCCCGCGTTCACCACCGGAACCGGCAGCTTGTCATCGAGCCGCTTCGGATACCCCGCGGGCAGGGGCGGCAGCGAGTGAGCTTCCGGTCCGTCGCCGGTTCCGCGGGTGATGCTGTCGCCGAATCCCACGACGACGATCGCGCCGTCGCCGTTCAGGTCCTCGAGCCGCGGCGGCGTCGCCATCGCAGGGATCGAGGCCGCGAGCGCGCTCGCGAAAGCCACGATCGGAATCACCTGTCGCAGGTTATGCACTGTACCACTCCACCTCGGGAGCTCCGTCGCACCCGCCGAACCCGCGGGTTGCCGGCGGTTGCCCGCACCGTCAACGTGGACGAAACAGGAGAACGTACTGGTAGGGAATCACCTTCGGCTCGCCCGTGAGGGCATAGCCGACGAGCCGCATCTCCTCGATCACCTGCTCACGGGGGAGCTTGTGCTCGGGCTCGGGACCGACGGGGATGTCGCCAGCCTCCCAGTCGACGACCGCGATCCGGCCGCGCGAGGAGAGCGAGCGCTTCAGCCGTGCGAGATACGCCCGCCGATCGTCCAGATGATGGTACGTATCGACGATCAGGATCATGTCGACGGCGCCGACCGGAAGCCGCGCATCGTCGAGCGAGGCGAGGACCGGCGTCACGTTGCCGGCCTTCTCCTTCTCGGCGCGCTCCCGCAGGTGGACGACGAGGTTCGGCTCGACGTCCACCTCGAAGACGGTGCCGGAGGGTCCGACCGCCCGCGACAGATACGGCATGAAGTATCCGGTGCCGGCACCGAGATCTGCGACGCGTGTGCCCGGCTCGAGCCCGAGCGCCCGCACCACTTCGGCCGGCTTCTGCCACTCGTCGCGCTTCGGATCCTCGAAGATCGGCTTCCATCGACCGACGTCGTCGAAGCGGCGGTGGCTCGTCGCCTCGAACAGCCGGCGCTCGCCCGCAGAGGCGGAGCCGGAGAGGATCAGGATCGCGAAGGGGAGCGCGGCGAAGAGGCGCGGCATCGACGGCGGATGTCATTGACATCGACGGGGCCGGTGATCAACTGCCCCGATCATGAAAATCGGCTACATGCCCGATACGCACGGCGGCCCCTACGAGCAGCCCGAGCCCTCTCCGGAAGCGGCCGCACGCTTCTGCGAGCAGCTCCTGACGGAAGGCATCGAGGCCGAGCAGGCGGGGTTCGACGGCCTCTTCCTTCCGGAGCGCCACCACCGGACCGAGACCATGTTCCCGCCGCCGCTGGTGTTGCTCGCGGCGTACGCGGCGCGCACCAGCCGGGTCGACCTCGGCACCTACGTGCTGCAGCCGCCGTACTACAATCCGATGCATCTGGCCGAGGACGTCGCGATGATCGATCTCCTCTCGCGCGGCCGGGTCATCCTCGGCGTCGGGCTCGGCTATCACCCCGACTATTTCCGGCTGTTCGGTGAGCCGTACGAGCAGCGCTTCTCGCGCTTCGAGGAGTCGCTCGAGATCCTGCGGAAGGCGTGGACGTCGCGCGAGCCGTTCAGCTTCCACGGCAAGCGCTACCGGCTCGACGACGTGCGGCTGACGCCGAAGCCGTACCGGCCGGGCGGGCCGCCGCTGTGGATCGGTGCGGCGTACCCGGAGGCGATCCGCCGCGCCGGCCGGCTCGGCGATGGCTGGGGGATCCTGCCGTTCTGGGACTCCGCCGAGAAGCTCCGCGAGGACGCGCGTCTCTACCGCGAGACGGCGGAGGCGCACGGCCGGAAGCCGTTCGTCGTGCTGATGCGCGACGGCTGGGTGGCGCCGACGCGGCAGGAAGCGGAGAGCGTCTTCGGCCCGCTCTGGGTCGAGGAGATGCTCTTCTACTACCGGTGGAAGCTCTTGCCGCCGAACGACGACTTCCGTTCGGAAGCCGACTTCACGGTCGAGAAGCTCCGGAAGTACCTGGTGATGGGCTCTCCGGAGGATTGTCTCGAGCAGATCCGCTTCTGGACGGAAGCCGTCGGAGCCGACTACCTGATCATGCGCTTCCGGCTCCCGAAGGGGCCGGCTCCCGAGCGGGTGCTCGACTGCATCCGGCAGTTCGGGGCCGAGGTCTTGCCGCGCGTGCGGACTCTCTGAGACCCATGCTTGGTGACGCCACCTCACTCGGCGTCACATCCCGCAGAGCTCGGCCTTGTCGGTCGTGTTCCGCAGGATCCGCACCGAGGCGGCGTCGACCATGACGCCTTCGACCGCCACCGCGCCGAGCCCCTTCGCCTCCGCCTCGTCGTACGCCTGGATCATCCGCCGCGCGCGCTCGACCTCCTCGGGCGTCGGCGAGAAGACCTGGTTCGCGACCTCGACCTGGCTCGGGTGGATGGCCCACTTGCCGACGAAGCCGAGGATCGCCGCGCGGCTCGCCTCCTTGCGATACGCGTCGGGGTTCTTGAAGTCGGCGAACGGCCCGTCGATCGCATCGATGCCGGCGGCGCGCGCGGCGATGACGATCTTGTTCCTCGCGTAGTGCCAGAGGTCGCCCGGGTAGTCCGGCGCGAGGCCGCCGACGGCGTCGAGCTTCACACCCTGTGAGGCCGAGTAGTCGCCGGGCCCGAAGATCAGCGCCTGCAGCCGCGGCGTCGAGCGCGCGATCTCCTCGACGGAGATCATGGCCTCGACCTCTTCGATCAGTACCTCGAGAGCGATCCGCCGCTCTCGCTTCCGCTTCTTCTCGATCTGCGTGAGGAGCACGTCGACCCAGCGGACGTGCTCCGCGGATTTCACCTTCGGGATGATGATCACGTCGAGGTGCTCGCCCGCTTCCTCGACGATCGTGATCACGTCCTCGTACGCCCATTCCGTTTCCAGGTCGTTGATGCGGATCGCGCGCGTCTTCCGTCCCCAGTCGAGGGTCTTGAGCGCCTGAACGATCTTCGCGCGCGCCGGCACCTTCTCGGCCGGCGCGACCGCATCCTCGAGGTCGAGGAAGACGAGGTCTGCGGCGCTTCCCGCCGCCTTCTGCATCATCTTCTCGCTGCTCCCCGGCGTCGACAGCTCGGACCGCCGCAGGCGGGAGAGGGGACGCTGCTGACGAAACGGAATCCCGCTCGAATTAGTCATGTTTTCACGCACCTCGTG
>JAXDLK010000144.1:0-8382 GCA_034666665.1 Candidatus Binatota bacterium
GCTGTCGTCGGCGTTCGACGAATTCCAGGACGGCCTGCTCGACGACTCTCGAGCGCGGGGTGTCGGGGCCGGCAAATTCGTCGATCGCCGCTATCGTGGACGAGGAAAGCGTGATGGATGTCTTCACTTTCATACTTCCCAAATACCGACGACGGCGGTATGCGGCAACCGCTCGCGAACGCCGGGCGACGAGTCCGTCAACCACGATCATTGCCTGTACGCCTGGGCCAAGGAGAAGAAGGCCGCAGATTGAGCTCCTCGCGGACACCGGCGCGATTCTCGGGTTGCTCGTGAGCGGTGACTGCGGGTTCTCGATGGTGCCGTAGTGCAGCCGCCGGGTCGCCGTGAGGCGGTCATCCGAGCGGCCTTCTCGATCAGGGCACCACGCCCTTTTCCTCGAGCGCGGCGATCGTCTCCCAGTCATAGCGATCATCTCCTGCAGCTTTCGCTCGGTTGCTTTCCCGTGCTCGTCTGTTAGCTCCCCGAGCTTCGGGTGAGAGGAGGAAGGTGTCGGAAGCCGAGCTCAGCCTCGCGTGCGTGTCCGCTGCCGCCGTTGCGAACGTGCTCGGCGGCGTGCCGGTGGTGCTGCGGCGCGAGCCGTGGAACCCGCGCGCGCTCCACGCCTTCATCGCCGTCGGGGCGGGATTCATGCTGGCCGCCGCGATCCTCCGCATGGCGCCGTCCGCGACCGCCATCACGCCGCTCGCGCCGCTGCTGATCCTCGGAGGCTACCTCCTCGTGCACCTCTTCGAGCACACGATCGCGCCGCACTTCCATTTCGGCGAGGAGACGCATCCACAGCTCGTCGTCTCGTCTTCGGTATGGGTGTGGGCGCTGGTCGGACTTCTGCTGCACAGCCTCTTCGACGGCATCTCGATCGGATCCGGTTTTCTCGTGACGCCGACTCTCGGATTCCTGGTGTTCTCGGCGATCATCCTCCACAAGGCGCCCGAGGGCTTCACCGTGGCTTCGCTGATGGTGGCCGCGGGCTTCAGTCGGGCCGGGGCCTTGGCCGGCGCGGCGGTGGTCGGCGCGGCCAGCATCGTCGGTGTCCTCGCCGTCAGGGCCTTCTCCGCGCACGTAGGCCCGGCGCTCGCCCTGTCGACCGGCGTCACGCTCTACGTCGCAGCCTCCGACCTGATCCCCGAGGTCAACAAGGAGGAAGGACCGGCGATGCCGCTGCTGGTTTTCGCGGGGGTGGCGCTCTTCTACGCGAGTGACCTGATTCTCGAGCACATACTCGGATGACCGGACGGCTGTTCATCGCCGGCGAATGGCGCGATGCGCGCTCCGGAAGGACGCATCCGGTGCCGAACCCGGCGACGGAGGAAGTCGTCGGCCACGCGGCGGACGCGGGAAGGGAAGATGCACGCGACGCGATCGCGGCCGCGCGCGCCGCGTTCGATTCCGGACCGTGGCGCAAGGCGACGCCGCGCGATCGCAGCAAGGTGCTGCTCGCGATCGCCGACGGTGTCGAGCGCCGGAAGGAGGAGCTGCGCTCCGTCCTGGTGAGCGCTGCCGGGGCTGAGTACGTGACGCACGGGATCCAGCTCGACGTGCCGATCGAGCTCCTCCGTCTCTACGCGGACCTCGCGCTCCGGTTCGAGCTCGAGCGCCCGCTCCCGCCGGTGTCGGTGCCGACCGCGACCGGCATGCGCGTCGTGAGCTCGACCGCCGTGCGCCAGCCCGCCGGTGTCTGCGGCCTGATTCCGACGTGGAACTTCCCGCTGTTCGTGACCGTGCAGAAGCTCGGTCCCGCGATCGCCACCGGCTGCACGATGGTGGTGAAGCCGTCGCCATACGTGCCGCTCGTCGACTGCCTGCTCGCGGAGATCGTCGAGAGCGCCGACGTGCCGAAAGGCGTCTACAACCTCGTCACCGGGGAGTCGCCGGAGCTCGGCGGCGAGCTCGTCGAGAGCCCGCTCGTGGACAAGGTCAGCTTCACCGGCAGCGTCGCCACGGGCAAGCGGATCATGGAGCTCGCCTCGCGAACGCTGAAACGCGTGCACCTCGAGCTCGGCGGCAAGTCCGCGCTCCTCGTGCTCGAGGACGCGGACCTCGACGAGGTCGTCGCGTCGGCGGCTTCGCCGGCCTTCTTCCACGCCGGACAGGGGTGCGCGATCAACACCCGAATCCTGGTCGCGCGGAGGAAGCAGGACGCGCTGGTCGAGCGCATGAAGGCGTTCGTCGAGATGATCGTGCGCGTCGGCGATCCCGCGGACCCGGGGGTGATGCTCGGACCCCTCATCCGCGAGGAACGGCGATCCAATGTGGAGGAGCACATCGCCGCCGGCCGCGACGAGGGCGCCGTGCTCGCGACCGGAGGCGGCCGTCCCGCCGGGCTCGATCGCGGCTTCTTCCTCGAGCCGACGATCTTCCGCGACGTCACCAACGATATGCGGGTCGCACGGGAGGAGATCTTCGGTCCCGTCGCCTGCGTGATCCCCTTCGACGACGAGGAACAGGCGATCGCGATCGCGAACGACTCGCGCTACGGCCTCGGTGGCGGGATCGTCACCCGCGACGTCGGCCGTGCGATCGAGATCGCCAAGCGCATCCGCAGCGGCACGATCGGCATCAACGGGGCGTACGACCTCTTCGATGCGCCGTTCGGCGGCTTCAAGGAAAGCGGCATCGGCCGCGAGGGCGGATCGTTCGGGTTGCAGGAGTACACCGAGCTACAGTGCATCTCGTGGATCGGGTGAGAACACCCCACCCGGCATCGGGCGGGAATCCGGCATCCCGCGAGCCCCCGGCTCGGTTGAGAATCCCGCGCTCCGGGCTAAACTGCTCTCACCGTTCATGACCGAGGCACCGCCCACCATGGACCCCGTGGCCTTCGGGGAATACTCGCTGATCGAGAAGATCGCCGAAGGAGGGATGGCCGAGCTCTTCCTGGCGAAGCGCCGCGGCCTCGAGGGCTTCGAGAAGATCGTCGCGATCAAGCGGATCCTTCCGGAGCTCTCGCAGAACCGCGAGTTCGTCTCGATGTTCATCAACGAGGCGAAGATCGCCGCGCGTCTGTCGCACCCGAACATCGTGCAGATCTTCGATTTCGGGAAGGTCGGCGACTACTACTTCATCGCCATGGAGTACGTGCACGGCGAGAACCTGCGGACGATCCTGCAGTCCGCGGTCGAGCACAGCCTGCCGATGCCCCAGCACCTCGCGGCGGCGATCGTCGCGCGCTCGTGCGCGGGCCTCGACCACGCGCACAAGAAGACCGACGAGAGCGGGCGCCCGCTCGGCATCGTGCACCGTGACGTGAGCCCGCAGAACGTCCTCGTCTCGTACGAGGGCGAGGTGAAGGTCGTCGACTTCGGCATCGCCAAGGCGGTTGCCGAGAATCCGGAGGTCACCCGCGGGGTCCTCAAAGGAAAGCTGTCGTATCTGTCCCCGGAGCAAATCCTCGGCAAGCCGCTCGACGGCCGGAGCGACGTGTTCTCGATCGGGACCCTGCTCTACGAGCTGCTCACGGGCCAGAAGCTGTTTCACGAGCCCGGCGCCGCCGAGGTGCTCGACGCGATCGTGCGCGTCGACTCCGCCGACGTGGCGCGAAGCGTTCCCGACGCGCCTCGCGGGCTTCGCGACGTCCTGCGCCGGGCGCTCGCGGCAAATCCCGAGGATCGCTTCGAGTCCGCCGGGGCCATGCAGCGCGGGCTCGACGAGTACCTGCGCCAGCAGGATCCCCGCGGCACGCTCGACCTCGCGAACTACATGCGAGCGCTCTTCCACGACCGCATGAAGGTCGGTGCGGCGACCCTCGGGCGCCTCCGCGAGGAGATCCTCTCGCATGGCAAGCGCCCGCGCGTGCGGATGCCTTCGCTGCCACCGCGCGTGCTCGCGGCCGCGGCCGGAGCGCTCGCAGGGATCGTCGCCGTCGGAATCGCGGTGCCCGCATTGCCTCATCGAGGCGAGATCGTCGCAGGCGTTCCGCCTCTGCCGGCTGCCCGCCCCGAACCTGCAAAGGAGGCGCCGAAAGTCGCTGCCATCGCGCCCGAGCCCGTCCCGCGCGAGGACGAGGGCGCGCGCGCGGACGCCCAGATCGAACGGGCGCGAGACGCTTTGGCCGCGGGAAGCGTCGCGAAGGCGGTGTCGGCGTTCGAGGCTGCCTTCCGCATCGACCCGTCTCTGCGCGCCCGGCACGCGGCGGCCTATGCGGAGGCCCTGGTGCGCGATGGCAAGCGCCTCTTCGACGAGGACTCCCGCGAAGCCGAGCAGCGGTTCCGCGCCGCGCTACGGATCGATCCGGACCTCTACGACGCGCACTTCTTCCTCGCCAAGATCTACACGCGTCGGTCGGAGGTGGACGCCGCCGGCCGCGAGTATCTGGAAGCGATCCGCATCGATCCGAACGCTCCGGATCCGCACTTCAACTTGGGCTTCATCTACTTCAGCCAGAAGCAATACGAGGACGCTCTTCGGGAGTACGAGCAGACGGCAAAGCTCGAGCCGCGTTATCTCGCCGACGTCTTCTACAACATCTCCGCCTGCTACGAGCGCCTCGGCAAGAAGCGGGAGGCGCGCGAGGTGCTCCGCCGCGGGGTCGCGGCGGTCCCCGACAGCGACCTCTTGAAGAAGCGCCTGAAGCAGCTGGGGGGGTGAATTGAGCAGGCGCGCGGCGGCATCGATGGCCGCGGGCATCTGCATGCTCGTGTCCTGCTCGCTCTGGCGCGGTACGCCTCCCCCGCGACCGCGGGCCGTCGCCGTGCGCACGCCGCGAGCCACTGCCACCCCGGGAGCACCGCTCGTCCACCGCGTCGACTGGCCGGGACAGACGCTCGTCGATCTGGCGCGCTGGTACACGGGCACCCCGCGAAACTGGCGAAAGCTCGCGGCTCCGACGAACGCGGATCTGACGGAGTGCTGCGAGCCGCTGCGAGTCGGCATCGAGGTGAAGATCCCGCGCGAGCTCGTCGTCCAGGAAGCGCCGCTGCCGCGGCCGACACCGAAGGCGGCAAGGCGGACTCGCGCTGTCCGGACCCCTGCGGCACCGGCTCCCGGCGCCCCGACGGCCGTGGAATCGGAGGAAGTGCTGCCGCGGGAAGCTCCCTGGTCGCCAGACGAGGACCTGCCGCCAGTGGTCGGGCCGCGCTGACGCCGGCGCGGAGGAGGGAGGGGCGTGAACGGGCCGGCAAAGCTCCTCTTGCTGCTCGTCGCGGCGGGCTGTGCGGCGCCGCGACTTCCGGCTGGGTCGGCCCCCGGAGGCGGCTTCGTCGACTGGAGGTGGAACCTCGCCTTCGACGTGCCACCGGGGTGGATCCGCGAAGAAACGGTGGACGTCGCGGATCGTCCGAGCGACGTGATCGTCCGCTTCCATTCCCCGGACGAGGCGAGCGTCGTCGTGGTCCACACGCTGCCGCTCGAAGGCCGCGGCTGTGCCGAGGCGTTGACGCAATGGATGATCGAATCGCGCGTCGCACGCGTTTGGCTCCCCCCGTCGCGCGTCGTCAACACCTTCTCGCGGGCGCTGCCGACGTGGCGCGGAGCGTTCGAAGGGGAGGGCGAGACATCACGGCGCGGGAGCTTCACGCTCTTCTGCGACGGAGATACGGCGATCGTGCTCGACGCGTCCGCGCCGAAGCGGAACGGAGCGCAGCGGCGGCAGGAGCTCCGCCGGATCGCCGATTCCGTGCGCTACTGGGACGGGCGCTGGATCGCGCTCGTGCCGGGGCCGAAGGAGTCGCCGGCGAAGGAGCCGCCGCCCGAGCCCGAGGAGTTGCCCGAGATCATCGGCCCGCGTCTCTGAGCCGCCGTCAGTAGTGCAGGATCAGCAGCGCCGCGATCGTGAAGGCGCCGAGATCGCGCTCGCCGCGATCGTCGCTGTCGCTGAAGGAGGCGTTGTACCGGAGATCCGCGCCGAGCCCGAAGTTCGGATGCAAGCGGAGCTCCGCACCGCCGCCGATCGAGAGGAACGGATCGTCGCGGTCGTCGTGGCCGATCGCGAAGATCGGCGTCAGCTCGTGCTTCCGATGCTGAGCATAGCGATGATAGCCGCCGAGCAGCGTGACCCACGGGCGAAGCATGAAGCTCGGCGGCAGAACGTAGGCGCGAACGCCGCCGGCGAGACTGTAGGTGTCGACCGAGCCGCCATGGACGCCCGTCGAAGGATCCGATTCGAGGAACCCCTGCTGGAAGACGAATGCCGGACCGAACCAGTCGGTGAGGTGATAGTACCCGGAGAAGCTGTAGGCGAAGCCGGCATCGGCGGCATCCGCGAACTTCCCGGTGGGGAGAATGCCGCCGACACCGAACGCGATCGACACCCGATCGGGGGTGCGGGTCGGCTCTTCCGCGGCCGCATCCCCAAACGATCCGAGGGCGAAGGCGAGGGCGAGCCACAGGCCGAGTCCGACGAAGCGCTTCACGTCCCCACCTCCGAGCGCGCTTTTAGCCAGGGTCGAGCGGGGAAGACAATCATCGATCTCCGAGTTTGACTCGATTTTCCACCGCCGATATACCCCGCCGCGATGGTCGACAACCCTTCCTTCAAGATGATGATGAACGAGGTCGTCGACTACGGCAGCTGCTGCGAGTGCGGCTCCTGCGTGCTCGTCTGCCCTCACAACGTCATCGACTATATCGAGGGCAAGCCGAAGCAGATCGCCAAGAAGACGGCGGCGTTCGACTTCTGCGGCATCAGCGAGGGGATCGGCTGCGACGTCTGCGCGCAGGTGTGCCCGCGGCTCCATCCGCGGGAGTTCCAGCTCGCCGATCTGCTCTGGGCGGACGACCTGCCGCCGCACGCCGGCGTGTTCGGGCGATATCGCCAGATCGTCGCCGCGCGTTGCAAGGATCCGGAGATCCTCGCGCGCTGCCAGGACGGCGGCGTCGTCACCGGCATCCTCGCCTGGGGTCTCCGCACCGGGTATCTCGACGGCGCAGTCGTCTCGATGGTCGAGCCCGAGAACCCCTGCGCACCGGTACCGAAGGCCGTCGCGACCGTCGACGAGGTGATCGCCGGCGCCGGCTCCTGGTACACGTACGTGCCGAACAACCTGGCGCTGCAGCAAGCGGAAGAGAAGGGCCTGACGAACGTGGGCTTCGTCGGCGTGCCCTGTCAGGTCACGCCGATTCGGAAGATGCAGCTCAAGGACGCGGGGTACCTGGTCAACGGACGCAAGAAGGAAAAGCACATCGAGCGGCAGACGAAGTTCCTCAAGGGCTTCGGCGACCGTGTGAAGCTGTCGATCGGGCTTCTCTGCACCGAGGTGTTCACCTTCCAGGGCTTGATGGTCGACAAGATCGAGCGGGAGATGGGCATTCCGCTGACCGACGTCCGCCAGTTCAACGTCAAGGGCAAGGTGCTCATCTACAAGAAGAGCGGCGAGCTCGTGGAGATGAGCCTGCGGAAGGCGCAGGAATACGCCCGGCCCGAGTGCCACCATTGCGGCGACTTCAGCGGCGAGGTGGCCGACATCTCCTGCGGCGGCGTCGGCTCGACGAACTGGACGATCGTCGTGGTGCGCTCGCGCCGCGGCCAGGAAGTGTTCGACGCGCTGGTCCGCGACGGCTTGCTCGACGTGAAGCCGATGGAGGAGTTCGAGAGCTCGATGAGGATTCTCATGCGGCTCGCGAAGAAGCAGCACCTCCGCGTGCCGGTCCCTCCCGGACGCGATCCTTCGTTCGTCAGGCCGCCGGAATTTCTGGCGGGAACCTGATCCGGAACGTCGATCCCTCGCCCTTGCGGCTCTCGACGGAGATCGTGCCGCCGTTCATCTCCACGTAGCGGCGGGTGAGGGCGAGCCCGAGGCCGGAACCCTCGAACGTACGGCCATACCCGCTGCGCTCCTGCGTGAAGGCGTCGAAGAGCCGCGGAGTGAACTCCGGATCGATGCCGATCCCCGTGTCCACGACCTCGAGCAGGACGTTTGCAGCATCGTCGCGGCGAACCGAGACCACGATGCTTCCGCGCTCGGTGAACTTCAGCGCGTTGCCGATCAGGTTCATGATGGCGTTCGTCAGGCAGTACTCGTCGCAGCGAACGATCGCATCCGCGGCCTCGATGCGGCATTCGAGAGAAAGGCCCTTCTCTCGTGCGATCGCGCCCAAATCCTCGACGTGGCGAGCGGCGACGTCGGCGACGTTCACCGGCGTCGGGTGCACCTCGAACGACTCGGTCTCGATCCGCGACATGTCGAGGACTGCGTGGATGGTGGCGAGCAAGCGGCGCCCGGCCTGCGTCACGCCGTCGAGGAAGGGACGCTGGCTCGGATCGCCGAGGCCCTCGAGGTAATCGGCGACCAGCTGATTGTAGCCGAGGATCACGTTCAGCGGGGTCCGGATCTCGTGGCTCATGTTCGCGAGAAACGCCGACTTGAGCCGCGCCGCATCGACGGCCTGCTCCACCAGTCGCGCGTTCGCGAGGGCGGTGCCGAGCAG
>JAXDLK010000145.1:0-4833 GCA_034666665.1 Candidatus Binatota bacterium
TGGCGAGGAGCTTTCCTGGCGCCGCCAGCTCGGAGCGGGCCTGCTCAGCTCGGACTGCGCCCCACCAACCCCCAACCCCTCCGAACGCGCTCGCTGAAAAGCTCGCGGGCGCAAGATGGTCCTCGCCAGCTCGGACCGCGCCCTACCAACCCCCAACCCCTCCGAACGCGCTCGCTGAAAAGCTCGCGGGCGCAAGATGGTCCTCGCCAGCTCGGACCGCGCCCTACCCGACGGCGTCCTCCCCGCCGTCGACCCCGATGACGTTGCCGGTCACCCAACCGGTGGCCGGCAGCGAGAAGACCGCGATCAGCTTCGCGACGTCCTCCGGCGAGGTCATCCGGCCGCCAGGGTTTCGCTGCGTCGCTGCCTCGATCATCACCTCGTGGCCCGGGATCTTCCGCAGCGCGGGCGTGTCGGTCACTCCCGCCCGCAGCGCATTCACCGTCACGCCGCGCGGGGCGAGCTCGATCGCGAGCTGGCGGACGTAGGCTTCGAGCGCGGCCTTCGCCGCCGACACCGCGCCGTACCCCGGCCAGCAGCGATGGCTTCCGGCACTGGTCATCGCAAAGACGCGGCTCCCTTGCCCGAGGATCCCGCGCCAAACGAGCTCGCGGGTCCAGTAGACGAGGCTCGACGCCATGACGTCGAGGGTCATCTCGATCTGCGACGAGGACAACGCGTCCTCGGGCCCGTCCCCGACGAACGGCTTCAACGCTCCGAAGGCGAGTGAATGGAGCAGCGTCCGGATCGTCTGCCGATCGCGGCCGGCGAGGATCTGCTCCACGCGATCGAGCGTCTCTTGGCGGCGCTCGGCGTCGGCGGCGTTGACGTTGAAGAACTGCGCCTCGACGCCCTGCGCGCGAATCTCGGCAACGATCCGATCCACGTTCGCCATCGTCGCGCGGCGGTCCAGGTGGACGCCGAAGACGTTCACGCCGTGCCGAGCGAGCTCGAGCGAGACGGCAGCGCCGAATCCGCTCGACGCTCCGAGGACGAGCGCCCACTCTCCGCTGAGCTCCGCGAGTTTGCTCTCCAATGCCGGCCTCCTCCGTTGCGACGTCCGCAGCCCGGCGCCGAAACGACGGCGGCGGCATGCGCCCGCTGATCCGTGAAGCGGCGGAACCGTATCAATTGCGCTCACTTGCCGCCAGTTGAGGGCGGGCGCTATCATCTCGCGGGAGATGGCGACGGAGAAGCCGGAGACGGAGTCCCCGAAATGGTGGATCGACGAGTCGCGGTCCATCCCGGAGGAACGCCAGCAACCCGTCATCCCTCCGGCGATCACCAGGTTCTACGTGACCGCGCGCGGCTTCGAGCAAGAGCGCGCCCGTTCCGGACTCGTCGAGGTGAACCGGAAGCTCTTGGCCGAAGCCGATCCGCCCGACGGACAGCTCTCCGTGCTGAACCCGATCGGCGAACGGAGCCCGAGCGAGCTGCTCGACAAGATCCGCCGCTCGCTTCCGCTGCCGCCGGGGGCACGTGGCGTCATCGTCGACTGCGGGCGCATGGCGCGAGTGATCCTCACGGGTACCCCCTTCGGCGACCGCATCCTCGAGTTCAATTTCAACCGCGGCGAGCCGAGCTTCGACGTCTGGGTGCGCGGCGACTGGAAACAGGAGATCGCCTTCCGGAACGTGAACGATCTCCACCGGCGCGCTCGCGGCCTGATCGAACGCTACCTCGGGGCGAAGGCGCTCGACGAGCCGGAGTTCCTCACTTGAGCTCGCCGCGCCCGCCGGCTCAGAGAATCTTCAGGAGCCGCACGATCGCGAACAGCGCCACCGCCAGCGACAGCCCGAAGAGAGAATCGCGCCGCGAGACCGGCGGCGTGCCGCCCGCTTCCATCCCCGCAGCGCCGAGGCCGAGCAACAACGCGAGCGGGAGCATTCCGAACGGCACCGCCCAGGTGACCTCGGTCTCTTCCGCGAGCCCCGACGCCAGAACGACGTACAAGAGCACGAACGAGACCGCGAACACCGCCGCTCCGCGTCCGATCCGCACGCTCGGCAAATCGGCTCCCGGGGAACCTGCGTCGTGCTGCGGGGCGAGCGTTCCGCGCATCGTTGCGATTTCTACCACGAGCTCGCGCCCTCGGCCATTCGGGCGTGGAGAGATCGCAGGCGCGCTCCGATGAAGGCCGAGGATCCCGCCGTGACCGCGTTGATCCTCGGCGCCGGCAACGAGGCTCTCGAGCGAGTGCTCGAGCACAAGGCGATCAAGTTCCGGGTGCTGCCGGAGGCGCCCGAGGACATCGTCGTGTCGCTCGAGCCCGAGCTCCTGATCTTGCCTTGTTCGGTCGATGCCCTCGATTCGGGATCTCTGATGGAGATCCGGCGGCGCTGGCCGGACGCCGAGATGCTGCTCACGTTCGCCGCCCGGGAAAGCGCGACCGGGTTCGCCGCGGCGCGCGTGCTCGACGCCGACTCGATCGTGCTGCCGCTCGATCCACAGCGCGTCGATCGCACGCTCGACCTCGCGTTCGAGCGCCGCGCGCGGCGGGCGCGGAACCGCCGGTTGCTCGATCGGCTCGCGGAGTTCGATCCCGAGGTCGCGCGCGAGGTCGACGTCATCGCGCGCGAGCGCGAGACCGCGATGCGCTCGCTCGAGGAGGCGGACCGCTTTCGCTCCGCCTTCATCCGCAACATCTCTCACGAGATCCGCACGCCACTGACGATCATGCAGGGCCTGCTCGACATCCTGGCGGAGGACCTCGGCGGACACTTGTCGGAAGACCAGATCGATCTCCTCGACCGCGCGCGCATGAGCAGCGCCCACTTCCTCTACGTGGTCCAGAGCCTACTGGATCTCTCGAAGGCGGAGGCCGGCGTCCTCGAGCCGAGACCCGCTCGCCTCTTCTTTCCGGACCTCGCGCGCGATCTCGGCAAAGACCTCGCGCCTGCCCTCCACGGAAAGCCAGTCCGGTTCGTCGCCGACATGGCACGCGACGTCGGCTGGATCACCGTCGATCCCGCATGGTTCCGGCAGATCTTGTCGAACCTGCTGTCGAACGCGGCGAAGTTCACGAGCACCGGAGAGGTCCGACTCGAAGCCAAGCTCCTGACGACCGAGACCTTTGCCTCGAGCAACGATCCCGCCACCTTGCTGCGCGCGCCCGCCCCGCTCGGCGACACTCTCGAGATCGTCGTCGCGGACACCGGCGAGGGGATCTCGACGGCGGCAAAGGAGCGGATCTTCGAAGCCTTCCAGCAGGCGGACCTGTCGACTACGCGCGAGCACCAGGGCATCGGCATCGGTCTCGCGGTCGTGCGCGAGCTCGCGGAGCTGATCGGCGCCGCGATCGATCTCGAGAGCCAGCCGGGCAAGGGCACGCGCTTTCGCCTGCGCCTCGGTCTCCACGCGCCCGAGACCTCCTCCGCGGCGCCAGCTCAGCTCCCGAGCTCCCGCGCGACCTCGGCGCTGCAGCCGGAGCGGGACTCGAGAGGCGTGCTGCCCGACTTCACCAGCCTCGCGCTCGCGTCGCCGGAAACCGAGGAGGAGGCGCGCGCGCTGGCGCTGGACCTCATCGACCGCCTCGTCCGTCCGGACGTGGCGCTGCTCGCGGAGCAGCGACCCAACGGTTGGACGATCGTCGACCTCGTCGATCGGAGCGAGCTCGGCCTGATGCCGGGGTCCGCCCTGCCGAACGCAGCCGCAGTGTTGATCGACGCAGGCGGCGAGCGGAGGGCCGTCCGGGAAACGACCGAAGACTCGCGTCCGGCATGGTCGGCGGTCTCGTTGCTGTCGGGCGCCGGCGACGCCCTCGGCGTGCTCGCGGTCCGTACACGGGTGCAGCCGGCGGCGGCGGCGGACGACCTCCGCATCCTGCAGATCGTCGCCCGGTGGCTCGCGCTCGTCGTCGAGCGCGCGCGATTCCAGCGCAAGCGCGACGACACCGTGTCCGCGCTCGATCGGGAAGTGAAGAGTCCGCTCGGCAATGCCCTCGCCTACACCCAGGTACTGCTCCGCGGCCTCAGGGGACCGCTCGACGACGAGCAGCGACCGGTCGTGCTCAAGCTGGAACAGACGGTGCACCGGGCAATCCTCTCGGCGCTGAACCTGATCGAGTACGAGCGCGCGATCGCGCGCGGATTCCCGGTCGAGGACAAGCCCTTCTCCCTGGCCAAGGTGATCGATCACGTGCTGTCACGCCACTCGGCGGCGCTCGAGCTCGGCCGGCACGAGATCGTCCGCGAGTTGCCGGTCGACCTGGCACCCTGCCGCGGCGACGAGGTGCGCACCGATCGCGCGATCTCGAACCTGTTGCGCGCGCTCCTCGAGCGCACTGCCGAAGGAGTCCCGATCGCCGTCAGCGCCGCTGCGGCCGGTGATCGCGTCGTCTGCGGCCTGTCGACCACGCCGCAGGACACGACCGTCTTTCTCGAGACGCTCGGCGGGACGGTCGCCCCCCTCGACCCGACGGAGCGCCTCGGCCTCAAGGTCGCGCGTGGATGGATCGAGGCGCAGGGCGGATCGATCGAGCCGATGATCGAAGGCGACCAGCTGACGCTGCGGATTTCCCTGCCGGCAGCGGACGGCGGTCGCTGAGGGGCGGCGGCTCGCGCGCTCCACGCGAGAGGATGGCAGAGGAGCACGCGCGGCCGCGTCGAGCGCCGAGCGCCGGCGACGACCCCTTCGATGCCGGCATCCGCGCGGCCGTCTTCGAGCTGAACCGCCTGCCGGGAGGCGCCACCCGTTCGAGCTGTCAGGGCAAGACGTCGCCTTCGGAGGCGAGCACCCACGCGGATCTCGCGTACGTCCTCTTCCGCCGGCCGATGCCACTCTCGCTCGAGGAACATCTGCTTCACGAGGTCGGTGGCGTCGCCCGGATCGAGC
>JAXDLK010000146.1:0-11438 GCA_034666665.1 Candidatus Binatota bacterium
GGGATCACCAAGGCCCGCGGTCATCATGGCGACAACGACGGCCTCGCCGCCGTCACCGCCCTGGCGACCGGTGCATCGGCGGGTCGAGCGGAATCTCCGGTCTTCGGCTGTGCCCTCTTCGGTCATCCCGCATGATGCGCTGGAGCCGAGCCATGAACGGCACCGTCGACGCCGCGGCGCTCGAGGAGCGGAAGAACGATCGTGCGAGCGAGCTCTTCGCCGAGCACGAGCAGGCGATCTTCCGCCGCACCGACCGGGTCTTCGCCGGCATCCTGGTCCTGCAGTGGCTCGCGGGCATCGGTGCGGCGCTCTGGATCTCTCCGAGCACGTGGGCAGGCAGTCAGAGCTATACGCACGTCCACGTCTGGGCGGCGATCTTTCTCGGCGGCGCGATCACGGCCTTCCCGGTGCTGTTGGTGATCGCCCAGGGCGGCGGCGTGGTCACTCGTCACGTGATCGCCATCAGCCAGATGCTGATGGGCGCTCTGCTCATCCATCTCACCGGCGGCCGCATCGAGACCCACTTCCACGTTTTCGGCTCGCTCGCCTTCATCGCCTTCTACCGCGACTGGCGCGTGCTGATCTCCGCCTCGGCCGTGGTCGCTGCCGATCACTTCTTCCGTGGTCTCTACTGGCCGCAGTCCGTCTACGGCGTGGTCGCGGTCGAGCCCTGGCGATGGCTCGAGCACGCCGGCTGGGTAGTCTTCGAGGATTTCTTCCTGACGATCTCGATCGTGCAGAGCCGGAAGGAGATGCACGCGATCGCCGAACGCCAGGCGAGCGTCGAGACCGTCAAGGAGGTCGTCGAGCAGCAAGTACTCGAGCGGACGGCCGCGCTTCAGGCGAGCGAGGAGCGGTTCCGCTCCCTCAGCGCCTCGTCACCGATCGGAATCTTCCAGTCCGACACCTCCGGCCGCTGCGTGTACGCGAACCAGCGGTGGCTCGAGATCAGCGGCCTTCGCCTCGAGGACGCCCTGGGTGACGGGTGGGCGCAGGCGGTCCACCCCGACGATCGCGCGAAGCTGGTCGCCGACTGGTCGAGCGAAGCGCCCGGAGGCCATGCCCTGGGCCGGGAGTTCCGCTTCGTCACGGCCGGGGGTGACGTCCGCTGGGTTTCGACGCGCACGGCGCCGCTCTTCTCGGAAGGCCGGTTCGTCGGCCACGTCGGCACCACGGAGGACATCACCGAGTACCGCGAAGCGCTCGAGACGGCTCAGCAGTCCGACCGCCTGAAGAGCTCGTTCATCGCCAACATGAGCCACGAGATCCGCACGCCGTTGAACATCATCCTCGGCTACAATTCGCTGATCGCGGAGCACTTCAGCGAGCAGGGCGACGACTCGCAGCAGCCGGTGCTCGACAGCATCGCGCGAGCCGGGAAGCGTCTGATGGACACGATCCACGACATCCTCGATCTGTCGCAGATGGAGGCGAACTCGTTCTCGGTTCAAGCGGTGCCGATCGCGCTCCCCGAGCTGGTCGAGCGGCAGGTCCAGGACTTCCGCGTGCTCGCCGACGGAAAGGGCCTCCGTCTCTCGTGCTCCATCGAGGAGCCGAAGGCGAACGTCTGGTTCGATCAGTACTGCATCTCCAACGCCCTGACGAACCTGCTGCAGAACGCGATCAAGTTCACCGACGAGGGCGGCATCTCGGCGAAGCTGGCGCGCGACGCCGAGGGTTGCCTGGTGCTCCAGGTCCGGGACACCGGGATCGGCATCGATCGGTCGTTCCTCACGCGTCTCTTCCATCCGTTCTCGCAGGAGGACTCCGGCTACACGAGAAAGTTCGAGGGATCGGGCCTCGGGCTGGCGCTCACCAAGAACTACGTCGAGATCAACGGCGCACGATTGAGCGTCGACAGCGAGAAGGGGAAAGGCTCCGTCTTCACGATCCAGTTCTCACGGGAGAGCGAGCTTGCCACGGGCACGGCGTGCCCGGCCGCTCCCGCCCCGCTCCTGAATGTGCCGCCATCCGCGAGCGGCCTGCTGCGACCGACCGCGACTGCCTCCTGAGCCGGGCGGCGATCGCCCGTCGCGTCGTTGCAATCGAGCTTCCGCGCACCTACTCGTGCGTCGGTGCGTGTTCGATCGCCGGCGGCGTCCGAGGTTGCGACGGGGCATGAAGTGAGAGCCCGCAGGCGTCGCGCGCGTAGCCTGATGATCCAAGGCACCGGCTCCGACGTCGGCAAGTCCCTGATCGTCGCCGGTCTCTGCCGTGTGCTCGCGGCGCGCGGCCTGCGGGTCCTGCCGTTCAAGCCGCAGAACATGTCGAACAACGCCGCCGTGACCGCCGGCGGCGGCGAGATCGGCCGCGCCCAGGCGCTGCAGGCCCGGGCCTGCGGCGTCGTTCCCACGGTCGACATGAATCCCGTGCTGCTGAAACCGGAGAGCGACGTGCGGGTGCAAGTCGTCGTCCGCGGAACGGTCCTGTGCCCCGCGGATGCGACGCCATACCAGGAGCTGAAGCGTGGGCTCATGAACGTGGTGCTCGAGAGCTTCGAGCGGCTCGCGGCGGAGGCGGACGTGGTGCTCGTCGAGGGGGCGGGCAGCCCGGCGGAGGTGAACCTGCGCGACGACGACATCGCGAACATGGGATTCGCCGAGGCGGCCGACGTTCCCGTGGTGCTCGTAGGCGACATCGATCGCGGCGGCGTGATCGCGGCGTTCGTCGGCACCTGGGAGCTGCTTTCGCCGGACGAGCGAGCTCGGGTGCGCGGCACCATCGTCAACAAGTTTCGCGGCGACGTCCGCCTCTTCGACGGCGGAAGGAGGATCATCGCGACACGGACCGGATGGGCGGACTGCGGCGTGGTGCCGTACTTCCCCGAGCTCCGTGCGCTGCCGTCGGAAGATGCGGTCGACCTACGAAGCGAGAGAAAACCGGGTGCAGCGATTCGCATCGTCGTGCCGGCGTTCCCGCGGATCGCGAACTTCGACGACCTCGATCCGTTGAACGCCGAGCCGGACGTCGAGGTCAGCATGATCGAGCCGGGACGGGCGCTCCCCGGTGACGCGGACCTCGTGATCCTTCCCGGAACGAAGGCGACGATTGCCGACCTCCGCTTCCTGCGTGCCACCGGGTGGGACGTCGATCTCCAGGCGCATCTCCGCCGCGGCGGACACGTGGTCGGGGTCTGTGGGGGGTACCAGATGCTCGGTCGAGTCATCGAGGATGCCGACGGCATCGAGGGACCACCCGATCGAGTGGAGGGCCTGGGACTCCTCGACGTCGAGACGCGGATCGGCCGAGCGAAAGTTCTGACGCCCGTTCGCGGCGTCGAGGTCTCGAGCGGAAAGGCCGTCCTCGGATACGAGATGCATCTCGGAGAGACTCACGGACCGGACCGCGCACGACCATGGCTTCGCCTGGAAGGCGGCGCCGAGGGGGCGACGTCGCGGGACGGGCGGGTACGCGGTTCGTACGTCCATGGACTCTTTGCGGCAGACGAGTTTCGCCACGCGTTCCTCGCCGGAATTCGCCACCGCGCGACATCGGGGCTGAGCTACGAGGTGGTCGTGGACGGCGTGCTCGACGCCTGGGCGGCCCACCTCGAGGCGCACCTCGACGTCGACCGGCTGCTGACGTTCGCGACGTGAGCTGCTGCCTCGGTCGAGCGCGACGAGAGCGCCCCCGTTGAAATTCGCAACCGAGCGGTCAACGGTCACGCGCCGGCGAACGTCTGAGCATCTGACCGGAAGCGGGGCCCGGCCCCCGATTGCAAAAGGAGATCTCATGCTCGGAAAGAATCGTCATGCCTCCCGAACCCTTCTCTCGATCGCGGCCGCGGCCGTGCTCGCCTCTGCCGGAACCAGCGGCGCGGTGGTCAAGAAGCAAGTGATCGTGCCGGAGGCGGACCGATTCACGCCCTTCACTGTGACCATCCACGTCGGCGACTCGGTCGAATGGGTGAACAATGACGGGGACGATCACACCGTGGTGAGCGACGACGCGTTCAACACGGCGGGCCACAAGGGCACCGACGTGCTGCTCCCGGGCACGGACAACAACGGTGGCGAGCCGAGCACGTTCAAGCTCCGGTTCAATCACCCGGGCACGTTCGTCTACTACTGCCGGTTCCACGCGCACCTGGACGCGGAGAACCAGCCGGTAGCGCCGGGACCTGACGGCGGGATCGAAGACGGCAGCAACTTCGGTACGCCGATGATGGGAATCATCACCGTCAAGCCGCCGCGCAACTAGAGCGTCGCGGCGGAGCTCTCCGCAGGTTCCACGAGGTCGGCGTGCCCGAACGGTCAGGCGGTCCCATGCCTTTGTCGCATCTCCAGCGGGCGCTCGTAGCCTCGGGTTGGCGGTCGACCTGTGCGAAAAGTTCTTTGCCGCTGGGCGACCATCTGTTATTCGTCAGCCGCTCTAGCGAAATCTCATTCCCAGGAAGTCCCGCGAGACGGTTCATCTGTCGGTGATCGTGGTCACTCCGGCCCTGCCCGCTGCAGGCGGGAGCGGGCCGGGTTCTCCGAACATCTGGAAAAGAAAGAGCAGGATGCCGTGATGGTGATCGTGAGGCGGTTCCGAACGGTGGCGCTCGCCGCCGTCGTGCTGTCTGCGGCAGTGACGGGGCCCGCGGCTTCTCAGCCGCCGGCGATCGGCCATACGGACGTCTTCGCTCGCGTCCCGGATCCCGGGATGCCCGAGGGCATCGCCGTCCGTGACGGAGTCGTCCTCGTCAGCACACACAATTCCGTCTCGGGGAACGCGAACCAGGGGCCATCGAAAATCTTCGCCTACGCGGCCGGCTCCGGTGAACGCATCGGCGAGCTGACGATCCAGGGCCAGAAGCTCGATCGGACGCACGGCGTCCTGGCGCTGACGTTCGACGCCGGCAGGCACCTCTACGCCGTCGACCAGAACCCCGGTCGCGTGCTGCGGATCGACGTTCCGCATGGTGTGTTGAACGCCGTGCAGACCACGTATGCGACGATCGCCGAGCTGCCGAGCTGCCCCCCCGGTGGCGCGCCCCCGACCGCGCAGCCGTGCTCCCCGACGCTCGTCGACATGCCGACCTGGGCGAACTACGTCGTGTTCGACCGCAGCGGATACGGTTACGTGAGCGATCTCCAGTCGGCCACGATCTGGCGGGTGCCGCCAGGCGGCGGAACCGCGAGGGTCTGGTTCCAGGATGCTCGCCTCGACAGCTATTTCGGCCCCAATGGCCTGGCGATCGATCCGAGCGGCACCAAGCTCTACGTCGCGATGACGGCGTCGTTTCAGCCGACCTCGCCCGGGCTCGGCATCATCTACACCCTGCCGCTGGTGAGCTCGCCGCGAGCGGCCGATCTGCATACCTTCTTCACGTATCCCGAGCCGGGCGCGGGCCCGGACGGGCTCGCGTTCGGCGCGTCGCGCAAGCTCTACGTCGCGCTCGCCGGAACCAATCAGATCTCCGTGCTCGACTCGAACGGCACCGAGGCGCTACGCTTTCCCGACGCCGCCGCGAACGCGATGCAGGAGATCCCCTACGACGCCCCGGCGAGCATCGCCTTCGACGGCGCGGGCTCGATCCTGGTCACGAACCACAGCTTCTTCACGGCCGACCGGAACCACTGGGCCGTGCTCCGAGCGTACGTCAACGACACCGAGCTGCCGGGTCGGTAGACGTCCGTCTCTTCGCCTCTCGGCCGAGGGGGGTCTGCCGCCGCGAGACGCGGGGTCAGCAGGGTGCGATCGTGAACACGATCACACCCAGGGCGAACCAGAACGCCGCGAAGATCAGCCCGTACCCATAGAAGTCGCGGAAATTCACCCGCGCGATCCCGGCGACGATCGCGTACCAGAAAGGAGACGTGAGGTTCCCCATGTGGTCGCCGACGCCGAGCGCCAGCAGGCCGCGCTGCACGCTGACGCCGACGTCCACGGCCGCCTGTGAGGTGACGAATCCCTGGATCACCCATTGGCCGCCGCTCGATGGCACGAACGCCGCGACGACCGCTCCCGACACGGCTGCGAGCGTCGGGAACGTGTAGGGCGTGGACACCGACGCGACCATCGCCGCGAGCGCTTCCCCGACCGTGGTGTGCTGGATCAGTCCCGCGACCCCGCCGTACAGGTGGTAGATGACGATCACCGGCCACGCAGATACGACTCCTTGCTGGAGCGCGGCCGAGAACCTGTGGACGGTGCGGTGCAGGACCAGGCAGAGCAGCAGGAGGACCGTGTTCATCGAGTTGATGTCGAGGCCGAGGCCGCGGATCGCGAAGTGTTGATAGAGCCAGCCGGCGAGCGCGAGACAGAGGACGGCCGGAACCAGCGGCGTGTGCTCCAGCTGCTCGGAGAACGATTGCAGAGGTGAGCCATCCGCGGGCAGCTCGTCGATCAGCTTTCGAGCGTCGGGAAACTCGGAAACCGGCCGGCAACGCTTCGGCATGAGGGTCACGCCGAGCGCGATCAGGATCGCGACGAAGCCGACCTCCTGGAGAATCGCCGCCGGCGACCAGATCGTCGTCGAGAGTGGCAGCACGCCCGTCGTCTTCTCGAGGAAATGGCCCGGCGTCGCCATCAGCAGCGCTGCCGTCGACGAGAGCCCGTATTGCCAGCAGGCGTTCGCCGCCCACAGCAATGCGAGCAGGAAGAGAAAGTCGACGTCGATGTGCTTCCGCTGGGCCTCGCTCGCGAAGTGAATCGCGATCAGCGGAGTGACCGCGATTCCGAGACCCCAGTAGAAGTACGCCGCGGTGGCCGTGGCGAGCACCGCGAGCGCGACGACTTCCGTCCTGGTGCGCGGCAGGCGCGCGAGCGAGGAGATTCCCTTCTTGAAGAGCGGCGTCGCGCCGAGGACCGAGCTCAGCACGACGATCAGCGTCATCTGCATCGTGAAGGGCAACAGCATCCACAGTCCCTGGTAGTACGCGTCGAGCGTCTTCACCGGTGAGTTGCCGAGCGCGAGCGCGTAGGCGACGAGCGGGATCAGGAGCAGCACCGAGGCGCTGATCGCATCGGGCACGATCCTGCCCATCACGCGCGCGAAGCGGTCGAGCCAGCTCTCGCCCGCCGGGGGCGCGGCCACATCGAAGGTCATCGCGCTCTCACGGCGACCGTCCGCGGGAAGCGCCCGCGGCGGCGGCTAAGGTTGTCGGTCGAGGCCATCGTCGTTCGTCGGCGGGCGATGGCCGAAGGAGCAGCCTCGTCGGGGCGGCGCAGGCTCGTCGGACCATCGTGCGCGTCGAAAAAAAGTCCTTGCAGCTGCACCGCGCGCCGTTGTACGCGAATTCCTCGAAGAGTCGCGACGGGATAGGGGAGAAATGGCTCTCGTGGTCTGCACACAGTGCGGCTGCCGGGTACCGCGCATGGATCGATGCGTCGCGTGCTCGACCGCCCTGCCCCGCAGGTCCTGGCCGGCGGTCTTCTTGACGGTGGTCGGGGGCGTCGCCTCCGGGACCTTGTTCCTCTGGCTCCTCCGATTGCGAATGGCCGTCGCGGGCTGAGCCCTGAGGGCGGCGCCGCGCCCCGGACTTCGTGCGCGAGGCGCGTGATCGCGAACACGCGAGAATCACCGGACCTCAAAGCCGTGTAGTTCCTCAGTTTCACTCCGGCGCGCCGCCTCGGCTTCCGCCGTCCGCCCCTCCGACGACTGACTCGATCCGCTGAAGGCATTTGCCGGCGAGCTCTTCGTCGCGAGTCACGGGCGAAGAGGTTCACTCTAACATCAAAAGCGCCACTAACCGCCCGAGCCAATAAATTGGTTGACAGGGGCGGCATCGCCGGGCGATAGACGGCGCTCGTCCAATTCGCATAGTGTCATTATCGTCACCGCCAAGGCGGAGAAGCGATGGCCTGCCTCGAAGGAATCCGCTGATCGAGTACCTGAAGACACTGTGATGCGTGGTCCGCGCGCGATGGGAGCTTCGATGACCGTTCGGAAACATTCCAGAATCGCCCATTCCAGAATCGCAACGCTCGCCGTGATCGTCGGCATGGCCACGTCGGCAGCGATCGCTGCGGCGGCGGAATTCCCGCTGCTCGGGTCGAGCCGCGGCGGACACCGCTGGTTCGACTTCTGTGAAGGAAAGCCCGACGGGGCGCTCCTCCCGGCCGAGCCGCGCTCGCTCGTCCAGCCGGGCGTGAGCGACGGCCGCGCAGTCCACTTCAACACGTGGTGGAAGAACTGCCACGCCGATCCCGAGCTCGTCGGCGAGCATGCGCAGCCGAAGACGTGCGGCGAGCTTCGCGCGTTCTGGACGCGCGGGAAGATCCTCATGCGTGGGAATGGCACCGTCGGCGAAGGAACCTTCTTCGCCGGTACGACGGCGACGCGCGGCGTCTCCGCCCAGACGTTCAACGAGCTCTGGCGGGCCTGGGGACTCCCGGAGAGGCCCGACAACTTCGACCTCCTCGTGGCCCAGCGCTACGGCTTGCCGATGGGCGCCGAACGGAACCCTTACCCGCTGGCGGGCGAGGATCCGAACCAGACGAACGGCGGAAGCGGGCAGCTCGCGGCGGCGATGACGCAGCTCCGGAAGGCGGACGGCAGCTGGACCGGTGAGCTCAGCTTCAAGTGCCATCTCTGCCACAGCGGACAGGTCGGCGAGCCGGAGGAGGGTGAGGGCCTCGGCCTCCTGTACGGTAGCGGCACGGGCCTCCACGACATCGCGCTCTTCTGGCGCGAGCTCGGAGCGCTCGGCGTTCCGGGCGGTCAAGCCGGCATCGCCTTCAGCCTTTTCGGCACCAGCCGCGGGACCAACAACGCGCAGTTCGGGAACATCACCGGCTTCCCGTACCCGCAGGACCTGGCCCGCCGGCCGACACAGGGCGCGGGCTGGCTCCAGTCCGGGTCGACGGCGTCGATGGACACGCCGGCCTGGTGGAACGTCGGCCACCGTCCGGTCAAGTTCGCCGACGGCATCCTGCCGGCGGACGCGGTGCGCGTCGACATGGCCTTCTACCTGCTCGACGGGAACCACGGACAGGACGCCGACTACTGGCTGCTCTCGACGAAGGCGCCGAAGTATCCGCTCGCGATCGATCGGGCCCTCGCCGAGAAGGGCGCGATCGTCTTCCACGCGAAGAACCTCTGGGGAGAGGGCCTCGACAATCCGGTGCCGAAGCCAAAAGGAGGAAACGGATCGTGCGCGAGCTGCCACGGCGCCTATTCGCCGCGGTTCGTGAATGACCGCACGTATCTCGCCGACCCGGTCCTCGAGGGCGTCGCGAGCAACGTCGTGCCGATCCGGATCATCGGTACCGATACGGCGCGGCTCGACGCGATGAACGAGGACGTGCAGCAGTCGAATGGCGGCGCGTGGGCGGGCTATCCCGAGACGACGAACCGCACCGACGTCCCCGATTGCGGGTCGCAGAACCGCGAAGAGCTCCGCGGCGACCGTGAGCCGGGGTATCTGGCGCCGCCGCTCTACGGTGTCTGGGCGACGGCTCCGTACTTTCACAACGGCTCGCTGCCCGACGTGTGGTCGGTGCTGAAGGCCGAGGATCGGCCGAAGATCTGGCGCCGCCGGTCGACGCCCGCCCCCCTGGACCAGGCGGGAAGCGTCGTCATGGGTTACGACACGAGCGTCGCCCGCGCGTACGACGGCGAGAAGCTCGGCTGGAAGTACGACGAGATCACGTGCGGCGAAGGGACCCTGCCGGTGGTCGAGTGCGATCCGCTGAACCCGGGAGCGGAAGATCCGCTCGCGCAGCAGGCGCTCGCCGAGATCTACGGGAACGCTCTCCTCACGTGGAACGCGGGTCAGGCGCCCGTCTACACGCAGTGGACGCCCGGGCAGATCGAGGATCGCAAGATCTACAACACGCACCTCTTCAGCCAAGGGAACGAGGGACACGAGTTCACCTCGGTGCTGACGGACGCCGAGCGGCGGGCGCTGATCGAGTACCTGAAGACGCTCTGACGCGCGCTCGCGGAGGCGCAGCGGGAACGAATGCCGGCGGTGGATCGCGCGCGGGCGCGTGGCATCACCGGATCGTTGGCGTGCGCGTGTCGTTTGTGATCGTCAGTGGCCGGTGAGCGCCGCCCGTCCCCGCGCAGCCCGGATGGATCCCGCCGAGCGGCGCCGTCTGCTGGTGCGTGCGGCGATGCGCGCCGCCGGGTTCCGCTCGCTCGCGGGGGTCACCACCGACGACGTGGCGCGCGAGGGCGGCGTATCGCGGGCGGCGGTGCTCAAGTACTTTCCCGACCGCGACGCGATCGTGTCGGCGGTGCTCGACGAGGTGGAGCGAAGCGTCCGCGAGCAGGTCGCCCGCGTGCGCGCCTCGACGGACGACGCGGTCCGGCTGCTGGTGAACCTGGCCGTGGCGTATGGGGCGACCCTCGAGCGCGGCTTTGACTACGCCTCGATCATGCTCTCCTGGAGCACGCTTCATCGCCAGCCGCGGATCGCCGAGCGACTGGCGCGGATCTTCCTCGACTTCGTGGCGCTCGCGGACGAGACGATCCGCCTGGGCATCCGCCAGAAGAAGATCCCGCCCGACATCGACATCGAGCTCGCCGCGTGGACGTTCGTCGGATACTTCTCGACGATCGCATCGGCGAAGCAGTTCGGCCGACCGCCCGAGTGGATCTATCATCTGCAGATCGCGTTGCTCCGGAACCTCTTCGGCTCCGACGCCGTGGACCGCGTGCTGACGGGCGCACCCGCAGCCGCGCTCACGTCGAAGCGCTCGAAGGCCCGCACGCGCCGTTGAGCTCTCGAAGCCCGCGAGTGCGGCACCGCCGCGACGAGCGTGTTGTTCGCGCACCCGGATGCCGGCGAGTGAGCCCAGCGCTCGCAGTGCCGGCCTATCTCGCCGCGAATGTGCCGTGGTGGGGCGCTGTCCTGCTACCGTCGCTACATGAAGCTGTCGCTGAAATTCCGGAAGTGATGGGGCAGCGGCTGTCCGAGGTCGCTCGGCGCCTCAACGTTCCGATCGCGGAGCTCGCCGCCGCTGCCGTTCGTGACTCCTTGCTCGGCCAGACGACGAGTTCGCCCGCCCGAACGGGAAGAACACGCGACTCGTGCGCGCGAAGGCGCTGCTGATCGAGGAGCGGCTCGCCCAAGGCGTGGAGCTTCACCGCGCGCTGCTGGACGTCTCGGGGACTGCCCGCCACGTCTCATGCCGGTGCAGCGCGCGATCCGAGAGATCCCGACGGTTCGCGGCTACTACGAGACGTGGATCGCGCGGCAGGTGGCGCCGGTCGTTCGGAAATCCACCGCGATCCGGCATCGGCTCGCCTTCGATTCGATTCTCTTGCCGCTGCTGACCGGCGTTCGCCTCGACGAGATCACCCCCGCGTTCCTGCTCGACCTGCGTGCGCAGCTTATTCGAGCGGCGTTGGCACGGTCGCACCCGGCGGCGCGCATCGCCGCACGCATCAGCAGACGGCGCCGCTCGGCGGGATCCATCCGGGCTGCGCGGGGACGGGCGGCGCTCACCGGCCACTGACGATCACAAACGACACGCGCACGCCAACGATCCGGTGATGCCACGCG
>JAXDLK010000147.1:0-7659 GCA_034666665.1 Candidatus Binatota bacterium
GGAGTCATGGGTGCAAAATTGGAGCGGGTCCTACTGGTGGAGGACAGCGCCGGCGATGCACGTCTGGCACTCGAGGCGTTTCGTCACGCCGGCTTCGCGGGCGAGTTCAACGTCGCCCATGACGGCCTCGAAGCGATCGACTTCCTCCGGCACGACGGCCGGTTCAAGAGCGCGTCACGGCCGGATCTGATCATCCTCGACCTGAACATGCCGCGAATGGATGGCCGCGAGGTGCTGGTCGAGCTCGAAGCGGATCCGGATCTCAACAGCATCCCGGTCGTGGTGTTCACGACGTCGAGCGCCGACCGCGACATCTCGATGAGCTACCAGCACCAGGCGAACTGCTTCCTGACGAAGCCGGTCGATCTCGACGCGTACTTCGACACGGTGCAGCGGATCGAGAGGTTCTGGGAGGACGTCGCCACGCTGCCGCCGAGGTGATCCTCACGGCAAACAGCGGCCGAATGGCCTAGCTTCGGTCCCTCTCCCCGTTCTCCTGCGACCTCGGCGGCTCCGATCGCCACTCCGAGATCGCGGCGAGGACCTTGCGTGTGATCACCTCCCGCGCCTTCGCATCGGCAAGCTCGCGCGGGTCGACGAGCACGCGCCCGATCGAGCGGCCGCCGACGGAGAGTGCGATGAAGTAGTCCGTCACGTGGGGCTGCGCATCATCGATGGACCAAGTGACGTCGGCGCCGAGCTCGGGCTGCGCGGCTCTGAGAATCCGCGCGAGCTCGGGCCGAGCGGAGTCGCCGGTGATTGCCGTCATGTGGATACCTTTCCCCGTTCCCTGCGGCCGCGCTCGCCGCTCCTTCCGATACCTTCGATGGCGCGAAGCATCGTCCGACGCGGCTCTGCTACCACAAGCCTCCCGGAAGGTCACCGAATGGCGCCGGCGGAGGCCGAGGAAAGCCCGCGGTGTCGAGGGTCCGGCTGTAGCGGAAGAAGCGACCGCGCGTCGCGGAACCGCGCGCCGGCGTAGTCGTCCGAGGCGATCGCAAAGGATCGTTCATGCTACGAACGGCCGATGAACGAGAGCGACCTCGAGGCGATCGGCGCGTGGGTCGTCGAGGGTGGCCTCGGTGGCATGCTCGAGGCGGAGCTACTGGCCGGGTTCTGTGAACGCTGTCGTGGCACGGGACTCGAGCTCTCGGGCGCGATCGCCGTCATCGATACCCTTCATCCGGTGTACGAGGGGCGCGCGTTCCGATGGCGAAGCGATGGTCGTGACGAAAGCCGCGTCGTCGAATTCGGCAGCACCAAGGACGGGGCCGCGGCCGCCGATTGGCAACGGAGCGCGTTCTACCATCTCGTCACCACCGGAGCCGACGAGGTTCGCCGCCGGATCGGATTCGGCGATCCGACGGACTTCTTGCACCTCGACACGATGAGCGCCGAGGGCGAGACCGACTACGTCGCTCTCGTCCACCGCTTCGCCAGCGCCGGCGTGATCGGCGAGATGGACTGCTTCTACTCCTCCTGGACGACCATGGGTCCGGACGGCTTCGGCGACACCGACCTCGCGGTGCTACGGCGACTCGTGCCGCAGCTGGCCTTGGCCATCAAATGCGCGTCGCTGGCGCGGATCGCCGGCACGCTGGTCGACGTCTATCTCGGCCGTGACGCGGGCCAGCGTGTGTTGCGTGGCCGGATCTCCCGCGGCGTCGCCGACAGGATCAACGCGGTGCTCTGGTTCTCGGACCTGCGCGGCTACACCGCGATCACCGAAACGCTCGTGCCGGAGGAAATCATTCCGCTGCTGAACGACTACGCCGACGCGGTCATTTCCGCGATTCACGAAGCCGGAGGCAACGTGCTCAAGCTGATGGGCGACGGCACGCTGGCGATCTTCGAGGCGGATGACCCGGCGGCCGGCTGCCGATCCGCGCTCCGCGCGGAGGCCGAGCTGAGACGCCACGTGCAGGCGTTGAACGAGCGCCGCACCGCGGAAGGCCGCCCGGTGACGTCGGTGTATCTCGGGTTGCACGTCGGCGACGTGTTCTACGGCAACATCGGCAGCGAGGATCGCCTGGATTTCACCGTCGTCGGTCCCGCCGTGAACGAGGTCAGCCGGATCGCATCCCTCTGCCGTTCGGTGGATCGCGGCGTCGTGCTCTCGTCGCAGTTTGCGGCGGCGACGCCGGAGCCGGAAAGGGCGGCCCTCGTTTCGCTCGGCCGCTATGCCTTGCGCGGAGTGGCGCGGCCGCAGGAGCTTTTCACGCTCGAGTCCTCGGCGCCGCTCCCCTGATCTAGCAGCGGTCCGGAACGGCAACGCCCGGCGTTCATTTCCGCAGCCGTTCGGCACAAAAAAGCACCCTTTGTAGGTTTTTGTCCTGCAAAGCGGCCCTCGGGCTACGGGCACGAGGAATGCAGTACGTCCAGCGACGGGGCTGTCTGGCCGCCCGGTCAGGATCGCGACCGAACCGAGGGAGGCGACGCTGCACATCTACGTGATTCTCGCGCGCCGGCACCGGTGGGAAGTTCGCGACGTCGCGGATCATCTCTACGGCACGTTCGACCGGCAAGAAGACGCGCTCCGCTGCGGCGAGGAGAAGGCGATCGAAAGCGCGCCGGCAGCCCTGCAGGTCCACAACGCGAACGATCGCCTGGATTACGGCATCACGTTTCGGAAGATCCACGGAATGGTCGTCCGCCGGAAGACGCTCTACACGCCGTCGGTGCGCGCCGCCGGACCCATCCGGATCACCGAGCCTCTCGCGCGCGAGCATCAGAAGCGGCACTGAGCTCCTCACGTGCGCGGTCTCGAGCTCGGGATGGGCTCGGGCTCGAGGCCGCGCCCCCTCTCCAGTCGTCCTGGCGCGGCGACCGTCACGCGGCCGGAATCTCCGCCGTGAAACGACGCGTTCGGCGCGCGGTTGACCCGTCACCGCGGCCACACGATAAGCTCCGCGCGTGGCCAAGCGAAAGGGTCGTTGGAGGAACGGCGTGGCGGCGCTCGTCGTGCTCGCGCCGGTCGTTGCGGTCGTCGTCTACTCGAGCTTCGAGGTCAGCGATTACGAGTGCGACGTCTGCGTCTCCTTCGACGGCCGCGAGTCCTGCCGCAAGGTCACGGCGAAGACGGAAGCCGACGCGCTCCGCGGGGCCATCGACAATGCGTGCGCCCTGGTCGCCTCGGGCGTGACGCAGACGATGCGGTGTACGCGCTCCGAGCCCACCCGCTCGACGTGCCGTTCGCTCGTCGAGAAAGCGGCCGACGAGACTGCTGCAGGCTCCTGAAGCAGTCGCTTCTAGGGCGGTCCGAGCTGGCGGCGCCAAGATACCTCTCGCCGGCTCGGAGCGGCGCCGTTTGCGCCCGCGAGCTCTTCTGCGAGCGCGTTCGGGGCGGTGGGGGTTGGCTAGGAGACCAGCTGTTCCATCAGCGCGAGCAGCTGCTTGTGGCCGAACGGCTTCGATAGATACGCGTTACATCCGGCGGAGAGCGCCTTCGAGCGATCCTCCGGGAACGCGTGCGCAGTCGTCGCGATGATCGGCACGTCGCGCCACTGGTCGGTCTGCCTCAGGTACCGCGTGAGCATCAGACCGTCCTCGCCGCCCTTCAGCGACAGATCCATGAGGACGATCGTGACTTCCTCGGGATGGGCCGCGAGCTGACTCTTCACCTCGTCACCGGTCGAGGCGAGCAGAACCTCGTAGTGCCGATTGAGGACGGCCTTCATGTACACCTGGGTGTCGGGGTCGTCCTCGACGATGAGGACGGTTGGCTTCTGTTGCTTCTCCTGAACGGCGGTTGCCTCCATGGCGTCCCCCTCCGCCGCGCGTTCGCGGCAAACTCTCTTCACTGTACGGTGCAACATCCATACCGCGAAACGTAGAATGCGTTCTTGTGAATTCGGTAACGTTTCCGCGCGGTACACCGTCGATCGAACGACCCCCCGCGACGATTTCGTAACGCGATTGTACGAACTTTGCGTAGTCGGGTGCAGTCTACGACGCGCGTCACGACCACCCTGCCTGCCGTCACGTGGCTTTGCAGATCGCGCGCGATGGTCTATCGGTCCTCAGACCGAAGCCCGGAGGTACGATGAGCCTGATCGACGTCGCCAAGTGGCGCTTCCTCGTGAATCGCGATCCCGAGTTCATCATCGCCGCGCGTTACTGGAACGCGCTCCTCAAGGTGCGGATCGGCGAGCAGGGCTGCATCCTGAGGATCCGCGAAGGCCAGATCACCGACGTGGAGGAGACGCCGACGCTCTTCGACGCATACGACATCGAAGTGGCGGCACCCGAGGAGGACTGGCGGAAGTTCCTCGAGCCGATCCCGCCGCCCTTCTACCAGGACGTGTTCTCGGCCGCGATGCGCCACTCGTTCACGGTGGGCGCGGATCTCGAGAACCTGTTCGCGTACTATCCGGCCGCACGGCGCATGTTCGAGCTCATGCGCGGCGCGCGCGTCGAGGACTGAGGCCATGCCGAAGCTGTCGAAGATCGTAGGTCGGTACGTCAGCATCGACGTCGCCGGGGTGGAGTACCGGGTCTACTTCGAGGAGGCGGGAAGCGGCATTCCGCTGATCCTGCAGCACACCGCGGGTTCCGACGGCCGCCAGTGGCGACACCTCCTCGAGGACGAGGAGATCACGCGCGATTTCCGGCTGATCGCCCACGACCTGCCGTACCACGGGAAGTCGCTCCCGCCGGTCGATCTCGAGTGGTGGACGGTGGAGTATGCGCTCACGCAGAAGTTCTTCATGAGCTTCATCGTCGGCCTGGCACACGCGCTCGAGCTCGAGCGGCCGGTCTACATGGGCTGCTCGATGGGCGGCCACCTCGCTCCGGACCTCGCGCTCTACTATCCGGATGAGTTCCGCGCCGTGATCGGCGTCGAGGCGGCGCTCGAGAGCCAGGGAGTGGACCGGCTCCTTCCGTGGTTTTACCACCCGCGGGTCGGCCAGGAGTTCAAGCCTGCCCTCATGTACTCGCTGATGGCGCCCGGGAGTCCCGAGCCCTACAAGCGGGAGACGATCTGGACGTACAGCCAGGGCGCGCCCGTCGTGTTCAAGGGCGACCTCAACTACTACGCCCTCGAGCACAACCTCACCGGGCTCGCGCACGAGATCGACACCAAGAAGGTCGGCGTCTACGTGCTCTCCGGCGAGTACGACTGGTCGGCGCGTCCCGAGGACAGCCGCAAGCTCGCGGACGCGATTCCGGGTGCGCACTTCACCGAGATGAAGGGCGTCGGACACTTCCCGATGTGCGAGAACCCGGAAGCCTTCCTGCGCTACCTGAAACCGGTGCTCGCGGAGATCAAGAAGACCTCGGCGCGGTAGCGAGCGGCTGGTAACCGAAGGATCGGAGCGATCTCCCGCTCTGTACGCCTCCAGCAGGCGCGCTGCGAGCTGGCGGCGCCGACACTGGGCCGCGCCGAACTGGTGAGGAGCATCCCGGGCGCGCCGGCTCGGAGCGGCGTGCCTTCCGGCGCAGCAGGGAATGCATCGGCTGCGGCTACAGCAACACCTCGCGCAGCGTCCCGCGTCGTGCGCGCGTCTCGCCGAGCTCGTCGCACGGAATGTTTCGTAGCTCCGGACTGCGCGGATTCCCTGCGCTAGCGGTCACCTCGCTCTCGCGGACCCGGCTCGCGCGAAGCCTCGAATGCCGCGTGGCGCGGCGTTTGCTCTGACACCATCGACCCGTCCGAAAATCTCGATTCGTCATCGGCCGTCGCCCGTCCCGGGGTGGCGGGCCGGAGGAAGGCGATTGCAGAATGCATCCGACACGATTACGCGGAGATCGTTCCGAACGACGCATCGTCCTTGTCGGCCCGTCGGCGCTGTTCGCCATCGCGCTCGTTGCGGCCGGCGGCGGGTTCCGGGTTTGGGCCGAAGCTCCACCGGCGGCCGCCGAGCAGATCTTCCCGTCGCTGCTCGTCTCGGGTGACCCCGCGACGCCCGGTCCCTACGCAGTCGAGGTCGCCGAGTACCAGGGCGGACCGACCGTCGTCGTCGACCCGAAAGGGATCGCCTACCCGGCGGAGATCCACGGCGTGCTGCACTACCCCGCAACCGGGAAGGGGCCGTTCCCGCTGCTCATCCTCCTTCACGGCAACCACGGCACGTGTGCGGTCCTCGGTGCGGAAGCGACCGGCTACCCATGTCCACAGACGCCGGTCACCGGCCCGGTGCCGAACTACCGAGGCTACGACTACCTCGGCGACAGTCTGGCGAGCCACGGCTACGTGACGGCGTCGATCGACGCGAACGCCGTCAACACCTACAACGTTGCCGGCGACAAAGGCGCGCACGAGCGGGCGCAGCTGATCGCCCGCACGCTCGACCATTTGTCGGGCCTCGATGCGGGCACGGCCGTCGACCTGGCGGAGGTCGGTGACGATCTGCGCGGGCGGATCGACTTCGCGCGCATCGGCATGATGGGCCACTCTCGCGGCGGCGAGGCGGTCTCGTACTTCATCGGCTACAACGAGACGCGCGACGACGGGCCTAGGTATCACATCTCCGCCGTGCTCTCCCTCGCCGGCACCGACTACAACCTGCCGCGAGCGAGTGGCGTGCACTTCGGAACGCTGCTGCCTCTTTGCGACGGCGACGTGTACGACCTGCAATCCGTCTTCGCCTGGGACCGCCACCGCTTCGACGCCGAAGCCACTCCGTTCGCGCGGGTGCAGTTCACCGTCGCGGGCACGAATCACAACTTCTACAACACGACCTGGACCGGCGACGACTTTTCCACGAGCCCGACGGCGGGGCGCTGCTCGTCGGGCGCCGCCGTCAACGACCGGCTGTCGGCCGCGGACACGCGGCGCGTCGGGCTCGTCCTGGTGAGCGGCTTCCTCCGCCGCTACGTGGGAGGTGAGCTCGCATTCCAGCCGCTGATGACCGGAGCCGCTCCGCTCCCGTCATCTGCTTGCCCTCGCGGCGTGGGCCCGTGTCCCGGCTTGGTGGGCACCTCCTACCTCGCACCGAAGGCCGACCGCCGGCTCCTGGCGCCGCGGCTCGACGGTGACCCCGTGAGATCCACGACGGAGGGAGCAACCATCAGCGCCCAAGGTTTTTCCGCGGTCGGATCCTGCGATCCGAAACCCGACGGCGGGATGGACGGCAAGAGCCGGGATGCCGGAACGGCGTCCGGTTGCGCCTCGAACCCGTATCGCTCGCGCGCCCGCGCCTTGACCCTTCAGTGGTCGGCCGCCGGCGCCCGACTGGCCGTTTCACTCGGTAATCAGCGCGACGTGCGCGGGTTCGACGCATTGACGTTCCGCGCCGCCACGAACTTCGGCGCACCGACGACGCCGGGGCCTTCGCCCGCGGGCCTGGAGGTCGCGCTCTTCGACACCGCCGGCCGTATCGGCGTCGCGCCGGTGTCGGCTTACTCGTCGGCGCTGGTGCCGATGGCACCTGACGCGGCCCGCAAGCTCACCATGAACGGAGTGAGCATCCCACTGGTCGACTTCGCCGTGCAGGGCGTCGACCTCGCGAAGATCGATCGGGTCGAGCTCCGGGCGGCCACCGCCAAGGGATCGGTGCAGATCACCGAGCTCGGCTTCCAGCGCCTCACCCGGCACTGACCGCCGGGGAGTATCCTGGCGCCGCCAGCTCGGAGCGCGCTTCCTGGAAGGGAAGCAAAGAAGAGAACGAGTCAGTTCTCGAGCGGGCGGACGACGGTCTCGCGGAGGCGCGCGAGCTC
>JAXDLK010000148.1:0-2610 GCA_034666665.1 Candidatus Binatota bacterium
GCGACGCCGGTGTCGGCGACGGCGGCGAAGAACGAGACCTGGTAGGTCGCCACCGCACCGGCGGCGATCAGCAGCGGCCGGCGCGGCAGCTGCGCGAGCGCTCCGCGACCCTGGCTGATCAGCGCGACGACGACCAGCAGCGTGCCGCCGACGAGGATCCGCCCGGCACCGACTCCGGCCGGTGCGAGCCCGTCCGGACCGAGCGCCTGCGCGGTGCCGGTGGTGCCGAAGCAGAGCGAGGCGAGCAGGACCTGAAAACGGGCAGTGGCGGACATGGACGTGATTGTTCCACAATCGCCGTGATTGTTCAACAATTATGAGCCGCGGGATTTGAGCGCGGCCGCGAGCAGGGCGTCCATCGCCCTTCCGGGCAGTGCCCGCGCGAGCAGCGCCTGGATCCGGGCGTCGCGACCGATCACGTAGCGGGTGCACGGGGTGCTCGCGGTGAGCGCGTTGACGACGATCCGCGCGACGGCCTCCGGCGGCTCGCCCTTGACGGCCGCCTGTTCGGCCTGGCCGCGCAGGGTGGCGACGAGCGTGCCATAGCGCTCGTGGGCGACCGGCGGCATCGCGTTCCAGAGCGCGTCGGCGGCGGCGATCCCGCGGTCCCAGATCGGCGTCGCGATCGCGCCGGGCTCGACCACGCTGACGTGGACGCCGGACCCGCGCAGCTCGCGGCGCAGCGAGTCGCTCAGGGCCTCGAGCGCGAACTTGGAGGCCGAGTACGGGCCGTAGAGCGGCAGCGCGACGCGCCCGGCGATCGAGGAGATGTTCACGATGCGGCCGCGTGTGTTCCTCAGCGCCGGCAGGCACGCCTGGGTGACGGCGAGCTGCGCGATCACGTTGACCTCGAGCTGCTGGCGCAGCTGCTCGACCGGCAGGAACTCGAGCGGGCCGCTGATCGCGATCCCGGCGTTGTTCACCAGCCCGTCGAGCCGCGTGAGGTCGAGCGCCGCGAGGTCGTCGGGGTTCGTGATGTCCAGCTGGACCGGGCGTACGGTCGGGCCGAGCGCCTCGCCCGCGGCGGGGGTGCGCACGCCGGCGAGGACGCTGGCGCCGAGTTCGGCGAGCATCAATGCGGTCGTGCGACCGATGCCGGTCGAGGCGCCGGTGACCAAGACGGTGCGGCCGGCGAGCGCGGGCATCTGGGCGAGCCTATTGAATGTCCGTCGTGCTGTTCGCCGAGCTCGCCGCCACCACCGAGGACGTCCGTGCCCTGTCCGGGCGAAAGGCCAAGGTCGAGCGGCTCGCTGCGGCGCTGTGGGCGCTTGCCGTCGAGGAGCGCGCCGCGGGGGCCGGGTATCTCGCGGGCGCGCCGCGCCAGCGCGTGCTGGGTGTCGGCTGGGCGTCGCTGAAGGAGCTGCCGCCGGCCGCGGCGGAGCCTTCGCTGTCGGTGGCCGAGGTCGACGAGGCGTTCGAGGCGCTCGCGGCGTTGAGCGGCGCGGGGTCGCAGGCGGCGCGCCGGGCGGCGTTGACCGCCTTGCTCTCGCGCGCGACCGTCTCCGAGCAGGCGTTCCTGCGCTCGCTGATCCTCGGCGACCTGCGGCAAGGGGCGCTGACCGCGGTCGTCGGGGATGCGGTGGCGAAGGCCGCGGGCGTGCCGGTGGCGGCGGTCCGCCGGGCCCTGATGCTGCGGGGCGATCTCGGCGCGGTGGCCTCGGCCGCGCTTGGTGAAGGCGAGCCGGCGCTGGCCGCCTTCCGGCTCGAGGTCGGGCGCCCGATCGCGCCGATGCTTGCATCGACCGCTCCCGACGTCGAGGCCGCGCTGGCCAAGACCGGGCCGGCCGCGGTCGAGTGGAAGCTCGACGGCGCGCGCATCCAGGTCCACCGCGACGGCGACGAGGTGCGGATCTTCACGCGCACGCTGGACGAGGTCACCGCACGGCTGCCGGAGGTCGTCGAGGCCGCGCTGGCGCTGCCGGCGCGGTCGTTCGTGCTCGATGGCGAGGCGATCGCGCTGCGCGAAGACGGCCGCCCGCACCCGTTCCAGATCACCGGCTCGCGCTTCGCCAGCCGCTCGGGGCACACGGTGCTGCTGACGCCGATGTTCTTCGACCTCCTGCACCTCGACGGCCAGGACCTTCTGGATCGGCCCGGATCCGAGCGTGCGGCGGCGCTGTCGGCGCTGGTGCCTGAGCCGTGGCGTGTGCCGCGCGGCGGCCCCGAGATGCTGGAGGCCGCACTCGCGCAGGGTCACGAGGGCGTCGTGGTGAAGGGCTTGGACGCGCCCTACGAGGCTGGCCGGCGCGGGGCGGCATGGATCAAGGTCAAGCCGGTCCACACGCTCGACCTCGTCGTGCTCGGCGTCGAATGGGGCTCGGGGCGGCGCCGTGGGAAGCTGAGCAACCTGCACCTCGGCGCCCGCGGGTCCGACGGCGGCTTCGTGATGCTCGGCAAGACGTTCAAGGGGCTCACCGACGAGTTGCTCGGGTGGCAGACCGACCGGTTCCGCGAGCTGGCCGTGAGCGACGACGGCGGGGTGGTCCGGGTCCGGCCGGAGCTCGTGGTCGAGATCGCGTTCGACGGGGTGCAGACGAGTTCGCGGTATCCCGGGGGGATGGCGCTGCGGTTCGCCCGCGTGCTGCGGTACCGCGAGGACAAGACCGCGGA
>JAXDLK010000149.1:0-7721 GCA_034666665.1 Candidatus Binatota bacterium
TCGCGACGCCCTTCGCGGCGCTGCACAAGCACCAAGTCATTCGACTGGGAGCCGAGCTCGAGGTGCCTCTGGAACGCACGTTGTCATGCATGAATCCGGTAGACGGCTCGATGGAACCGTCGTCGGCATGGTCGAGCTCGAGTCTCTTGCCCATGCACTGCGGATCGTGCGGCAAATGCCGTGAACGACGTGAGGCGTTCGTCGCGGCGGGCATCGTCGACCGTACGCCCTATAGGGACCCGAGTCCGCGATGAGCCGTGGCGCACTGGCTCCACGTCGGTCGCCGGCGCTGCCTCATCCCGTTCATCTCGTTCGTCTCGACAACGTCGGGTCGCCTGTGCCAGTAACGCGGCAGCATGTTTCGGAGTCTCTCTCGATAGGAGCTCGCCATGGCCGTTCGACGAAAGGCAAAGGCCTCCAAGCCGCGGAAAACCGCTGCAGGCCGCAGCAAGAAGGCACTGAAGGATCTGCCGAACGTCGAGGCCGGCAAGGTGATCGGAGGCGCCGATTCGTCCTACTCGACCAGCAGCTCGTCGTACCGTGGCACCTCTTCGCCGTCCCCGACCACGTCCCCGGGGACACAGTCGCCGGGGACCCCGCAAGGGTACCTCTAGTCGGCAGTCCGCGCCGTCCGGCTCGCGTCGGCGAGTCGAGCGCGGGCCGCGGTCTCAGAAGGCCGGGAGAAAGAACGCCGGCCGGCCGGCCGATAGGAACAGGTCGCCCCAGGCGCTCGACAGGCGCTCGTAGACCGACCCCGCTTGCCGTCGCAGCCGCCCTTCGCCCAGAAGCGGCTCGGCGGCATCCGGCAGACACGACGTGACCGCGCCGAGCGCTCGCCAGTCGGTCTCACGCAGGAAGTAGGCGACGGCTTCGTCCGTGGCCAACCCCCGGGGCTTCTCCCGGAAGAGCGGGCGCACGCCGAGCGACCGTATCGCCGCCTGCTGCCACAGCTCGAGGTACTGCTGCTCGACGAGGTGCGGGTCGTAGCGCTCGAAGAAGCGGAGCAGCGACGCATTGATCGGCCACACGAATCCGCCCAGGCCATAGCGTTCGACCGTATCGAACCCGCGAAGGATCCGCGGACGCCGGAAGTTCGTGCGGTGATCGCCGGCGTTCGCCGCGATGCTGAACGGCGCGCGCGGCAGCGACCCGGGAGGGAACGATGGCAGCGGCCTGCCCTTCGCGAGGCGAAACGCGATGTTGACCGACGCGTCGGACAGATCGCGCAGGATCAGCCGTCGCGTCAACCGCTCGTGCTCGTCGACCTCGACGAGCACGTTCTGCGTGTGGCCCTCGTGCTGCACGCCCTCCTCGAACAGGAGATGAGCCTCCGCGTTCACGTACGGCCGGATGAGCGTGTCGATGACGAACTCCTCGGGGGTTCGCCTGGATCGCCGGATCAGCCTGACCAGATGCGGCGCACGACCGGCCTCCTGTGAGATCAGCGAGAACACCGGCATCAGCGTCGTGGTGCCCGGCTCGATCATGAACGCGGGCAGGCGACGCAGCAGCCACCCGTGGCGGCTTTGTGCTTCCACCGCGCCGCACGGCTCCGCGAACCAGTCGAGGTGAAGGCGCTCGCGATCCGCGGCGGGAATGGTTTCCAGGACGGAGGTCAGCACGACCGCCTGCGCGACGTGGAGCTCCGTGAGGCGCCGCCGGCGTCGGCCGATGACGGCGCCGAGCGACAGCTTCAACACGACCGGCATGCCGTGTCCGGAACGCTGCCAGGCGACGACGGTGCGGTACGAGGCCGTCGGCGTGGCGACGACTCCCCCGAGAGCCTCGCGTCCGTATCGGTGCGTCAGGCGCCGCAGGACGGCGGGCGCTTGCGGATGGAGAAAGATCGGCGTCCGACCGTCGCATCGCTCGACGCCGAAGCCGGCGCGGAGCTCCTCCCGCAGCGGACCGTAGACGCGAACCTTCGCACGGGGCAGCCAGATCGCCTCCTGGTCCCAGACGGCGCGCCGCTCGGGGTGGAGGCCGAGTCGGACCGTGTTGCTGCGGCGATCGATGGGGGCGTAGCGCGCGGGGTCGATGAGGCGCTCGTTGACGGTCTGCTCGTAGTCGACCCACCGCCGGATTCGCGGCGCGAGTCCGTCGAACATGGCGTGCATCCCGAGAGCGCGGAGCGAACGCGGGGTACGCTACGGCCGCGCGAGGGAGCGGCCGGTGTTCGCGCGGATCTCTCGCGCGCGCTCCTCGGGATCCTCCTTCACGACCACCTCGTCATGTGCTTCCGCGGTTGCCCACCAGCAGTCGAACGGGAGGACCCCGTGCGGACGACGAGCTTAGCGAGAAAGCTTCTCGGTGTCAGGCGAGCGAGGATGAGGAAGGTGTCACCTCGAAGACGGAAGACGATCGAGGTCGAGCCGTGGAATCGGGTGGCGCGATGCGGAGAATGCGGTCGTCGGGCACCATGTGCGCCCTGACCGCCGGGCGATCCAGATGAAAGTTGCCCTTTGTTGCCCCCTGCCGCTCAGAGGTTCCGAGGGGTCGCGGAATTCTCCGCGGATCCCCTCGGTTTTCAGGCTCCCCGGGCCGGACTCGAACCAGCGACCATCCGGTTAACAGCCGGACGCTCTACCGACTGAGCTACCGGGGACCATGACCGCGCTCCTTTACTGACGAGCGCCTGCGGAACGCGTGCGTATACCGAGAAGGCCCGGTCGAGGCAAACCGACTCCCGCGACGACGGCCGTTTGAACCGCGCTCTCCCGCGGGTATCTTGACGCCGTGAGTAAGGCGCCGCGTTCCCACGAGCCGCCCGTCCGCGCGATGACCGAGGCACCGATGTCCCCGGAGGGTCGAACGGTCGTCGTGCGCAAGGCCCGCGGCATCTTGCATCGGCGCGCGCGCGACCGCCGCATCGCCGACGCCTACCACCGCCTGCTGACGCTCCCATGGCCCATGCTGACCGCGGTGATCGCGCTCTTCTACACGCTCGCGAACGCGCTCTTCGCACTTGCGTACCTGGCGGACGGCGACTCGATCGTCAACGCGCGCCAGGGCTCCTTCGCTGATGCCTTCTTCTTCAGCGTGCAGACGCTGGCGACGATCGGCTACGGAAACATGTCGCCGAAAGGAACCTACGCGAACGCGCTCGTCATGATCGAGGCGTTCCTCGGCGTGATCTCGTTCGCCGTGATCACCGGCCTCATGTTCTCGAAGTTTGCGCAGCCGACGGCGCGCGTGCTCTTCAGCCGCTCGGCCACGGTATCGCGGCGTGACGGCGTACCGTCGCTCACGTTTCGCATGGCGAACGAGCGCCACAACCGGATCGTCGAGGCGCGTCTCCGCGTCGTCCTGGCTCGCGACGACACCACAGCCGAGGGCGAGAGCATCCGGCGGCTCGAGGACCTTCGCCTGACTCGCAGCGAGACACCGATCTTCACGCTCACCTGGGCGGCCGTCCACCCGATCGACGAGTCGAGCCCGCTCCGCGGCCACACCGCGGAGTCGCTGTCCGAAGTCGACGCGGAAATCATCGCGCTTCTCACCGGACTCGACGAGACGCTCGCGCAGACGATCCATGCGCGGCATGCGTACCACCCGGAAGACATCCTCTGGGGCCGGCGTTTCGCGGACATCCTGCAGAAGCTGCCCGACGGCCGAACGCTGATCGACTACCGCGACTTCCACGAGACCGTTGCAGTCGCCGACGATCAGGCATGAGTCGCAGGACTCAGGCGCCACCGACGCGGCGCAGGCTTCCTGCCCAGTAGCCCTCCCGGAGCACGCGCTTCAGCACCTTGCCGCCGGCGTTCCGCGGCAGCGCGTCGACGAAGTCGACCGAACGGGGGCGCGCGAACCCTGCGACCCTGCCACGGCAGAAATCGAGGATCTCTTCTTCGGATACGGCGATTCCGGGACCGGGGACCACCACGGCCTTGACCGACTCGCCCCAGCGCTCGTCGGGCACGCCGATCACTGCCGCATCGGCGATGCCGGGATGCTGGAGCAGCGCGCCCTCCACCGCCCGCGGCGAGACGTTCTCGCCGCCGGTGACGATCAGGTCCTTCAATCGATCCTGTACGAAGAGGTACCCGCGACGATCGAGGACGCCGACGTCGCCGGTGTGGAGCCAGCCATCGCGGAGCGCCTCGGCGGTATCGTCGGGCCGATTCGAGTAACCGCGCATCACCTGCGGACCGCGGACGACGATCTCGCCGGGCACTCCCGCAGGCACGGTGACGCCCTCCCCGCTCACGACCTGGACCTCGGTCCCACCGATCGGCCGGCCGGCGGAGAGCAGGAGATCGGGCTCCGATTCGAGCGCCTCACGGTGATCCTCGGGTGTCAGCACGGTGACCGACTGCGTCGCCTCCGTCAGCCCGTACGACTGGAGAAAGCCGCAGCCGAACGTGGCGACGGCACGGCGAAGCGTGTCGGGCGAGATCGCCGAGGCGCCGTAATAGATCAGCCGGAGCGCCTCGTACCGCCGCTGCTCCGCGTCCGGAGCTCCGTCCAGGCAAAGGCGGATCATCGACGGGACCAGCACCGCGAAGACGACGCGGTCCTCGTCGAGCACGCGGACGACCTCGGGGGCGTCGAAGCTTTCCATCACCCGAAGAGAGCCGCCGCGCCTCACCCACGTGAACGTGCTCGGCACCACGGCGGCGTGGAAGAGCGGCGCGACGACGAGACTCCGGCCATCCGGCAGGTCGCCGAGCGTGTCGTCGATCTGTTCGACGTTGGCCAGAACCGCCGCGTGGGTGAGCACCACTCCCTTGGGTGGTCCCGTGGTGCCGCTGGTGTACATCTGCAACGCGTCGTCGGTGCCGAGCGTGGCGCCAGGAACTGCCGAGGACGGCGCGAGCCATTCCTCGATCGCCTCCCAGCCGCTCGGCGGGTCGGCATCGAGCGCGACGAAGCTCCGGACTCGCGAGAGGCGCGCGCGGATCTCGTCGATCGAAGGCGCGAGCTGCGACCCCGCGAGGAGGACCCGCGCGCCGCTGTCGTTCAGCACGTGCTCCCATTCGCCCGGCGCGAGCCGGTGGTTCAGCGGCACCGTGGTCGCGCCCGCGAGAGACACCGCGAAGTACGCGAGCACGTGCTCGATCGAGTTCTTCGCCAGCACGGCGACGCGAGCTCCGCGAACGACGCCGTCACGCACGAGCGCCGCGGCCATCCGGCGGGCACGATCGCCCGCCTCGCCGTAGCGGATCCGTCGATCGCCCTGGACGGCGAACTCGGCGTCCGGCCGCTCGCTCGCTCTCTCTTCGAGAAGATCGTGGAGCCGCACGGCGCACGGATCATACACGCGATGGCCGAACCGGCGAATTCAGTTGCGCGTCCGGGTGACAGCATGTAACGCGGTCCCGTTCTGGGCCCCGTCGCACATGTGATCCCTGGTCGCACCGCACCGGTCAGGCGGCGATCGACGGCGATCGCCGCGGCGGCCGTGCTCTCACTTTTTGTGCAATCGACGGCGGGCGCGGCGACCTTGCGGATCTACCGCGAGACGCTCGAGAACGGCTGGCAGGATTACTCGAGCGAAGGTGCGCACTCGCTCGACTCCACCGACTTCGCGCACGGCGGCTCGCGCTCGATCTCGCTCGACGCGAGCGACGATCACTTCGTCTTTCTCGCGCCTCCGGAGGCGCTGCAAACCGCGCCCTACACTCACCTCGACGTCTGGGTGAACGGCGGCGCGACCGGCGGACAGAAGCTCGCGATCGGCTTCCAGCGCTCGGATCGCGACGGCGGCCTCTGCGAGACAGTACCGCTGGAGGATTTTCTCGACGGCCCGATCGAGGCCGGTGCCTGGAAGCTCGCGCACGTCCGCCTCCAGGATCTCGGGGCCGACGGTCTGCCGATCACCGGCTTCGGCATCGCGAACGCCGGCGGCGCGAACGGCACGGTGTATCTCGACGACGTTGCGCTGGTGACGGATGCGGGGCCCTCGCCGGTGGCGGGCCCGAGCCTGAGCATCGACGCCGCCCACGGGCGCGCGCGGGTCAGCCCCGACATCTACGGGGTGAACGTCATCTACGGCGACTTCAATCCGCTGTCGAAGCGCGGCATCCGCGATCTCGGCGCCACCCTGAACCGCTGGGGCGGGAACGCCATCACCCGCTACGACTGGACGCTCAGCGCGTCGAACCGGGCCTCGGACTACTTCTTCGAGAACCTTCCCGAGGACGGTCCGCATGCGGTCGACGAGAGCGGTCTGCCGAACGGTTCCGGCAGCGATCAGTTCGTGGCGCGGAACCGCTCGATCGGCGTCCGCTCGCTGATCACGATCCCGACCATCGGCTGGCTGGCGAAGAGCCGCGACTTCGCCTGCGGCTTCTCGGTCGAGAAGTACGGCTATGCGCCGCAGTCGGTCGACCCCTATCGCACCGATTGCGGCAACGGCGTCCGTCAAGACGGCTCGCTCGTCACCGGGAACGATCCCGAGGACACGAGCCGGTGCATGGGAACGATCGGCGGCGACGGGCACTGCGTCGCGCCGGCACATCAACGGCGCTGGGTGGACCACCTCGTCGCGCGGTTCGGCGATGCGGCGAGCCGCGGCGTCTCCTTCTACGAGCTCGACAACGAGCCGCAGATCTGGAGCGAGACTCACCGCGACATCCACCCCGATCCGGTCGGCTATGACGAGATGCGGGACCGCGCGTACGCGTACGCGGCGGCGATCAAGCGGGCGGATCCCACGGCGAAGGTGCTCGGCCCGTCGGACGACAGCTGGACGCGCTACTTCTACTCCGGACGCGACGCCGGGAGCGACGTGTACGCGACGCACGCCGATCGGCGGGCGCACGGGGACGTCCCCTTCGTCGAGTGGTACCTGCAGCAGATGAAGGCGTACGAGGATCGGACCGGGCGCCGTATCCTCGACTACCTGGACGAGCACTTCTACCCGCAGACGGACGTGCCGCTGCCGTTTCGCTGCGCGGGCGGACGGGAGACGCAGGCGCTGCGGCTCCGTTCGACGCGCGCGCTCTGGGACCCGAGCTATACCGACGAGAGCTACATCGGCCGCACGGACCTGACGCCGAACCAGGTGAAGCTCCTGCCCCGCCTGCGAACGTGGGTGCGGCGGAACTACCCGGGAACGCGCACGGCGGTCACCGAGTACAACTGGGGCGCGCTCGAGCACGTGACCGGCGCGCTCGCCCAGGCCGACATCCTCGGGCTCTTCGGCCGCTACGGTCTGAACCTCGCCGCGATGTGGGGGCCGCCACGCGCGAACCAGCCGGCCGCGTTCGCGTTCCGCGTCTATCGCAACTACGACGGCCGCCATTCGACGTTCGGCGACGTGCGGGTGCGCGCGCAGAGCTCGGACGTCGGACGGTTGGCCGTGTACGCCGCGGAGCGCTCGAGCGATCGAGCGCTGACGATCGTCGTCCTCAACAAGGACCCGGATCGAGACTTCCGGAGCGCGCTCGCGATCGCCGGCTTCTCGCCGCACGGGGCGATCGAGGTGTGGCGCTACGACGCGTCGGCACCGACGTCCATCGTGCGGCAGCCGGACCTGCCGGCACGCGCGAACCTCGACGTCGTGTTTCCGCACTACTCGATGACACTGCTGGTGGCGCGGTAGTCGCAGCACTATCGATAGTGCTTGCTCTCTTTCCACCTCTCCCCTGAGGGGAGAGAGTCTATGATTCGGCCTGATGAAGATGCGGGCCGAAGCTGCCAAGCTCCTTTCGAATGTTCCCCCAAACGAAAGGAGACAGTGATGACGACCGCGACGGCCCGCGATGCGCAGGGTA
>JAXDLK010000150.1:0-5663 GCA_034666665.1 Candidatus Binatota bacterium
TGCGGAGCCACCGGCGGGTATCCGCATTTCGTCGTCGAGGTCGACGGCCGCCTCGAAGGCTACGCCTGCGTCGCGAAGACGCCGATCACGGAGTCGACGTGGCATCTCTACTGGATCTGTGTCCACCCGCGCGCGCAACGGTACGGTGCCGGACGTACCCTGCACGCATACGCCGAGGCCTTCGTCCGCGAGCGCGGCGGCGAGCGGCTCGTGCTCGAGACCAGCGGGCGTGCCGACTACACGCGCACGCGGCGCTTCTTTCGAGCGCTCGGGTACGAGAGCGTCGGTCGCATTCCGGACTTCTACAAAGCCGGCGACGATTGCCTCATCTACCGTAAGACCCTGACCGCCGAGTGAGCCGCGGGCCGCAGCGCCCCGGCGGTTGCTTCGCCGCTGCGCGCCGACCTAGTGTCGCCCGCCGATGATCCTGATCGTCGCGGCGCCGGGGGACGATCACGTCGCCGCCGTCGCGCCCGAGCTCCGGCGGCGGGGCGCGGCGGTCCTGCACCTCGACGTCGCGGAGCTTCCCGGCCGCGCGGAGCTCTCGGTTTCGCACGAGCCCGGAAGGCGCGCCTCGGCGGTTCTGCGCGTTCGCGACGTCGCCGTCGATCTCCGCGAGGTGAGCGCCGTGTGGTCGCGGCGCTGGCGGCGGCCGAGGCCGCACGATGAGGTCATCGACCCCGAGCTCCGCGAGTACGTCGCGCGCGAGACCGCGGACGTCTGGACCGGCGCGACCGAGCTCCTCGACTGCGTGTGGCTTCCTGCGCCGCGATGGAAGGAGCTCCGAGCCGGCTACAAGACGCTTCAGCTCGAGACCGCCGCCGAGCTCGGATTCGAGATTCCCGCGACGCTGGTGACGAACCGTCCGGACGACGTTCTCGCGTTCCACCGGCGCCACGACGGCGGGGTGATCAGCAAGACCGTTCACAACAAGCTGTTCCCCGCGGGCGACGACGAGCGCTACCGGGCGCACGTGCTGACGGAGGTGGTCGCGAACCGGGACCTCGCCGATCGCGACGCGATCCGGTACTGCCCCGTCGCGATTCAGCCCTACGTCGAGAAACGGATCGAGCTCCGCATCACGGTCGTCGGAGATCGGGTATTCCCCGTCGAGATCCATTCGCAGTGGACGAACCACACCCGCCGCGACTGGCGCCGGGGCGATTACCACCATGCGCGGTACGCTGTTCACGATCTGCCGCGGCGTCTCGCGCGTCGTTCGATCGCGCTGGTGAAGCGCCTCGGGCTCACGTTCGGTGCGATCGACATGATCCTGACCCCGGACGGGCGCTACGTCTTCCTCGAGGTGAACCCGGACGGCGACTGGCTGTGGATGGAGCGAACCACCGGCGTTCCGATCGGCAGCGCCATCGCCGACCTGCTGCTCGCCCGAGAGGGGAAGGGCCGTCGGCGCCGCGTCTTCGCGGACCCGCCGCCCCCGCCGGCGGCGCCCGCCGAGCCCTCCGCGGCCGTGCTCCGTCTACCGCTCGCGTCGAGTCCGCGCGCTCCCCGGGGGATCCCGCCCGCCGTCGATCGCGCCATCGCCGCGACTCTCCGTTATCTCGTCGGAGCTGCGCGTGCGGGACTGCCGCCCGTCGACGCCGCCGAACGCTTCGGCCGCCTCGCGAAGCGCCACGGGACGACCGACCCGCGACTCGTCTGGGAGATCGACGGAGCGCTCGGCGGCGTCCACTACGACGTTCTGCTCCGCCTCGCCGGCGCCGGCACTCTCTCCCTCGCCTTCTCTCCGGAGGACGGAGTGCCGTGGGCGCTACGCCACGCGCATCACGCGCGCGAGAGCGACCTCGTGCGCGTCAACGGCCGCACGCTGAACATGCAGACGGTGATGGGCTACCTCGACGGGATCTGGAACGACGCAGCGCTGGTCGAGCGGCTGGTCGACGGCTGTCTCGTCCGGGAGGCGGTCGATGCCCACGGCATCGATGCGTCCGCTGACGAGGTTCGATCTGCCGTGCGAGGATTCCGCCGGGAGCGAGGCCTGCGCTCGCGGCGCGCGCTCGCCGCATGGCTCCGGCGGCGCGGCTGGACGCCGCACGACCTCGAGCACGAGAGTCGCCGCCAGGTGATCGCGACGAAGCTGAGAGCCGCCATCGCCGCCGGCCGGATCCGTGCCTACTTCGAGCAGCATCGACCCGAGCTCGACACGGCAACGATCGTTCGCGTCACCGCGGATCGCCACGCGGCGATCGCGATCGCTCGGCAGAGCCGCGCCGGCGAGTGCGGATTCAGCCGCGCCGTCGCCGCGGCGCTCGAGGCGGGCGAGGCCGCGGCGGCGCGAACGGAGCGGGTGTACCGCCGTGACCTGCCGCCGAAGCATGCGCGGGCCATCTTCCGCGCCCGACCGGGCGCGGTGATCGGCCCGCTGGCTGCCGCCGAGGGCTACGACGTCGTCCGTGTGCTGCGGATCACTGCGGCCCGGCTCGATCCGCCGACCTCGGACGTCATCGCGGAGATCGTGTTCGACGAATGGCTCGAGGCCCGCCGCGCCGAGGCGACCGTCGAATGGTTCTGGGGCGACGCGGAGCGTGCACCGCCTCGCACGAGGATGCCCGGCGCCAGTCGATGAAGGTCGCGCTGCTTCACAACCCGAGGCCCACCCGCACGGCGCCCGGCCTGCCGGACGACGCCTTCGAGGAGTACGATCGCGTCGAGACGATCGCCGCGATCACGCGGGCACTCGAGGCTCTCGCCGGGCGGGTCGAGCCGGTCGCGGCCGATCGCCGTCTGCCGTGGCGTCTCGACGCAGGCGGGTACGATCTCGCCTTCAACATCGCGGAAGGTGCCGGTCGGCGCTGTCGCGAGGCGGTCCCCGCTGCGGTCTGCGAGCTTCTCGACGTTCCCGTGACCGGCTCCGACGCGCTCACGCTCGGGCTCGCGCTCGACAAGGCGCTCGCCCGCCGCGTGGTGTCGCCGGAGGTGCCGGTGGCGCCGGCCGTGCTCGTCGAGTGCCTGCGCGACGAGGACGCTCTGGCCTCGCTCCCCTACCCCGTCGTCGTCAAGCCGAACGACGAAGGTTCGAGCAAGGGGATCCGAGACGATTGCGTGGCGCCGGACGTCGCCGGCGCGATCGAGCGCTGCCGCGCGCTCCGTGCACGGTATGGATGCCCCGTACTGGTCGAGCGGTATCTATCCGGAACCGAGGTCACCGTCGGCATCACCGGCAACGCCGCCGGCGCGGCCGTGCTCGGCATGATGGAGATCGCGGCTGCCGGAGCGGCGGCTGCGTTCGTCTATTCGCTCGAGGTGAAGCGCGATTGGCGGCGCCGCGTTCGCTATCACGTGCCGCCACGGCTGCCCGCTTCCATGCTGGCCAGGCTCGAGCGCCTCGCGCTCACGGCCTATCGCCTGCTCGGTTGCCGGGACTTCGCGCGCATCGATTTCCGCTTCGACGACGCCGGAGAGCCGTGCTTTCTCGAGTGCAACCCGATCCCGGGGCTCGATCCGGAGAACAGCGACATGGTCTTGCTCGCGCGGCCGACGCGATCGTACGACGCCTTGGTCCAGGGGATTCTCCGAGACGCCGCGGCCCGCGCAGGGCTCACGATCGGACGAGATGGAGCCCGTTAGCCCCAATCCGAAATTCGGAACGATGATACCGAAGCGGAAACCAGCTCGAGCTCACGACGAGAACGCTCATCCGAGCTCTTTGCACGAACATCCTAAAGGTGTCTTGCGATCGGAAAGGACCCTCACCCGGCCTTCGGCCACCCACTCCCAGGATGGGAGAGGGCCACGGCGGCCGCCGATGCTGTCCTTGCACACTCTCCCTTCTTCCAGGGAGAGGGCCACCGCGGCCGCCGATGCTGTCCTTGCACACTCTCCCTTTCCTGGGAGAGGGCCTCGCGGCCGCCGATCCTGTCCTTGCACCCTCTCCCTTCCAGGGAGAGGGCTGGGGTGAGGGGATTTCGCCGGCATGGTCGAGGTTCTGCGCACGCCGTTTTTCGGATTGGGTTGGAGATCGATGAAGGTGCTCGTCGTCCACACGTCCCCTCCCGAGCGGATCGCCGCAGGCCGGCAAGCGCGCGAGCTCGACCTCGAGGGCGCGGCCCGAGGGATCGCCGCGGTACTGCCGGAGGCCGTGCTCGCGCGCGTGCGCGGCGAGCCGCGGGAGCTCCTCGCGCTTCTCGACGAGCACGCACCCGACGTCGTCTACAACGTGTGCGAAGCGCCGCTCGGGCGGCCGGACCTCGAGGCACACGTCGCCGCGCTCTTCGAGTGGACGGGCGTCCGCTTCACCGGATCGGGCAGCGAGACGCTCGCGCTCTGCCGGCGGAAGGACCGTGTCGCTCCCGTCCTCGCCGCCGCGGGCTTGCCCGTGCCGCCCACGGGCGGCTTTCCGTGCATCGTCAAGCCCGCGAGCGAGGACGGCTCGGTCGGGATCGACGGCGAGTCCGTCTGTGCCGATGCCGCGGCGCTCGCGCGCGCCTGTGCACGCGCCCACGGCACGGTCGTGATCGAGGACTTCCTGCCCGGGCGTGAGTTCGTCGTGTCGCTCTGGGGAGCTTTCGGGCCGGAGCACGTCTCGGTCGGCGAGATCTGCTTCCGGAACGGCCTCCGTCTGATGACGTACGCGGCGAAATGGGACGCCGAGAGCGCCGACTACGAGGATTCGCCGCTCACGTACCGGTTCGATCTCGACGAAGGCACGGAGGAGGCGTTGATCGCGGCGGCCCGCGGGGCATGGCGCGCCGTCGGCGCGCGCGGCTGCCTGCGCGTCGACCTCCGCCTCGACGCTCGGGGCGAGCCGAGGATCCTCGACGTCAACCCGAACCCGGCGTTCGGTCCCGACGTGGGGATCCAGCGCGCCGCCGGGGAGGCGGGATGGACGTGGGAGCGTTTCGTGCGCGCTCAGATCGCCTGGGCGGTGGCGCGGTGATCGCCGTCGGTGCGAGCCCCGGAAAGGGCAACGGGATCTTCGCGACACGGCGCATCCGCGCCCGCGAGATCATCGAGGAAGCGCCGGTGATCGTCTTGCCGGGCGCCGAGATCGAGCACCTGGAGAAGACGGCGCTCCGCGATTACTACTTCCTCTGGGGAGCGGAGCACGAGGACGCGGCCGTGCTGCTCGGTCTCGGCACCCTCTGCAACCACTCGTATCAGCCGAACGCGGCGTTCGACATCCGCCTCGAGTCCCGGACGATCCGGTTCGTGGCGCTCCGCGACATCGCGGCGGGCGAAGAGATCACCACCAACTACAACGGGCGGCCCGACAACCCGAAGCCCGTCTGGTTCGACGTCCTCCCCTGAGGCGGATGGTTCATTTCGTCGCGAACGTGGCGTCCGCGTAGTAGTCGACGGGCAGGACCCCGCCTTTGACGCTCGCGCTCTTCTTGTGGGAGAGCGTCAAGTCCTCGAGCGGCTTTCCCCGTGGTTTCGATCGCGCGTTCTTCTTCGCTGCGGGCTTCTTCATGACCTCTCCTCATGCCGGTCGCGACGGCTTCGCAAACTGGCTACTCAATAGCAGTCCACCCCAACGTTCACACGCAACGAAGGAGGCCTCATGAAAGCAATCTCGATCAGCCAGATGGTGCATGCCAACATCTGCGTCCGCGACATGGACAAGAGCGTGCCCTTCTACGAGATGCTCGGATTCGAGAAGTTCGCCGACCAGATCTTCGGCGAGGGTGCGCGGACGTGGCACG
>JAXDLK010000151.1:0-12692 GCA_034666665.1 Candidatus Binatota bacterium
ATCTCGTCGTCCGCGAATGCGAAGCGGTCGGCGGCGCCGCTCGCGACCACCGCGGCCGCCTGAAACGGCTTTGCGGTCGAGCGCAGGAAGACCGGCTCGTCGATAGCCTCTCGGCCGCACGATCCGAGGAGCGCTCCCGATGGATCGGCGAGCGCGCCGACGACCTGATGGCGGCTCTCGAGATGATCGCCGCGGAAGACGTGGACCTCGGCGCGGCCGATCACTTACCAGGCTTCTCGCCGCTCTCGTGCTCGAAGTCCGCCGGCGGAAGCAGCCCGCCGAGCACGCGCACCGTCCGCCGCAGCACCTCGAGGCGGGCATGACGCTTGGAATCCGCGGGGATCAGGTGCCACGGGCACCGCTTCGTGTGGGTCTCCTCGAACATGTCCTCGTAGGCCTCGAGGTACTTCTTTCGGTTCTTGCGGTTCCGCCAGTCATCCGGACCGATCTTCCAGCGCTTGAACGGATTTCGCTCGCGCTCGCGAAAGCGCTTCAGCTGCTCGCGGGCGCTCACGTGAAGGAAGAACTTGATGACGGGCGTGCCGTCGTTCGCGAGCGTTTCCTCGAAGGCGTTGATCTCGCCATACGCCCGGCGCCAGATTTTCTTCGGCGTGAGCTTCTCGACGCGCTCGACGAGCACGCGGCCGTACCACGAGCGGTCGAAGATCGCGAAGATCCCGGCTGCGGGCAGGCGCTTCCAGAAGCGCCAGAGGTAATGGTGCCTGCGCTCGACCTCGTCCGGCGGCCCGATCGGATGCACGGAATATCCGCGGGGATCGATGCGATCGGTCAGGCGTTTGATCGCGCCGCCCTTGCCCGATGCATCCCAGCCCTCGAAGAGGATCACCGCCCGGCCATCCGACTGGCGGAGCCGGTGCTGCATGGTGAGCATCTCGAGCTGCAGGCGCTCGATCTTCCGGTCGTACTCCTCTTCGGGAACGTCCTGATCGAGATCGAGTCGTTCGAGGCGGCCCATTCTTCGCCCTGCCGCCTGCGACCGTCGACGGTGCATACAGGGAACCACGGTTTCCGGCGCCGGTAAAGACGGCGGCTCGCCTCACGTGCTATTGCCGGGAGGGTGCATGATCGCGAAGTGAATCGACGTCTCGCCAGTTTCGGCCTGGCTCTTTCGATCGTCCTCGGTGGCTGCAATCGAGAGCGAGAGGCTCCGCCTCCGGCAACGATGTCGGCGGCGCCGGAACCGAAGGCGCAGGTGATCGCGCTCGACCCGAAGGCATCGCCGGTGGAATTCCGCCGGCTCGCCGACGACGCGATCCTCGTTTCCCCGGGCCTCGAGGGGCCGACGCTCGCGAAGCTCGGCAACTTCATCGCCGCCGCGGCGCGCCGCCTCGAGCGGGCGCACCTCACGGTGTGGGACGACGAGCCGGCCTGGAAACGAGCCGCCGAGGGACGGGCGCAGGGAGTGGCGGCGCTTTCCGACCGGCGGGCCGAGTACATCCGGGAGAAGACGCCGCAGCCGATCGAGACTTACACCGTGTTCGGGCGGGACGGAGGAGTGACCTACGAGCGGAACTTTCGCGACTGGCCGCTCACCGACCTCGACGTCGCTCCACTCACCGACTGAAGGTGAGCGTGGGAGAGGCGGAGAGCGGGCCGGCCGGTCAGCCGCTCCGCTTGCTCGCGGATTCTCCCGGCTTCCGAATCCAGCCGAGAGAATTCGAGGCTGAGGGCATCGACCCAGAACCGGTCGCGCATTCGTCGTGCGCGTCCCGCGGCACTTTCTTGCCGGCAGAGTTCGAGCATGCTGCGAAGTCGCGAATGCTGCGCATGTACCTCTCGCGCTCGCTCCCGGACGGTCGCACCGACGAGCTCCGGGCCGAACGCCAGTGCGCGGAGCTCACGGTCGAGGCGCGCCTGCTCGGAGCCGAGCAACGAGAAGTGTTCCTCGAGGATCCTCTGCTCGGCGGAGGTCCGCCGGTTTTGTTCCGTTGGCTCGGCGACGACGAGCTCACCGAGGAGGTCGAGGACGAGCTCCTTCTCGAGCTCGAGGGCGGCGCGTTGCCGTTCCGCTTCGTCGGCCCAGACGCTCGTCTTCATTCCCGATCGACCTGCTCGAGACGCCGGTTCCCGATACACCCCCGCGCCGCGCCGGAGTCGGCGCACGGCAGAGTGGAAAACCGGTCGGACCCGAGGGTTGCGGAGATCGGCGGCGGCGCGACACGATCGCCCATCGCTGGCTCCCCGCGCAGGATTCGACTACCTCTGGGCAGCCGGATGACGGGGCGAGGGAGACGGAAGACCGGAGGGTCTGGGAAATCCGCGACGCGGCGCGTGTACGCCTGGTCTCGATGGCCGAACGAGCGGCTCCTCGAGACTCGAATGTGCGACCTCGGGCTTCGCATCGAGCACACGTGGGTCGAACGACGGGTCCGCGCGCTCTACCGAGACCTGCATCGCCGCGGCCTCCGCTTCCGGCCGCACGTGTGGCTGTCGACGGAGTGGTTCTCGCCCGATGGCGTGCCCGGCATCGCGCTTCCGTTCTACTTGGCGCACCCGCGTCTGATGCGACTGGAGCGCGCGAAGATGCTCGAGGTCGAGGGGGGCACGCGTGAGGGGTGCATGAAGATCCTGCGCCACGAGTGCGGCCACGCGATTCAGCACGCGTACGAGCTGCATCGTCGCCGCCGGTGGCAGGAGCTCTTCGGCCGATCCTCCGAGAAGTACCCGGAGTCGTACCGGCCGAACCCGGCGAGTCGCCGCTACGTGCAGCACCTGCGACTCTACTACGCGCAGAGCCATCCGGTGGAGGACTTCGCCGAGACCTTCGCCGTGTGGCTGCAGCCGGAGCGCGGTTGGCGCAAGCGCTACGAGGGGTGGCCGGCCCTCAAGAAGCTCGAATACGTCGACGAGTTGATGGGCGAGCTGACGCATGCGCCGCCACTCGTGCGCACGCGCCGGCGGGTCGAGCCACTCGACCACATTCGCAAGACGCTCGGTGCCTACTACGAAGAGAAGCACGAGCAGTACTCGATCAGTTATCCCGACGTCTACGACGAGGATCTCCAGCGCCTCTTCTCGGCGAACCCGCGGCATCGCGACCGCGAGCGCGCATCGAAGTTCTTGCGGCGCAAGCGGCGCGAGATCCGTCGTCTCGTCGCCCGCTGGACCGGAGAATACGAAGCGGCGCTCGATCAGGTGCTGAGCGACATGATCGGGCGCTGCGGCGAGCTCAAGCTTCGCGCCGTGGGGTCGGAGCGCAAGCTGCTCACGGACTTCGCGGTGCTGCTCACCGTCAACACGATGAGCTTCCTCTACCGCTGGCGAGACTCGGTCGCGCTATGAAGAAGCTGCGCGTTCTGGTCTTGATGCACCCTTCGCTGGTGCCGCCCGAGAACCTCGAAGGATACAGCGAGAAGGAAATCTACGTCTGGAAGACGGAGTACGACGTCGTCCGCACGCTGCGCGAGCTCGGCCACGAGGCGCGGCCGCTCGGGGTGCAGGACGAGCTCTTGCCGATCCGGACCGTGGTGACCGAGTGGCGGCCGCACGTCGTCTTCAACTTGCTCGAGGAGTTCCACGGCATGGCCGAGTTCGACCAGCACGTCGTGAGCCTGCTCGAGCTGCTGCGCGTGCCCTACACCGGGTGCAACCCGCGAGGTCTCGTGCTCGCGCGCGACAAGGGGCTCTCGAAGAAGCTCGCGGTGTATCACCGGATCCGCACGCCGGGCTTCGTCGTCTTTCGGCGCGGCGCCGCGGTCCGGCCGCGTCGCGGCGTTTCCTACCCGGCGATCGTCAAGAGTTTGACCGAGCACGCGTCTCTCGGCATTTCGCAAGCGTCGGTGGTCGACGGCGAGGAGAAGATGACCGAGCGGGTGAAGTTCATTCACGAGCGGATCGGCACCGACGCGATCGTCGAGCAGTTCATCGAGGGGCGGGAGCTCTACGTGGGGATTCTCGGCAATCGGCAGGTGAAGGTGCTGCCCACCTGGGAGCTCGTGTTCGACAACCTGGCGCGCGGCAGCGCGGCGATCGCCACCGCTCGCGCCAAGCATAACCCCGAGTACCAGGAGAAGCGCGGGATCTATCAGCAGCCGGCCGACGGCTTGCCGGAGGGCCTCGCCGAGCACGTGGCGCGGACGAGCAAGCGGATCTTCCGCATCCTCGAGCTCGACGGCTACGCGCGAATCGACTATCGGCTGTCGACCTCCGGGCACCTCTACTTCCTCGAGGCGAACCCGAATCCGGAAATCGCCGCTCGTGAGGAGTTCGCATCCGCCGCGCAGGAATACGGCCTCGGGTATCCGCAGCTGCTGCAGAAGATCCTCGATCTCGGCTTGAGGCGCGGGCGTTCGCATTGAAGACGGACCTCGAAGGCCGGGACGTGGTGGTCGTGGGCGCCGGGCCCGCGGGTCTCGCGGCCGCGCTCGCGCTCCGCGACCGGGGCGCGACGGTGGTCGTGCTCGACCGCGAGGCGCGCGCGGGCGGTCGATCCCGCACCGAGCCGATCGGCGAGTGGCGCTTCGATTCCGGTGCGGAATTCTTGGCGTCCTTCTACGAGCGCACGCTCGCGCTGATCCGGCGTCTCGACCTCGATCGCGAGCTGGTGACGATGCCGGTGGCCGCGACCGTGGTGCTCCGGGACGGTGCGCGTGCGGTGCTGCCGGCGACCCCGTTCGAGCTCATGCGCACGCCGCTTCTGTCCCGGCGGTCGAAGCGCCGCCTCGTGCTGCTCGGCCTCGACCTCCTGCGCTGGCGTCGCGTCCTCCGCTGGCGTGCGCTCGAACGCGCCGCCTTCCTCGACGAGCATTCTGCCGCGCAGTGGTTCGAAAAACGCATCGGCCGCGACTACGTCGAGAACGTCCTGCGGCCGACGCTCGAGAGCCTGGTGCTCTCGCCGGTCGAGGAGACCTCGTGCGTGGTACCGCTCGCGCAGGCGAACGAGGCGCGGGGAGCGCGCCTCTTGTGTCCCGTCGGCGGGCTCGGCGAGCTCTGGGCCGAGGTCGGTCGCCGCGTTCAGTTCCGCGGGCCGCACGCGGTCGCCGAGGTGCGCTCGGCGAAGGAAGGCGTGCGGGTGCGGCTCGAGAGCGGAGTGGCCATCCAGGCCCACGCCGCGGTGGTCGCGGTGCCGGGACCGACCGCGGCCCGCCTCGTCGACGACGCCGTACCGGAAAAGGGCGTCGCCGCCGCGGCGCGGTACTCTCCCGTGGTGAAGCTTCACCTCTGCCTGGACGAGCCGGTGCCGGAAGCGCGGCCGCTCTGTCCCGCGGGCCCGGGGCGAAACGCCCTCGCCGGCATCGGCATCCTGGAGGCGAAGAAGACCGGTCAGGTGCCCGAAGGGCGGGGTGGCCTCAACGTCTGCGCGTCACCGGCGCTGGCCGCTCACCTGCTCGACGAGACGGACGAAGTGGTGCGCACTCGCCTCTGGGGCGAGGCCGAGGCGCTTCTGGGCTGGCGACTGCCGCCCGTTTCCGGCGAAGCGATCGTGCGCATGCGTGAGGGCGTGCCGCTCTTCCACGTGGGGTGGCTCAAGCGCCTCGAGGAGCTCCGCTGGCGTCTCCGGCCCTCCTCGATCGCGCTCGCCGGCGACTATCTCGCGAGCCCCAGCATCGAGGGAGCCGTCCGCTCCGGAGAAGAGGCCGCGGAGCGTGTCGCGAACTGGCTCCTGGGACATTGACTCGGGGGGCCCGTGCGGTGGTCCATCCGGATCCTCCGTCCAGTGCGCCGCCGGACTTTAGCCCGGGCGCGCCCATACGCGCGCGCTCGTGTTCTACCGTGACCGGAACGCACCCGGGGAGGGCAGCATGGAAATCATTGGCGTCATCATCATCGGCTTCATCGTCGGTCTCGTTGCGCGAGCACTCATGCCCGGCAAGGACCCGGGCGGCTTGGTCATCACCACGCTGCTCGGGATCGCAGGCGCGGTCGTAGCGAACTTTCTCGGCCGGCAGTTCGGGTTTTACGGGCCCGGGGAAGCGGCCGGATTCATCGGCGCCGTCATCGGCGCGATCATTCTCTTGGCGATCTACCGCGTGGTCCGCAGATCCTGAGGGCTCGCCACCGACGGGTGACGCTCGTGCCACTCGGTCGCCGACTGGTACGCGTCGCCGACGCGGCAGAGGATCGTCTCGTCGAAGTGAGGCGCGACGAGCTGGAGGCTGATCGGCAGCCCTTCCGCGAACCCGCACGGCACCGATAGCGTCGGATTTCGGCTCAGGTTGAACGGCGCGGTGTATTTCAGAACCGGCGCGACGTCGCCCCAGTCCGACACGGTCGCCGCGAACGAGTCGGCCGGCGGCGGAAGCATCGGCATGGAAGGACAGGCGATGACCTGCACCTCGTCCCACACGGCCGCGAGAGCGCCCGTGAAATGCTCGCGCACGCGGTGCGCCTTCGCGTAGTCCGTCGCGGCGATGCGCGTGCCGAGCTCGAGGAAGGACCGGAACCCGGGGCCGTAGTCGTCCGCGCGAGACGGAAACGTTCGCTCGTGAGCGGCGGCGGTTTCGGGCGCGCAAATCGAGATCCACGCCGTCAGGGTCTCGCGCACGTCGGGAAGGTGGATGTCGACGATCTCGGCGCCCTGCTTCTCGAGGAGGCGCACGGCGTCGCGTACCGAAGCCGCAACCTCCGGAGCCGTGCCCTCGGAGACGTAGCCCTCGTCGAACCCGACGCGGATGCCGCGCACGCCGCGGCCGAGAGCATCGCGGTACCGGGGGACGGAATCGCGGCACGACGTCGCGTCCCGCGGATCGAAGCCTGCGATCACCTCGAGCATCGCCGCCGCGTCCGCGACGGTTCGTGTCATCGGACCGACGTGATCCAGTGACTCGCCGAGCGGAAACACGCCGTAGCGGCTGACCCGGCCGTACGTCGGCTTCAGGCCGACGATGCCGCACGAAGCGGACGGGAAGCGGATCGAGCCGCCGGTATCCGTACCCAGCGACCCGAAACAGAGGCCGGCGGCCGTCGCCACGCCGGAGCCGCTCGAGGAGGCTCCCGGCCAGCGCTCGAGGTTCCACGGGTTCCGCGGCACCGGCAGCTCCGGGTGGTACCAGGTGACGGCGAACTCCGTCAGGTTGAGCTTGCCGGCGATCACCGCGCCCGCCTGCTCGAGCTTCTCGACGACGGCCGCATCCTCGTCGGGACGCCAGTCGCGCAGCACCTTCGAGGCGCAGGTGGTCGCGATGCCCTTCGTCCAGCAGAGGTCCTTGACGGCGATCGGCACGCCGTGGAGCGGCCCGCGGTAGCGACCGCTCTGGATCTCCCGCTCGGCTTCGCGCGCCTGCCCGAGAGCGCGGTCGTGCAGCACGGTGAGATACGAGTGGAGCGTCGGCTCGAGCGCATCGATCCGCTCGAGCAGCGCCCGCGTGACCTCGACCGGCGACAGCTCACGCTTCTCGATCCGTCGCGCGACCTCGGTGAGAGAGGTGAAACAGAGCTCGGAGTTCTTCATGGGGATTCCTCGCGCCGTCAGCGGGCCGTCCAGCCTCCGTCGACGACGATCGTCTGTCCGGTCACGTAGCTCGACGCATCGCTCGCGAGGAAGAGCAGCGCGCCGTCGAGCTCGTGCTCTCGCCCGCCGCGGCCGAGCGGCGTGTTCGCTTCGATCCACGCGACCGACTTGTCGCTCTTGAACATCTCCCCCGTCATCTCGGTCGGGAACCAGGCAGGCGCGATCGCATTCACCCGGATGCCTTTGCGTGCCCATTGTACGGCCAGCTCGCGCGTCAAATTGACGACCGCACCCTTCGCGGCGCAGTAGCTCGCCATCTTCACCGGCGTGGCGGAGACCAGGCCGGCGATCGATGCCACGTTGATCACGTTGCCGCTCTTCTGGCCGATCATCACCTGGCCGACGAGATGGGTGAGCGCGTACTGCGCGTTCAGGTCGATGTCGATGATACGGCGGAAGTGGTCCGGCGACTCCTGCTCGGCGGGCATGGGATCGGTGGTGCCGGCGTTGTTCACCAGGAGATCGATCCGCCCGTGACGCTCGAGCGTGACCTCGACGAGGCGCTCGAGGTCGCGGTCGGAGGTTACGTCGCAGGGCGCCGCGGTCGCTCCCGGGAGCTCGCGCGCGAGCGCTTCCAGCCGGTCGGCGCGGCGTGCGGCGAGCACCGGCTTCGCCCCGGCGGCATGGAGGGTGCGGGCGAAGCGCGCGCCGAAGCCCGAGGAGGCGCCGGTCACGATCGCAACTTTGCCGTCGAGGCGGAACGGTCGTGCGACGTCGATGGGCTCGCTCAGCGTTCGGTCTCCGGCCGGGGAAGATGGACCACGGCGGAGCGGAAGACAACAGAGTGTCTTCTCGCTGACGTTTGACATGCACTCGCGGCGTCTGATTTGGCCGAGGGGCGGAGGACGCACCATGAAGTTCGGCATCATGTTCGCGAACACCGGCCCGTTCGTGTTTCCCGAGGGGCTCGCGCATCTGGCGCGTACCGCGGAGGAGTCGGGGATCGAATCGATCTGGACCGTCGAGCACGTGGTGATCCCCGTCGGCTACCAGTCGCCGTATCCGTACAGCTCGTCGGGAAAGATCCCGGGACCGGAGAACGTGTCGATTCCCGACCCGCTGCTGCCGCTCGCGTTCGCCGCGGCGGTCACCACGCGGCTCCGGCTCGCGACGGGAGTGATGATCCTGCCGCAGCGACACCCGGCCTACGTGGCGAAGGAAGTCGCCACGCTCGACGTGCTCTCCGGCGGACGCGCGGTGCTGGGCGTCGGCGTCGGCTGGCTCCAAGAGGAGTTCGACACCGTCGGCGTACCATTCGCCGAGCGGGGCGCGAGGACGAACGAATCGATTCGCGCGATCCGCTCTCTCTGGCAGGACTCCCCGGAGCCGTTCGACGGGCGGTTCTACAAGTGGGGCCCGGTCGAATCGAATCCGAAGCCGCTGCAGAAGCCGGGGGTACCGATCGTCATCGGAGGTCACACCGAGGCGGCGGCGCGACGCGCGGCACGCCTCGGCGACGGCTTCTTCCCCGCTCGCGGCGATCTGAAGACGCTGCCCGGATTGCTCGCGGTGCTGCAGCACGAGTGCGCTCGGAGCGGCCGGAAGCCCGAGGAGATCGAGATCACCACCGGCGGCGGCCTCGTCGACGTCGATGCGGTGCGGCGCTACGAGGATCTCGGCGTGTCGCGGCTGGTGCTGCCGCCGCCGGCCTACGATCCGGACGGCCTCCGCGCCGGCCTCGGCGACTTCGCCGAGCGCGTGATCGCCAAGGTGTGAGGTCAGCGCCTGCGAGCGGGCGGGCAGCCGACGCACGCCGCCTCGCTCCAGCAGGTGAGACACACGGCGTGCTCGCACTCGCGGATCACGAGCTCGGCGACGAAGCGGTCGCGGCCGCACTCGATGCAGATCAGAAAATCGACTCCGCAGATCATCGTCGGGTTGCGTTTCCGTGCTCGCGAAGTCGTCTTCGATCGCATCGTGCCCGGGCTCCTCCGATCTCGCTCGTCACCAGAATTCCCGCTGAGAGCACGGAGGGCAACCCATGCGTCGAAATCTCGAGAGAGCGTTGTGGATGGGAGTGGGCGCGCTGCTCGCGCTGAACCTGATGGCGCCGTTCGCCGGCTGCGCCCGGCCCGCGCCGCCGGCCCACGAGAAGATCGCCTACAAGATCGCGCAAGCAGGACCGAACATGAGCGGTGCGGACCTCGAGCGGCTGCTGAACCAACTCGGCGACGACGGGTGGCTTCTCGTCCACGCGCTCCCGGGCCTCGGGTTCATCCTGCGGCGCTGAGGATCAGAACCCGAAGATCGCATGCATGCGGGCGAGCAGCCGGCGCGAGCGGCCCTCGACGCCGTCGGTGGCGGCGTGCTGCTCGCGCCGCTGGCGGAGCTCCTCCTGGCGCTCGGCGACGACACGCGAGATGCCTTCGGCGAACCCCGGCCTCTGCCGGAAGAGCTGCTCGAAGCCCTCGCGCTCGACCACGAGCAGCGTGGCATCGGTCTTGGCGCGGATCGTCGCGGACCGCGGCTCCCCGCTGAGCAGCGACATCTCGCCGAAGAAGGCGGAGGGCGTGAGGTCGGCGACATGCGTCTCCACGCCGTTCGCTCCCCCGGTCACGACTTCGAGCGTGCCGCGGCGGATCAGGAAGAACGTATCGCCGGTCTCCCCCTCCCGGAACACGATCTCTCCCCGCCCGAATTCGATCTCCGCGACGCTCGAGGCGAGGACGCCGAGCTCCTCGTCGTCGAGCTCGCGGAGGAAATCCACGCGGCGGAGCGCCTCCACCCGTTCCCGTGCGAGTTCGTCCCGACCGCGCGTTCCGGCGGCCGCGTCGTGGACCCGCACGTCGCGGATCGGGTAGGGGATCTCGATCCCGTTCCTGCGGAAGGCGTACCAAACGCTCGTCATCACCTCGTCGCGGACGAGGTCCTGCTTCGCGTAGTCGACCATCCAGAAGCGGAGGCGGTACTTGATGGCGAAATCTCCGTAATCGACGACCCACGCCTGTGGCGGCGGGCTCTCCACGATCTCCGCGCAGCTCCGCAGCACCTCGAGGATCACCGCCTTCACGTGGTTCGGTGGAGAGTCGTAGGCGGCGGCGACGAAGAGCTCGTCGCCGACGGCTCGGCCGCGGTAGTTCGTGATCACTTCCCGGGCGAGCTGCGCGTTCGGCACGTCGAGGAGCTCGAGCGAGCGTGTGACGAGCCCGGTCGACCGCCAGCCGATGCCCTGAACCCGCCCGAGGTAGCCGCCGAAACGGATCCAGTCGCCCGGCTCGAACGGCTTCTGCGTCTGCAGCGAGAGCCCGCTGAAGACGTTGCCGAGCGTCTCCTGGAGAGCCAGCCCGATGACCGCCGTGACCAGGGCGGAAGTCGCGAGCAGCGGGGTGACGTCGACGGCGACCGTGACCCGCAGCACGACGAGAACGATGATCCCGTAGAGCAGCAGCGTGACGAGGTCGCGAAAGATCGTCGAGAAGTGCGAGCGTTTCCGGCGCGCCGCGAGATCGGCGGCGACGACCACCCCGCGCACGAGGCCGAAGCAGAAGCAGAGCAGCGCGAGCGCGTGAAGCGTCATCGCCGTCTTCGAACCGACCGGCAGCCACGGCAGCAGCGATTCGAAGACGAAGCTCGCCGCCAGGAAGACGACCGCGCCACCGAAGCGCCGGCCGTCCTCCCGGCGGCGCAGCGCGAGCCACCCGATCGCGACCAAGCCGCAGAGCGCGAAGCCGACCGCGGTCTGTGCCACCGGCCCGAGGTGGCCGAGGCCGAGAAAGCTCCGGGCCACGCCCTCGAAAGGCGACGTCGCGCTCATTCCGGCGATTCGTGGTCGTGATGGTGGTGGTGGCCTTCCTCTTCCTCGGTCGCCTCGCGGAGCTCCGCCTTCTCGGCCGCCGTGAGCTCGGGCAGGTGGCGTAGGAACGCGACGATCTTCCAGAGCTCGTCGTCGGCGTGCGTGGGACCGAACGCGGGCATTCCCGTCATTCGCACGCCCTTCTTGATCGTCCAGAAGAGCTCGCCGTCCGTCTGTTCCTGCACGTCCTCCTCGTCGAGCGCCGGCGCGGCCGGGTGAAGACCCTTGGCGAGCTCGGCGGCTTCGACCCCGGGCGCCGCGTGGCACGCGACGCAGTTCTCACGGTAGTGGGAGAGGCCGTCGGAGAGGACGTCCGCGCTCGCGCTCACGGGGTTCCGCGTGGCCGGCGCCGAGTGCCGGAGCCAACCGTCGTACGCCCATTCACCGACCGTCTCCTCGACGATCCCGGGCTCGACGTCCGCCGCCATGTCGATCCACCCGCTGCGCAGAGCGGCGAGCGGCAACGCGACCGCGAGCACGGCGCCGAACAGCAGTCCGGCGAGGAAGGCTCTCATGCGCGGTCTTCCGCCTCGTTGCGCACGCGAGCTCAGGAGCGCGGGAAGGAGTCCGCGAACAGCCGCTCGATCGCCTCGCGGCCGTCGTCTCGCAGGTCGCGCGTTCCCGTGCCTGCGAAGTGAATGTGCGAGATCACGGGGGCGCCGACGGATTGCCAGGAGGATTCGTTCCAGCGCGACCAAGCGCCGCGATCCTGGTCGAAGACGAACAGCGGCTTGTTGCAGAGCTTGGCGAACTCCGCGCCCCAACCGGTCCCGCCCATGACGGTGTCGTCGTCGAGGATCTTACCGACGACGTAGATCTCCTGCGCGCCGTTCACCTGGTGCCAGATCGATTGCAGGACCTTCTTGATGTAATCGGTGTTCGGGTAGTGCCGGTGCATCAGCTTGGAGACGTACGCCAGGCTCACGTCGCCACGGCCGAGCTCCTCGTGATTCAGCGTACGCAGCCCGCGCGAGCGCTCGATCTTGTGGCCGTCGAAGGTGAAGTTCACTTCCTCGACGCCGTGGCGTTCCGCGGCGGCACCGAATGCGGCCTCGGCCCCTTTCATGCCGCCGCTGTAGAGAATGCAGTCGCTCGGGTTCATCCGGTCTCCTCCTGAGATCGACGCTTGCGCGCAGACATAGCACACCGGCCGCCGCCGGGGCTCAAACCGGCCCCTTACCCGCCAGCCCCTCGAGCTCGCGGATCGCGGCCTGGACCTGGTCGGCGGACCCGAGGAGCACGACGAGATCGCCGGGTAGCAGCCGAACGTCGGGATCGGGGTTCACGATCGGCTTCTCCTCGCGGTAGACGACGGCGATCGTGGCGCCCGTGCGTTTGCGGACCGCCAGGTCACGGATCGTGCCGTTCGCGGCGGTATCGTGGAACGGGAGGATGAAGTCTTCGAGGACGACCTCGAACGGGTACTTC
>JAXDLK010000152.1:0-12556 GCA_034666665.1 Candidatus Binatota bacterium
GCCGGAATCGGATGCCTTCCGCTTCGACACCGATGCGGATTTCTTCTCGTACCTTCGCGGGCGCTGCCCCGATCTCGCGACGCCGGACCTGACGCGCGCATCGTATCGGCCGTGGATTCCCACTCACGCGGACGAGAAAGTGTCCACGCTCGAGCCAGCGCCCGCGATGGCGAGCCGCTGGGAGGAGTCCGACTCCGGCGGCATCCTTTCGCTCTTCTCCCGCATCTTCGCGCGCTGAACCTCGCCTTCCCGGCGGAGATTGCCGGCGCGCGCATCCTGCCCCCTGCGGGTTCACGCTACGTGGACCGCTCGGCATCGAATTCGCCCGCGGCCGTTGACGTCGAACGAACGGAAGTGTGCCGCCGACTCCTCACCGCCGCGTTGGTCCTCGCGGCATCGATCGCGGCTGCCGCCGAGCTCGCACCTTCGGGTGACGCCCCCGGGGTGACCGTCGTCGACGGCCGCGCCGCGCCCGCGCTCCGCGGCCTCGCGACGAGCTCCCTCCGCATGTTCGCGCGCGTCTCGGGCCGTCTCCAGGCGATCCCCTTTCAGGTCGACGAGCGGGACGCACGCGAGAGATGGGTGGTCGACCTCGGGCCGCACCCGAACAGCGACGAATCTCCCGGAGTCGTCGACGAGAACGACGCCCTGGTGTTCATGAACCGGGACCTCGGCGCGCGCGCAACTGCCGCTGCCCTGCCGCGGGGCGGCCGGAGCTGGATCGAGATTCGCGTCGGCGCGGCGGACGCGCCGCTCGGCTGGGCCTACGCCGCGAGCTTCGATGCGAATACCCCGCTCGCGACGCGGACCTACCAGCGCTACGAGCCGGAGCACGATCGGGTGTTCGCCGAGCGCTACGCCCTCGCGTTCGACGGGCCGCTGCCGAGCCACGTCGGCTTCGTCGATGCGCTCGGAGGCACCGGCGAGAACCAGATCGACGCCGTGCGCGCGCAAGGCGAGGCTCGGATCCTCGGCGGGATGATCACCCTGTCGCGCACCGAACGCGACGTCCGTTCGGAGGTCCAGGCCTGGCGTCGAGGGCCGGTGCGGACCATTCGCCGCGGGCAGTACTGGATCCGGCTGCCGCTCGGCTTCAAGGCGAAGGGCAAAGTCGACCTGATCTTCTACCGCGATTTCGTCGAAGGCGCGGCGATCGTCAAGGTCAAGATCCCGCCGCGTCTGATCCCTGCGGACGGCGACCTCACCGCGTATTTCGATTTCCGCGATCTCTCCGGCGCGCATCTGCTGGTGGACGGCGCCATGCGCGACGCGGTGGTGGACGGAGTTCTGTCACCCGCCGAGAAAGAGGTCGGCGAGCGCGAGGCGGACTGGGCGGCTCTCGTGCTACCCGGCGGCCGTTCGTTCCTGCTCGCCGTCCGCCGTGCGGGCGCGCTCGCGAAGCTCGACCAGCGACCCTACTTCCGTGATGGCGCCGGCGTCGGGCGCGACGGCCGGCCGAGCTTCGGCTTCGAGCTCTCGCACGCGAACCGGCTCGAAACCGGCCAGCACGCGCTCACGGTCACCGGCATGATCCTTCCAACGACGGACCCGGAACCGCTCAGGCGCGCGGCGTCGATCCTGCTGTCGCCGCCGGCCGTCGAAGTCGCCCCGATCGGCGACGCCCGCTGAGCCGCGCAGTGTTCCGTCTCGCAAAGGGCTTCATACAGATCGTGGATGACCGCCGTCGCTGCCAAGGCGCGCCGACGACGAATATCGGGCAATATTCGGAGGAGGAGCAACGCTGGCAGCGGCAGCGAGGGCCGCGAGATGTGTGAAGCCCTTTGTGAGGCGGGTCACTAGTTGGCGGCGGCGAGGGTGCTCGGCTCGTCGGCTTCCTCGAGCGGAAGCAGCACGATCGTGCCGGTCGGACGCTCGTCCGGGAACGTCAGCCGCACGATGCTGCGGATGTTTCGCTCGAGATCGCCGATCTGGTCCGCCGGTACGCCGCGATCGAGCACGCGGCCGAGGTAGACGTCGCCGTTCGATTCGACGGTCTCGAGATGAGCGGGATCGCCCGCCTTGAAGGTCGGCCTTCCCGGCGCGGGCCCCTCCTCGAGCCGCCGGCGCATGCCGGGATCGAGCTTGAGCCCGATGAAGAGCTTTCCCTTCGCGATGACCTTCAGACGTGCGACCACGATCTCGCTATGAAAACACCCGGACGCGGTCGGAATCAAGTTCGCCGGACGGGCGGCGGCCGTTTACGCGCTCTCGGAGCGCGGCCGCCAGCGGAGCACGGGGTGGCGAGCCGCTCGCACCTCGTCGAGTCGCGAGACCCGCGTCAGGTGCGGCGCCGCCTTGAGACGCTCCGCATCCTCGCGAGCCTCCGCGACGATCGTGTGCATCGCGGCGATGAACTCGTCGAGCGTCTCGCGGCTCTCCGATTCCGTCGGCTCGATCATCATCGCGCCGCTCACCACCAGCGGGAAGTAGATGGTCGGCGCGTAGAACCCGTAGTCGAGAAGACGCTTCGCGACGTCGAGCGTGCGCACCCCGAAGGGTTCGAGCCGCCGATCCGAGAACACGCACTCGTGGAGACACGGCTCCCGGTACGGAAGCTCGAAGGCATCCTCGAGGTGGTGCCGCAGGTAGTTCGCGTTGAGGATCGCCAGAGCGGTTGCCCGCTCGAGTCCGTCCCCGCCGAGCGCGAGGATGTAGGCGTACGCCCGCACGAGCATGCCGAAGTTGCCGAAGAACCCGTGCACCCGACCGATCGACTTCGGCGCGGCGTCGCTCCGCGTCCAGGCGTGCTCGGTCCGAACCACGCGCGGCGTCGGCAGGTAATCCGCGAGATGCTGGCGGACGCCGACGGGGCCCGCGCCGGGGCCGCCGCCCCCGTGCGGCGTCGAGAAGGTCTTGTGCAGGTTGAACTGGAGGACGTCGGCACCCATGTGGCCGGGCTTGGCGACGCCGAGGAGCGCGTTCAGGTTCGCTCCGTCGAGGTACACCTGCGCACCTTTGGCGTGAACGATCTCGGTGATGCGGACGATGTCCTTCTCGAACAGTCCGAGCGTGTTCGGGTTCGTGATCATGATCGCCGCGACGCGCTCGTCGGCGAGCTTGGCGACCGCCGCCGGATCGATCATCCCTTCACGGCCGGAGGGCACGGGCACGACCTGATAGCCGCACAGCGCCGAGCTCGCCGGGTTCGTTCCGTGCGCGCTCTCGGGGATCAGCACGGTGCGGCGCGGATCCCCGCGTTCCGCATGATACGCCCGGATCATTTTCATGCCGGTGAGCTCGCCCTGCGCACCGGCGGCCGGCTGCAGGCTGATGGCGTCCATGCCGCTCACCTCCGCCAGCATGCGCTCGAGCTCTGCCATCAGACCGAGCGCTCCCTGCGCGAACGCGTCGGGCACTGCCGGATGCAGGCGGGCAAAACCAGGAAGCCTCGCCACCTGCTCGTCCAGCACCGGGTTGTACTTCATCGTACACGAGCCCAGCGGATAGAAGTTCGTCGCGGCGCTGAAGTTCCACTGCGACAGGCGGAGGAAATGACGCAGCACCTCGGGCTCCGAGAGCTCCGGGAGCGACTCGAGATCGTCCCGGCAGAGCTCCGCGGGAACCGGCTCCACCTCGCGCTCGACTCGGTCGAGGGGCGGAACGTCGATGCCGACGCGACCCGCGGAGCCTCGTTCGAACAGCAGCGGCTCCGCGAGCGAGATCCCTCGGTTCCGTTCAGGGCCGACGCCGCTCACGGCCGCAGCGCCTCCACCAGGCGCTCGATGTCGGAGAGAGCGTGCACCTCCGTGACACAGAGGAGCAACGCGTCTTCGAGCTCCGGATAGGCATCGCCGAGCGGGACGCCGGCGATCACGTCCACAGCGAGCGCCCGCTCCCACCGCCGGCGCGCGGCGGGGAGGCGGATCGCGAACTCGTTGAAGAACGGGGCCGCGAACACCGGCTGCGCGCCCGCGCCGTCACACAACCGCCGGAGCGCGTGACGCGCTCGACGGGCGTTCCGATCGGCGAGCGCGCGCAGCCCCGTGCGGCCGGCGAGCGCGAGGTAGACCGTCGCCGCGAGCGCGCACAAACCCTGGTTGGTGCAGATGTTCGACGTGGCCCGTTCACGCCGGATGTGCTGCTCGCGAGTCGCCAACGTGAGCACGAATCCGCGGCGGCCGCGATCGTCGATGGTCTCGCTGACGAGGCGTCCCGGCATGCTGCGGACGAAGCGCTCCCGGGTGGCGAAGAGACCGAGGTAGGGTCCACCGAAGGAAAGGCCGAGACCGAAGCTCTGCCCCTCCCCGACTGCGATGTCCGCACCAACGGCGCCGGGCTCCCGCAGGAGGCCGAGTGCCATACCCTCCGGCGTCACGGTGACGAGGAGCGCATCGGCGCCCCTGGCGCGCTCGCCGACGGCACGCAGATCCTCGATCACACCGAAGTAGCTGGGGTAACCGACGACGATCGCCGCGACCGGGGCGCCGGCGAGCGCGCGGTCGAGAGCAGCGGAATCGACGCGGCCGTCAGGGCCGAACGACACGTCCTCGGCGACGAAGTCGCCGATGCCCTCGAGATACGTCCGCACCACCTGGCGATACGCGGGCGGCAGCGATGCGGCGAGCAGCACGCGACCCGCCTTTGGCCGCAGGCGGCGAGCCATCAGGACGGCCTCGGCCGTGGCGGAGGCGCCGTCGTACATGCTCGCGTTGGCCACCTCGAGCCCGAACAGCGCCGTCACCATCGTCTGGAACTCGAAGATCGCCTGCAGCGTTCCCTGACTGACTTCCGGCTGGTACGGCGTGTACGCCGTCGCGAATTCGCTGCGCGAGATCACCGTGTCGACCGCAGCGGGGACGTGGTGCGGGTATGCACCCGCACCGGCGAAGCAAGTCTTCTCCAGCGGACGGTTCTCGGAGGCGAGCGCGGTCAAACGCTCGAGCACCTCCGGCTCGCTCCGCCCCGCTTCCAACTCGATCGCCGCACGGCGGCGGAGGTCCGCAGGCACGTGCGCGACGAGATCGCCCAGAGCTTCGTGACCGATCGAGCGGAGCATGCTCTGCACGTCGGCATCGGTGTGCGGCAGATAACGCATCGTGGCCGGTCGAGATCATGGCGCGGAGCCTACTCGTCCTCCTCCTCGGCCTCGTCGGCGGGTCCCTCGTCGTCGGCAGGATCGCCTTCTTCCTCGTCGTCCTCGCCTCCTCCGGCTTCCTCCGCGATGTACTGCTTGTACTCGTCAGGCGACATCAGATCCTCGAGCTCCGCGGTATCCGTCATCTCGATGCGAATCATCCAACCGTCACCATAGGGATCGTTGTTCACCGTCTCGGGCGTCTCCGGCAGCTCCGCGTTCACCTCGACCACCTCGCCGCTCACCGGCGCGTAGAGCTCGTTCGAAGCCTTGACGGACTCGATGACACCGAACGCCTCGTCTTTCGTGACGCTGTCGCCTACCTTCGGCAGCTCCAGGAAAACCACCTCGCCGAGCTCGTGCTGCGCGAAATCGGTGACGCCGATGGTCGCTTCCTTGCCCTCGATCAGCGCCCACTCGTGCTCGCGCGTGTAGCGGAGTTTCTTCGGGAACTTCATGGCTGATCCTCCTGCGGGGGAGTCGCGCCGCGTCGCGGCGGCTCACAGTTCACGGTCACGGACGAAAAGTCAAAGTGGGTTCCGCGGCTCGCGGGGCTCTCGTTTCGACTCGAAAGCGACGGCCCCGGCCTCTCTCATTGCGGCGGAAAGAAAGGCGGTCGTACCACCCGCACTGCCTGCGATCGGCCCCGGATTTCGACCGCGAGCCGCGTTCCCGGACCGCCGCTCGCGGCCGGGACGTACCCGAGCGCGATGCCGCGGCCGAGCATCGGCGACATCGTCCCGCTCGTGACCTCGCCGACCGTGATCCCGTCGTCGAGGATCGGATAGCCGTGCCTGGGAATCCCCGCCCCCTCCATCGTCAGCCCGACGAGCGACCGGCTGAGCCCATCACGCTTCTGGCGGAGGAGCGCATCGCGTCCGACGAAGTCCCCTTTGTCGAGCTTCACCACCCAGCCGAGTCCCGCCTCGAGCGGAGTCTTGGTCTCGTCGATGTCGTTGCCGTACAGGGCATAACCCTTTTCGAGCCGCAGCGTGTCGCGCGCTCCGAGACCTGCGGGAACCAAGCCGCAGGGCGCTCCGGCCTCGAGTAGAGCGTCCCAGAGACCCTCCGCACGGTGCCACCCGACGTAGAGCTCGAAGCCGTCTTCGCCGGTGTACCCGGTGCGCGAGACCAGCACGGGAATGCCCGCGACCGAGCCTTCTCGCGCGCGAAAACGCCGGAGCCGGTCGACCTCGAGCTCCGCGAGCGGACGGAGCACGTCGGCCGAGCGCGGCCCCTGGAGCGCGATCAACGCGAGCTCGTCGCTGCGGTCGACGACGTCGGCGCCGCGACGGTGCTCGCGGAGCCAGGCGACGTCCTTCCCGCGGTTCGAAGCGTTCACGCATACCAGCAGACGGTCGGCGGCGAGCCGCGTGACGATCACGTCGTCGACGATGCCGCCGGAAGGCAGGCAGAGGACGGTGTAGACGGCGTCGCCGTCGGCGAGCCGCGAGACGTCGTTGGTGGCAAGCCGCTGGCACGCCTCGATCGCTCCCGCACCCCGCAGCTCCACCTCGCCCATGTGGCTGACGTCGAACAACCCCGCCGCCGTACGCACCGCGCGGTGCTCTCCGAGGATGCCGGAGTACTGGACGGGCATCTCCCAGCCCGCGAACTCCACCATCCGCCCTCCGAGGCGCCGATGCGCGGCGTAGAGGGGCGTCCGCCGTACTCCGGCGGCGGCCGCTGTGGAATCCACTCGGCCCTCTACCCCGCCGGCAATCCCGCGCTCCGCTTCGTCGCGAGCACGGTGTTCGCCAGCAACATCGCTACGGTCATCGGACCCACGCCGCCGGGCACCGGTGTGATGAACGCCGCCCGATCTCGCGCGGCCTCGAACTCGACGTCTCCGCGAAGCCCGGCCGGCGTACGATTGATGCCGACGTCGATCACCACGGCTCCGAGCCGGACCCACTCGCCGCGAATCATTTCCGCCTTGCCGACGGCGGCGACGAGGATGTCCGCCCTGCCGACCTCGGCGCCGAGATCTGCCGTCCGCGAGTGGCAGAGCGTCACGGTCGCGTGCCTCTCCAGCAGAAGCAGCGCCACGGGCTTGCCGACGAGCAGGCTACGGCCGACCACGACCGCATTCTTCCCTTTTGGATCGACGCCGGTGCGATCCACCAATTCCATCACCCCGAGCGGCGTACAGGGACGAAGGCCGGCTTCGCCGGCGAGAAGCCGCCCCTGGTTCACGGGATGGAGTCCGTCGACGTCCTTCTCCGGTGAGAGCGTCTCGAGGACCTTCTTCTCCGACAGTCCGGCGGGCAGCGGCAGCTGCACGAGGATCCCGTGCACCCGCGGATCGCCGTTCAGCTGCGCGACCAGCGCGAGCAGCTCTTCCTCGCGAGTCGTCGCCGGGAGGACGTGTCCGAACGAGGTGATCCCGACCTCGGCGCACGCCTTGCGTTTCGTGTCGACGTAGAGCTTCGACGCGGGATCGTCCCCGACGAGCACGGCTGCCAAACCCGGCCGGATTTCGTGATCCCGCGCCAGACGCTCCGTGTCGAGGGCGATCGACTGCCGAATCTCGCGCGCGGCCGACTTCCCGTCGAGGATCTGACCCACCTGCGTTCTCGGCGGGCGACGTAGCGGAATCGCTTCGGGGGGTCAATGCAGCAGTCCTCGGATGCAGCAGTCCTCGGAAAGACGCGCGCTTGACTGCTCTCGCGCCCGAGCGTACCGCTCCGGCGATGCTCGTCGGCGTTCCCCGCGAGGTGAAGCCCGACGAATCGCGCGTCGGGCTCACCCCGAGCGGGGTCAGCGCGCTCGTCGCGCACGGTCACCAGGTTCGCGTTCAGCGTGGCGCCGGCGTCGGCAGCCGTCTCGCCGACGACCTCTACCGCGCCGCCGGCGCCGAGATCGCCGATGCGGCGGAAGCAGTGTGGCGAGCGGATCTCGTCGTCAAGGTGAAGGAGCCGGTCACCGACGAGTTCCGCGTCCTCCGCCCCGGACTGGTGCTCTTCACCTATCTGCACCTCGCCGCTGACGAGCCGCTCACGCGCGCGCTCGTCGAGCGCGGCGTCCGCGCGGTCGCCTACGAGACCCTGCAGCTCGACGACGGCTCGCTACCGCTGCTCGCCCCGATGAGCGAGGTCGCCGGGCGATTGGCGATCCAGGTCGGCGCTTGGTGTCTGCAGGCGCAGAACGGCGGGCGGGGTGTGTTGCTCGGCGGCGCATCGGGTGTCCGCCCGGCGAAGGTCGTGATCCTCGGCGCCGGGATCGCGGGCGCGAACGCGTGTCAGGCGGCGGTCGCGACCGGCGCCAGCGTCAGCATTCTCGACGTCAATCCCGCCAAGCTCCGGTACGTGTACGACGTGCTCTCGGGTCACGTCACCGCTCTCATGTCGAACCGCGCGAACGTCGAAGAGGAGGTGGTGGCCGCCGACCTCCTCGTGGGATGCGTACTGATTCCGGGAGCGAAGGCGCCGCGCCTGGTGTCTCGGAGCCTCGTCCGCCGAATGCCGGAAGGCGCCGCGATCGTCGACGTGTCGATCGACCAGGGGGGATGCATCGAGACCGCGCGTCCGACGTCGCACCACGATCCGATCTACGTCGACGAGGGCGTCGTGCACTACTGCGTGACGAACATGCCGGGAATCGTGCCGTACACCTCGACGTACGCGCTGACCAACGCCACGCTGCAATACGTGACGGCGATCGCCGACCGTGGTCTCGAGGAGGCGGTGCGTGCGGACCGTGCGCTGGCGCGGGCGGTGAACGTCTGGGACGGACGGGTGACGCACTCCGGGGTCGCCGAAGCGTTTCGCCTGCCGCACACGACCGTCGAGGACGTGCTCGGCGAGCGGCGGTGATGCCCGGGCGGGAGGCGCCTTTCGACGCTCTCCCGCCCGCGATCGCTCACTGAGGATAGATGGGCGAGTTGCCCTGACCGGCCGGAGCCGTCTTCACGCCCTCGCCGGTCACGATGTGGAACTCGGTACGCCGGTTGCGCGCGCGGCCCTCGTTCGTGTCGTTGGATGCGATCGGGCGGCTCTCGCCATAGCCCACGGCCTCGAGCCGCGACGGATCGATGCCCCTCTTCACCAGGTAGCGCAGAACGGATTTCGCACGGCGCTCCGAGAGGCCCTGGTTGTAGGAGTCCGTACCCATGCTGTCGGTGTGGCCTTCCACGCGGATGCGGATCGTCGCGCGCCGCTCCATCACCTTCACGACGTCGTCGAGCACGGGATACGAGCTCGGCATGATGTCCGCTCGATCGAACTTGAAGTGGATCGGCTCGAGCGTGACGATCTGCTCGTCGGTCTCGACCACGCGCGCAAGCGGTGGCGGAGGCGGGGGTGGCGGAGGAGGAGGCGGGGGTGGCGGTGCGGGCGGCGGCGGACTGAACCCGAGGCCGGCGAAGGCGCGCCAGCTGGCCCCGTTGAAGCTGTGGGTGGCGGACTTGCCGAGGCCGGTCGTGAAGTAGAAGCCGAAGGGATTGTAGAACCGGATCCCTGCCATGCCTTCGAGCGGCGTCAGGAACTCGTCGAACGGGTCCTGCACGGACGTCGAGCCGAAGATCTCTCCGAGAAGCTCGATGTTGTCCACCAGACCGCCGAGCATCCGCCGGTTCTGCACGATGAGGCCGCCGAGACCGAGACCGTAGGTCATCGCGTCCGGCTCGTCCTCGTCGTCCCAGAGATCGTCGTTGTTGCGGAATCCGAGGTTCACCGAGCTGCGGAAACGATCGAGCACCACGTCGGCAACCGCGAGGAGTCCCCAGTCCGTGTCTTCGTTACCGGTCAAGCGGTCCTGGTTGCCCACCGCGAGGTCGACGAACGGAATCAACGCCAGGCCGGGGAGTCGGGAGCGGTTGTCGAGGATCTGGAACTTGCTGATCAGCATGACGTCGTCGATGCCGAACGTCTCGGTCGCTCCGGTCGCCACGAGGTGCTGCGGGAAGAACGGCGCACCAGCCACGCCGGTGAACGGATCGCCGTTCACGGCGGAGAACGGGATGTTGATGCCGACCTCGAGCCAATCGAGCAGCGAATAGCTGCCCATGACGTTCATCGTGTGCATCTCCTCGACTGCGTCGACCCCGACGATCGTCGGTGGCCCGGGGAGCGGGCCGCCCGGCACGATCACGTCCTCCGCTTCGACGGGCGTGTCGGCGTAGTTGTACGTCGTCGCCAGATGAAAGCGCCCAGCGGGTGCCGTACGGGAGGAATAGACCGAGAAGTAACCTTGTGGGTCCACCGCGGGGGAGAACTCCTGCGCAGTGAACGACCCCGTCTGCGCTTGCACCTTTCCCGTCCCCGCGACCAGGACGACACCGAGGACCACCAGCCCCACAGCCACGCGGCGATTCACCGTGCTCATCACTTCCTCCATTCCATCTCGATCCGCAGAAGCGCCAGGGATACACGCTTCGGGCGTCGCCGCCCGATACAGCCCCGGCGCCGCGAAGCAGACCGCGGCGCCTCAACGTCGTCAAAAACCGCCAGTGACGTTTACGTAGCGGACTTTCACCGGCAATTCCACCCAGCTCCCGAGGGTTCCCTCGGATTGCCGGCACTCACCCCTCCGTCGCGAGGATCGTCGCCGCCCCCTGCCCCATGCCCCCACAGATCGTCGCCAGCCCGAACCGGGCGCCGCGGCGCGCCATTTCGAGCGCCGTGGTGCCGATCAGCCGGGCACCCGAGGCGCCTACGGGGTGGCCGAGGGCGCAGGCTCCGCCATTGGGATTGATGCGGCTCGCATCGTCGAAGCCGAGCTCGCGCATGAATGCGATGGGGGCGCAGGCGAACGCCTCGTTGACCTCGATCACCCCCATGTCCTCGAGGGCAAGGCCCGATCTCTGCAGGACCTTTCGGGTCGCCGGAATCGCAGAATAGATGAGGTCGGTCGGCTCGCAGGCAGCCCATCCGACGGCATGCAGCCGGGCGAGCGGCGGCACACCCAGGCTTTCGGCCCGACGGCGCGAAGCCAGCAGACAGATCGCCGCTCCATCGGCCTGCAGAGACGCGGTCGCCGCCGTGATGCGGCCGTCGTCCGCGTACACCGGCGCCAGGGAGGCGATCTTCTCGTAGGTGGTGTCCGGCCGCGGGCCCTGGTCGTGGGCGAAGATCGCCCGCTCGCCTGCCGGCGTGAGTCCCTCCCGCGGCAGGATCTCGTCGCGGAATCGTCCGGCGCGCGTGGCGTCGACCGCGCGCTGGTGGCTCGCCAGAGCCCAGCGATCCATCTCCTCGCGTGCGATGCCGAGCCGCTCGGCGAGCCGCTCCGCTCCCTGGCCGCCGTTCAGCTCGATCGGGTTCACACGTTCGAACAGCTTCGGGTTCGGGTTCATCGCTGACAGCATGGTGCCTCCCTCCGCGATCACGTCCGACAGGTCCATGCCGTCGCGGACGAGGGGAATGCGGAAGTGGGTCATGCTGTCGAGGCCGCCCGCCAGGTAGACTTCTCCCTGCCCGGTCTCGATGCACATCGCCGCGAGGTGGACCGCCATCATCGCCGTCGTGCACGCCCGCTCGACACTGAGCCCGACCGTCGGCGGGAACCCGGCGAGAAACGGGATCGCGGTTGCGGGGTGCGCCTGCTCGCCGAGCATCTCGACGGCGCCGAGCAGTACGCCGTCGACCTCGTCTTTCTCGAGGCCGGCGTCCTGAAGGAGTACCTCGAGCAGCGGCGCGGCGAGGTCGTCCGAGCGGACTGCGCGGAAGAAGCCCCGCTCGGGGTCCGCCTTGCCGAACGGCGTTCGCCGGTAACCGACGAGCAGCGCGTCCCGGCCGCTTCTCACCGTGCGGCGGAGCCCGAGGGGAATGCCGGCATCACCCGTTCGGCGAAGAGCCGCGCCGGCTCCGTGACGTCGCGGCCGAAGAACTCGATGACGAAAAGACGGCAGCCGAGCGCGACGAATCGACGGATGCGATCGATCACCTGCTCGGGGCTTCCCCAGATGCCGTGCGCCTCAATGTCGCCGAGGTGGCCGCCGTAGATCTTCTTCGCCTTCTCCATCTTTTCACGACCATCGGCCTCGTCTTCGCCGAGCACGACGACCGTCTGCTGCGACACGACGATCGAATCGAAATCTCTTCCGACGTCGCGGCAGTGCTCCTTCAGCACGTCGATCTTGTGCGCGAGCCGTCCCTGGTGGACGGCGAGGTTGTTCCAAACGTCCGCGTGCTCGGCTGCGATCCGCAGCAGCACCTTCTCACCTCCCCCGCCGATCAGGATCGGCGGCCGGCGGACCGGGCGAGGCTCGCAGTGGACGCCGTCGATGCGATGGCGCCTGCCGTGGAACGTGGGAGCCTCCTCTGTCCACATCCGCTTCATGATCGTCACGGTGTCGACGAGCTCCTCGAGGCGTTCGCGAACCGGCGGGAAGTCGTAGCCGTAGCCTTCGAACTCCTGCGCGTACCAGCCGGCGCCGAGGCCGACGACGACGCGCCCGCCAGTGATCTGATCGAGCGTCGCCGCCATCTTGGCGTACAGGGCGGGATTGCGGAATCCCGGAGGTGAAACCAGCAACCCGAGCTC
>JAXDLK010000153.1:0-11639 GCA_034666665.1 Candidatus Binatota bacterium
TCACGGCACACGCCGACGACGAGCTGCTGGTCGGGAGGACGGAGGTGGTGCTGCAGCACGCGCAGGAAGATGGCCGCGCGCTCGAGCTCGAGATGCAGCATCTCCGGAGCGAAGTGAGCGCGCTCCGGCGCGCGGTCGGCGCGACCGACCTCGCCGAGTCGCTCCCGGCAGCCCCGTCCGCGGCGGCGCTCCGGCCACGCACGGATGGAAGCGACTCGGACCGCCTCGCCGCGTACCTGCCTGCGCTCGTCGAGCAGGCGCCCGTCTTCCACCTGCCGGCAGGCGACGGCGAGCTGCTGGCACGGCTCCGCGAGGCGGGCGTGGAGGCCGCCGGCGTCGAGCCGGACGCGGATCTCGCGGCGCGGGCGCGCGAACGCGGCCTCGACGTGCGCGACGGACCGCTCTCGCTCGCCGGCATCACGGCGCGCGGCGCGATCGTGATCACCGACGGCGAGCGCCTCCCGCGCGGTGCGCTCGCCGCGCTGGTGCGGGAGGCGTCCTCGGCCGTCCGGCCGAAGGGACTCGTGCTCGTCGAGGCACCGAATCCCGATTCCTGGCTCGGGCTCCGGCGCCTCGCGCGCTCGGGCGCCGTCGGCGAAGGGCTCGCTGCCGCCGAGCTGGTGCGGATCTGCGAGCAGGCCGGGCTCGAGGAGGTGCGCGCAGACGTCACGGCGCTCGCGCCACCGCCGCTCGAGCTGCCTGACGCGGAGCCGCGGTCGCCGACGCTCGCCGCCTACGCCGAGAACTTCCGGCGCTTGAACCGGATTCTCTTCGCGCCGTCGCACCAGTACGCGATCGGCCGCCGGCCGTGAGAGTCGCGATCCTCGGGGTCCAAGTCCCGTTCGCGCGCGGCGGGGCGGAGCGGCTCGTCGAGGAGCTGCGGCACGAGGTCGAGACGGCCGGTCACGAGGCGGACGTGATCACGCTGCCGTTCAACGACGTGACGCGCACGGCGCTGCTGGCATCCTGCGCCGCGTGGCGCGCCCTCGAGCTCAGGGAGCTGCACGATGCGCCCGTCGACCGGGTGATCGCCACGAAGTTCCCGAGCTATCTGGTCTCGCATCCGGCGAAGGTCGTCTGGTTGATCCATCAGTACCGCGGCGCCTACGACTTCGCGGGCACCTCGTACACGAACCTGCAGCCGGACCGCGTGACCGACCGCGCCGCCCAGGACGCGATCGTCGCCATGGACCGCCGGGCGCTGGCGGAGTGTCGCGCCGTGTTCACGATCTCGCCGACGGTGAGCGCCCGGCTGCGTCGCTTCAACGGCATCGAAAGCCGTCCTCTCCATCCCCCCGCGCGACTGGTGGATCGCATGGGTGAGCCCCGCCAGGGCGATTTCGTGCTCGCCGTCAGCCGTCTCGAACGCAACAAGCGCCTCGATCTACTGATCGAGGCGATGGCGCGCACGCGGACCGGCGTTTCCTGCGTGATCGCCGGCGTCGGGTCGCAGTCCGAGCACCTGCGATTCTTGGTCGCCGAGCACGGTGTCGAAAGCCGGGTTCGCTTCGCCGGCGCCGTCTCCGACGACGAGCTCGTCCGGCTCTACGGCGAGTGCCGCGCGGTCTTCTTCGCGCCGTTCGAGGAAGACTACGGCTACGTGACGCTGGAGGCGTTCGGCGCGGCGAAGCCGGTGGTGACGGCGCGCGATTCGGGGGGGGTGCTCGAGTTCGTGGAGGATGGAATCACCGGCCTCGTCACGGCGCCCCAGCCGGCCGACGTCGCGGCGGCGCTCGATCGACTCGCCGAGGACCCCGACCTCGCGTCCCGGCTCGGTGCCGCGGGCCGCGAGCGCACCCGCACGATCCGCTGGGATGGGATCGTCGCTGCGCTGCTCGGCGGTTGACCGCGCGACGCGCGGAACGATTCGTGCAGCAACCGATATGCGGGCGCCGTGTTTTGTGGCCCGAGGTCGCGGCTGTGCGCGGGGCGCGCAGGCGCGGGGGGATACGCGATGCAGGGGAGCGATCCGGACCGGTCGGTAGGCGACATCCTTGGCGCAATCGCGGAAGACAGCGCGACCCTGGTCCGCAAGGAGGGAGAGCTCGCCCGTCAGGAGCTCGCCGAAGCCCTGCATGCCTGGCTCGGCGCGGTCGCGGCCATTGCTGCGGCTGCGGTGCTCGCCCTGGTGGCGCTCGTGTTCGTCGGATTGGCGCTCGAGGCGCTGCTCGCGCGGGTGATGCCCGAGTGGGCGGCGCGTTCCGTGATCGCTGGCGGGGCGCTCGGGATCGCCGTCGGTGTGGCGCTGGTCGCGAAGGCGCGCGTGCACGAGATCACGCTGCCCGAGCGCACGAAGCAGACGGTGAAGGAGAACGTCGAATGGGCGAAAGCGCAGCTGAAACGGTGACCGAGATCGAGCGCACGCGAGACCGGCTGTCTGCCGAGATCGACGAGCTCGCGGAGCGCGTACCGGCCTGGATGGGACGCATGGGCCGTCTGGCGATGGGCGGCGGTCTCGGCGGGGCCGCCTTCTGGTTCGTCCTCGGACGGGTTCGCAAACGCCTGCTCGGTCCTCCGGCACCGCCGCCTGCGCAGGTGCACGTCGAGGCCAGCCTCGTCCCCGAGCATTGGCTGCAGCAGCTCGACACCAAGGAGGTGAAGCGCGTGGCGATCGCCGTCGGCGCGGTATGGTTCGGGCTCAAGATCGCGGAGCTGCGCGAGCTCAGGAGGCTCGAGGCACGCCGCCGATCCGGCTTCTGAGGTGAGCTTCCGAGAGCTGCTGGGGCGCTCAATCGCGTCGTAGCGGTCCCAGCGCACGGCGGCCGAAACGTTCGAGCCAGCGCGGCCGCGGCGGCCGGATTCCTTCGTGGCCCGCGCCCTCGCGGTGGAGCCGCGCGACCTCCTGCTCGAGCGCCCGCAGCCTCGCCGCGCTGTTGTCTAGGTCGGCGCGCAGATGGAGGTGCGCCGCGGCGAGGGTTGCCAGCCGCGCTGCCGCTTGCGCCGCCGGACCCGCGACGCGGTACGGGCGTCCCATGCGGGAGCGGTCTGCGAGCGGCCCGGGCGCCGGATCGTGGCCGGCGGGAAAGCGCGGGTCCGGGCGCGCGTGCTCGGCGACCGCCGCCGACACTCGCTCGACCGACGAGGCGGTGAAGCCGAGCGAGCGCATGCGCTCCCGGCCGCGATGCGCGCGATAGCTCGCGTCCGCCGGTGATCGCGCGATCGACCGCAGCATCACGGCGAGCGCATCGGCGTCCGGCTGCGAATGGACGGCGCCCTGCACGCGCGGCAACGGGTAGAAGCTCTCCTCTTCGAGGTAGGGCAGCAGCGCTCCCGACGTGGTCGCCACGACCGGGAGGCCTGTCTCCACCGCCTCGAGGAAGTGAAGCCCCCAGGTCTCGGCGCCGCCGAGCAGCAGGAAGACGTCGGCCTCGCGGTAGAGCCGTGCGCGCTCGGCCGCCGTCGGCCAGGGCAGCCACCGCGTGTCGACGTTCTCCGCCGGCGGCTCCTCCGGAGGCTCGGGTCCCGCTGCGGCGTAGACCAGGCGTACGTCTCGGCTGGCGCCGAACGCCTTGACGAACGCGCGCACGAGCACGTCGGGATGGGCGCGGGCCGCCCAGGGGGCGATCGTCAGGAACGTCAGCGGCCGGTTTTGCCGCCGCGGGTCCATGGCGAAGAAGTAGTGCGGGTCGAGCGGCGGGGGCACCACTTCCGGCGGGATGCTGCGTGCCATCGCGTGCGCCTGGTACGGCCAGGGAACGCCCAGCCACGCGGCTTCGAGCGCACGCGACGGCACCGGCGGCAGCTCGCCAGGAAACGCTACCAGGCCGGCGGTGGCCGCGCTGCCCTCGAGCGCCACCGCGAGCGGTGAGCCGACGAGCAGGACCTTCGGCGGCTCGGCGGGCACGCGGTACTGCGCGGCGCGGACGAAGGAGCTCCAGTCGTCGGCGGGGTCGATGGCGTCGAGCGGCGATCCCCAGGCGGTCCGGTTCCGGTAGCTCACGCGCCAGCCGCGATCCTCGAGACCGAGCAGCACGGTTTCGATCACCGACACCGCCTCGGGCTCCGGATCCGGATAGCCGAGCACCAGCAGCTCGCCCTCGGGCGCGACGGGGGGTGCCGGCCACTTGGTCTCGAAGACGCCTTGCGAGCCACGGAAGATCGCTCCGTGGTCGATGCGGTTCTCCGCGGCCGTGACGTTCTCCTCGTGGACGAGCGTCGTCTCGCCGGCGCAGAGCACGGCATAGCCGGCGCGGCGCAGGCGGAGGCAGAGATCGAGGTCCTCGAAGTAGCAGAAGAAATCCTCGTCCAGGAGGCCGACGGCGGCGAGTGCGTCGCGCCGCAGGTAGACGCACGCGAAGCTGACGGCGGGCACCGGCCGCACCGTGGTGAACTGTCCGACGTCGGGCTCGCCCGCGCCGTAGTGCCGAACGCAGAGCGGGCTCCACGCGATCCGCACGCCCGCGTCCTGCAGCCGACCATCGGGGTAGACGAGCCGCGGCGCGACCGCGCCCACCCGTGGGCGGGCGGTGGCGACGGCGCAGAGGCGCGCCAGCCAGTCGTGCTCCGTGATGCGCACATCGTTGTTCAGGAGGACGACGTCGCATCCGGCAGGCGCGGCGCGGATGCCGCGGTTCACCGCCCGCGCGAAGCCGACGTTCTCCCCGTTCGTCAGCACGCCGACGCCGCTCTGCTCGAGGTACTCGACGGTGCCGTCGGTCGAGCCGTTGTCGACGACGATCACCTGAGACGGGCTGACGCGCGACCACCACAGCGACTCGAGGCACACTCGCGTGTGGGCGAGGCCGTTCCACGTCACGATCACGATCGCGGTCTCGGTCATGCGATCTGTAACGCCTCAGTCTCGTCTGAAACGCGACGATTCGCTGCAGCGCTGGATTTTCCGCTTGGCCCGGAGTGTGGGGCAAGCGGAAAATCCAGCCACCGCGCGCGGCGCGGAATGGTGCGACCTAGGCACCACGCGGGTACTCGAGGCGAGTCGTCTGATCCCGTGCTCTGCACCGCTGTCCTTCTTCTGGAGGGCCGTGCAGAGACTGAGGATACTGCGATCTCGCGATTTGCCGCGCGCCGGGCGATCGGTTACGAGGTCAGTGTTGCAGGCGTCGTTCGCACAGCGGCTTCGCTGCGGCTTCGTCAGCCCTCTGCCGCCGGTCCGGAGCGGCGTGGCGACGGCGGCTGCTCACCTGCTGCCGCCGCTCGGCGAACGGATGGACGTCGAGCTGTTCCTCGATCAAGAACGGGTCGAGGGGCCGAGCCTCGATCGCTTTCCCCGGCGACATCTCCTCGACGTGCCCGCGCGAGCTGCGGAGCTCGACCTGCTCCTCTACCAGATGGGGAACAGCTCGGTGCACGCGGGCGTCTACGAGCAGCTGATCCACTTCCCCGGCGTGGTCGAGCTCCACGACGCGGTCCTACATCACTTCTACCTCGAATACTATTTCGCGTGCGGCCGCCCGCGGGAGTACGCGCGGAAGCTCCGGCGCATGCACGGCGCGAAGGGGAGGGCGCTCGCGCGCGCCGTGTCCGCGGACTTCGGCGGCTCCCTCGGCTACCTGGATTTGCCGATGCGTGGCGAGGTGCTCGAGCATTCGGTCGGGGTGGTCGTGCACAGCGAATGGGCGCGCCGCGCCGTTCGCGCCGACCGGATCGATCTGCCGATCCTGCGGATCGGGTTGCCGTGCGCGGTCCCCGCGGTGGAGCCGAGCCGTGGCGTCGCCTTCCGCAGGCGTCACGGCATCCCGGCGGACGCGTTCGTGATCGGCGCGCTCGGTTTCGCGACGCCGCTGAAGCGGGTCGACCGCATGCTCGAGGCGCTCTCCGCGCTTCGGGGAGAGCTGGACCGCGTCCACCTGCTCGTCGTCGGTGAGGTGAATCCCGTCGTCCGCCTGGCGGAGCGCGCGCAAACGCTCGGCCTCGAGGATCGCGTGACCCTCACCGGATGGGCCAGCGAAGAAGACTACTGGAGCGCCCTCGCGGCCAGTGACGCGGTTCTGAGCCTGCGCTTCCCGACGGCGGGCGAGTCCTCGCTGCCGCTGCTGCAGGCGATGGCCCTCGGCAAGCCGGTGCTGGTGAGCGCGCTCCGGCAGTTCCTCGAGCTGCCGGACCGCGCCTGTCGGAAGATCCCGCTCGGCCGGGCGGAGGTGCCCGCGCTCGTCGAAGCGTTGCGTGAGCTCGTGCTCGATCCTTCGGCTGGGGCCGAAATCGGCGCTGCGGCCCGCGCCCACGCGGCGGTCGAGGCGTCGCCGGAGCGCGCGGCCCATGCGGTGTCGACGTTCGCTCGCGTGCTCGCGCCGCTGGCGAGACGCAGGATGAAGCATGCGGTCGCCCGGCTCGCCACCGCCCGCTGGCGCGCCGCCCGCGTCGTCGCAGCCCGCGCCTTCCGTGGAGCGGAGCGCAGCGTGTCCGTCGAGCAGCGGCTGTCGCTTTCGGGGGCCGGCTGGGTCTCCGGCGATCCGCCGATCTCCGAATGACGCGAGACTCGCGGCGTCATCTCCTGTGGCAGGCCGTCGGCCGTCACCTCGAGGAAGGCCGGGGGAGCGAGGCCGCGGTACGTGCGGGCCCGCGCTCGCTCTCCTACGCGGAGCTCGCAGTCGCCGCCGACGCCGGGGCGTCGGCTCTCGACGATCGCTTCGCCCCCGGCGCACGAGTCGTCATCGCCGCCCGAAACCAGCTCCACGTCGGGCTGGCGCTCGCGGCATGTCTTCGCTCCCGCGCGCTGCCGCTGCTCGCCGACCCGACGTCGCCGGAGAGGGTGGCGGGCATCGCCCGCCGCTGGCGAGCCGCCGGGGCGATCGCCGAGCCGGCGCTGCTCGCCGGGTCGGCGATCCCGGTCGTGGACGCAGCCGACAGCGAGCATTGGCTCGGCAACCGCGCGCGGTCGTTCGAGCCGCCGGGGGTGGCGGACGACGAGCCGGCCTTCTGGACCTTCACCTCGGGTACCACCGGGGAGCCGCGCGCGGTCGTGCATGGACATCGCGGCCCTCGGGCGGCGTTCGCGGCCTTTGGCGAGCGCGTGCTCCGTCTGGGTCCGGAGGACGTGACGATCGCCACCGGAGGCTTGCCCTTCGTGTACGTGCTCGGCACGAGCTTCTTCTTTCCGCTGTTCGCCGGCGGCGCGACCGTGCTCCCCGCCGATCTCCTGCTGCCGACGGTGCTCGGGGAGGCGGCGGCGCACGGCGCGACGGTGCTCGCCGGGGGGCCATGGTCTCTCGCCGCGATCGCCGCGCTCGCGCGCCGGCCTCGGTGGACCGCGTGCCTGCGAAACCTGCGGCTGGTGCTCTCGGCCGGGGAGCCGCTCCCCCCGCGCGTTTTCGACGAGTGGCGAAGCCGCTTCGGCAAGGAGCTGCTCGACAATCTCGGCTGTACCGAGATGTTCAACTCGTTCCTGTCGAGCGTGCCGGGGGCCGCGAGAGCCGGGTCCGTGGGTCGCGTGGTGCCGGGCTACGAGGTCCGCGTCGGCGGCGGCCCGCCGGTTCCCGGAGCTCGCGGGCCGCTGCACGTCCGCGGCGAGAGCCGCGCAATCGCCACGTCGCGCGGCGGGGAGCCGGAGCCGGTGCTCACGGCGTGGTGCGAGACCGGGGACGAGGTCGCCGTCGCCGACGACGGCTCCTTCGCCTTCGTCGGCCGCCTCGACGATCGGTTCAAATCGCGCGGTCGCTTCGTGCACCCGCTCGAGATCGAGCGCCGGCTGCTCGAGGTCGACGGCGCGGAGGACTGTCTGGTCACCTGCGAGTGCGACGCTCGCGGCGTGGCGGTTCCGGTGGCGCGCGTGGTGCCCGCCGCGAACGTGGATCGTGGTGCGCTGGTCGGCGCTCTCGTTCGCCATGCCCGGAGCGTGCTCGAGGCGCATCAGGTGCCGGCGCGGATCGAGCTCGCAGACCGTTTGTCGCGGAGCGCGCGCGGCAAGCTCGCGCGTCCGCGTCCGTCGTGAGCGCTCGCGGCTTGCGGTGCGGTTTCTTTACTCCCCCCCGGGTGACCGCTATGGCGGGCCGCGATGAAGGTCACGGTGGTGATCCCGGTCTTCAACGAGCGCCGCACGATCGAGGCGGTGATCGGCCGCGTTCGCGGGGCGCTCGCCGAACGGCCGTCGGAGATCGTCGTCGTCGACGACGGGTCGAGCGACGGCACACGCGAGGTCCTGCGCACGATCGACGGCATTCGCCTGATCGAGCACCCCGTGAACTGCGGCAAGGGCGCCGCTCTGCGCACCGGTTTCGCCGCGGCGACCGGCGACGTGGTCATCGTGCAGGACGCCGACCTCGAGTACGACCCTCGCGATTACCCCAAGCTGCTCGAGCCGATCGAGGACGGACGGGCGGACGTGGTGTTCGGGTCGCGATTCCTCGGGGGACCCCACCGCGTGCTCTTCTTCTGGCATTACGTGGCGAACCGTGCGTTGACGACGCTGTCCAACATCTTCACGAACCTGAACCTGAGCGACATGGAAACCGGCTACAAGGTCTTTCGCGCCGACGTCGTCAAGCGCATCCACATCCGCTCCGATCGCTTCAACTTCGAGCCCGAGATCACCGCCAAGGTCGCGAAGGCGCGCTGCCGCATCTACGAGGTGCCGATCTCGTACAGCGGCCGCACCTACGAGGAAGGCAAGAAGATCGGCTTTCGCGACGGCTTCTCGGCGCTCTGGGCGATCGTCAGGTACCGCTTCGTCGACTGAAGAGATAGTCGGCCAGCGCGTCCTCCCAGGGACGGAGCGGCGCGAGGCCCGCGCGCCGCAGGCGCTCGCCCGCGAGCACCGCGTATGCCGGGCGCCGGGCGGCGCTGGGACGCTCCTCCGTCGAGATGCCGCGCACCGTGGCCTCGCTGCCGCTCTGGCGCAGGATCTCGCGCGCGAACCCGCACCACGTCGCCTCGCCCGCATTGGTGACGTGATGCACGCCGAGCAGGTCCGGAGACCGCGTGTCGAGCCAGCGGTCGATCATCTCGACGACCTTCGCGGCGAGATCCGCCGTGTACGTGGGGGTCAGCCGCTGGTCTTCGACGACCTCGAGCTCGCTCCGCTCGTGCGCAATCCGCAGGATCGTCTCGACGAAGTTGCCACCCTTCCCACCCCGTCCGTGGAGGCCGTAGAGGCCGGCGGTGCGGATCACCAGATGGAGCGGTGAGTGAGCGCGGACGAAGCACTCGCCGGCGAGCTTCGACACCGCGTACGCGCTCCCTGGCCACGGGGGATCGTCTTCGCGATACGGCCGCCGTCCGCCGCCCTCGAACACGTAGTTCGTCGAGAAGTGGACGAGGAGGGCGCCGGCGGCGGCGGTCGCGCGTGCCAGCGCGCGGGGGCCGAGCGCATTCACGCGATACGCCTCTTCCGGCTCCTCTTCGGCCCGGTCGACGTGGTTGTACGCCGCCGTGTTGAGCACGACGGCCGGCCGGAGCTCCGCGATGCGGCGCTCGGCGGCGGCGCCGTCCCGGACGTCGAGCGCGTCACGGTCCAGAGCGACCGCATCATGCCCGGCGAAGGCGCGGAGGAGATCCGCGCCGAGCTGCCCGCGCGCCCCGGTGATGACGAGCTCCGGCATCGCCGTGATCCCTACCGAACCCGGCCCCGGAAGCCAACGCGACAGGCTTTTCCCGCTGGCGCGATTGTGCTTCCTCGGCGGCGGCGCACATGAAGATTCTGCACGTCGATCCGGAGACCGAGTTCGGCGGCGGCGAGCGGCAGGTGCTCGGGCTCGTTCGTCACCTCGCGCGCCGCGGCCACGAGAACCTGCTCGCCGCCGCGCCCGGCGCCGAGATCGTCCGCCGCCTGCCGGCGGCGGACGCGCGGCTGGTGCCGATCGGGATCCGCAACGGCGTCGATGTCGTCGCCGCGCTCCGGCTGCGCGCCGCGGTTGCCCGCGAGCGTCCCGAGATGGTCCACTTCCACACCTCGCGCGCGCACGCGATGGCGCCCTGGCTCGCCGGCGCGGTCGAGCGGTCGGTGGTCACGAGACGGATGGACTATCCGCTCCGGCACGGCCTGCGCTCGCACCTGCTCTACAATCTGGCGGTCGACGGTGTGGCAGCGATCTCGCACGGAGTCCGCGACCAGCTCGTCGCCGGCGGGGTGATCGCGGGACGGATCCGCGTGATCGAGAGCGGCGTCGAGCCCCCCGGGGAGCTTCCCGGCCCGAGCGGCCGGCGCGCGGCGCGGGAACGATTCGGCGCCGACGGCCAGGTGGTGATCGCCGTCGTAGCGGCGCTGGTGCGGCGGAAGGCGCACGACGTTCTTCTGCACGCCCTGGCCGAGCTCCGCGAGCGGGACGTCTCCGTTCTCTGCCTGGTCTGCGGCGACGGCGAGGAGCGGGGTGCGCTCGAGTCTCTGGCGCGGTCGCTGGACCTCGGCGACCACGTGCGCTTTCTCGGGCGGCGCTCGCAGGTCGCGGACGTGCTCGCCGCCGCCGACGTGTTCGTGCTGCCGTCCCGCCACGAAGGTCTCGGGGTGGCGATCCTCGAGGCCATGGCGATGGCCCTCCCGGTGGTCGCCTCGCGGGTCGGCGGCATCCCCGAAGCCGTCGTGCACGAGGAAACCGGAATCCTGGTGCCGCCGGAGGACGCGGCCTCGCTCGCGGCGGCGCTCGCCGAGTTGTCGGCGAGCGCCGAGCTGCGCGGGCGGATGGGGACGCTCGGTCGAGAGCGAGTGCTCGCGCGCTTCACGATGGAGCGCATGGCGGAGCGTTACGAGACGCTCTATCGCGAGCTTCGCCGAGGCGAGGTCGGTCCGGTTGATCGAGGACCGGCGGAGGTGGAATAACCAGCCGGATGGAGCGGGACGAGCTCAAGCAGAGCCTCAAGCGTCTGCTGATCGAGGGCCTCCGGCTCGAGGAGATGCGCGCGGAAGAGATCGAGGACGATGCGCCGATCTTCGTCGAAGGGCTCGGCCTCGATTCCGTCGACGCGCTCGAGCTCGTCGTCCTGGTCGAGGAGAAGTTCAACATCCAGATTCCGGACGAGGACGTCGGCAAGCGTGCCTTCGCCTCCATCAACGCCCTCGCGGAGTACGTCGCCGCCGAGCTCGCGCGGGCGGCGTAGCTCCGGCCGTCTTCCCGCCTCCTCTTGATGCATCGGGTGGTCGTGACCGGTGTCGGGAGCGTCAACGCCTGTGGCGCCGGCGTGGCGGCGTACGTGCAGGCGCTCCGCGAAGGGCGCTGCGCGATCGGCGAGATGACGCTCTTCCCAGTCGAGGGGTTCCGCACCCGATGCGCGGCGGTGGCGCCGGAAGTGCCTCTGCCGCTCGATCTCGCGCGGCCGCTCGCGCGGCGGCTGTCGCGCTCCGACCGCATGGCTCTCGCGGCGGCGCGGGAGGCCTGGCGGGACGCGGGCCTCGAGCTCGATCGTCCGCGCGCGGCCCGCACCGGGATCGCCATCGGCGGTACCACGGGTGGCATGCGGGAGGCGGAGGATATGCTCCGAGACGTCGATGTCGGCGAGCTCGAACGCTGGCCCATACGCCGGCTGCTCTCCTTTCCCGTGTCGTCGACCGCAGATCTCCTCGCCGCCGTCTTCGACTGTCGCGGAGAGCACACCACGGTGAGCACCGCCTGCTCGTCGAGCGCGAACGCCGTAGGCCTCGCCGCCGACGCCATCCAGGAGGGACGGGCCGACGTCGTGCTCGCCGGCGGAACCGAGGCCCACTGCAAGCTCACGTACGCCGGGTTCAACGCGCTCCAGGCGCTGGACTCCGG
>JAXDLK010000154.1:0-5530 GCA_034666665.1 Candidatus Binatota bacterium
CCTTCGAACGAGGGCCGAGGCTACGTGCTCCGGCGGATCCTCCGCCGCGCGGCGCGCCACGGAAAGAACCTCGGCTTCGACGAGCCGTTCCTCGCGCGTGTCGCCGAGGCGGTGATCGATTCGATGAGCGACGCCTACCCCGAGCTCGCCGAGCACCGGCGCGAGATCGCGGTGACGGTCGAGCGCGAGGAGGAGCGATTCGCGCAGACGCTCGGCCGGGGCGCGGGGATCCTCGAGGAAGAGGTCGCCAAGCTTCGCGCCAGCGGCGGCTCGGTGCTTCCCGGCGAGGTCGCCTTCAAGCTGTCCGACACCCACGGGTTTCCGCTCGATCTCACCGAAGACCTCCTCAAGGCGGATCGGATCGAGGTCGACCGCGAGGGCTTCGAAGCGGCGATGGCCGAGCAGCGGACGCGCGCGCGTGACGCACAGAAGGCGTCGGGCGCGAGGAGCGATCGTGCGCTCGAGCTTCGGTCGCCACGCCGGCTCGACAGCCGCTTCGCGGGAGACTTCGTCCACGAGCTCGAATCCGAGGTCGGCGCGATCTTCTCGGCCGGACGCGAGGTCGAGGAGATCCGCGAAGGCGGAGAGGCCTCCGTGGTCGTGCGCGAGACGCCCTTCTACGCGGAGTCGGGCGGACAGATCGGTGACCGGGGAACGCTCGGCACGGAGCGCGGCGATCTCTTCGAGGTCGAGGACGCGCGGAAGGAGTCGCTGCGCGGTGCCGAGGGAGACGGCGACGTCGTCCTTCACGTCGGCAAGCTCGTGCGCGGAACGCTCCGCCGCGGCGACCGCGTGCGCCTGGCGATCGATCGCGAGCGGCGCGAGGCCGTCCGCCGCAATCACTCGGCGACGCACATCCTGCACGCGGTGCTGCGCGACCTCCTCGGGCTCCAGGTGCGGCAGGCCGGCTCTGCGGTCGGACCCGACCGCTTCCGCTTCGACTTCACCTACCAGGGCCCGATCACGCCCGAGCTGCTGCAGCGGATCGAGGACGACGTGAACGCGCACATCCGCGACAACGACGAGGTGCGGATCGAGGAGCTCGCGTACGCCGAAGCGATCCGCCGCGGTGCGCTCGCGTTCTTCGGCGACAAGTACGGAGAGCGCGTCCGCGTGCTGCAGATGGGCGACTTCTCGACCGAGCTCTGCGGCGGAACTCACGTCCGGCGGACCGGCGACATCGGCTTCTTCAAGCTCCGCAGCGAAGGAGGAATCGCCGCCGGCGTCCGGCGAGTCGAGGCGCTGACCGCGGCGGGTGCGATCGAGCTCGTGCACCGGCGCGAGCAGGTCCTGCGCCAGCTCGGCGAGATCCTCAAAGGTCCAGAGGAAGCCGCCATCGAGCGGCTCGAGAAGCTGATCGCGCAGCAGAAGGAGTACGAGCGGCGAATCGCCGAGCTCCAGGCGAAGCTCGCGGGGGGGCAGAGCCAGGACCTGCTGTCGCAGGTGCGCCAGGTGAACGGCGTGAAGGTGCTCGCCGCGCGCATCGAGGACGCGGACGACAAGGTCCTCCGCGAGCTCGCCGACCGGTTCCGCGATCGCATGGGTACCGGGATCGTCGTCCTCGGCGTGGCGCGCGACGGTAAGGCGACGCTGCTCGCCGCGGTCACCAAGGACATCGCGTCTCGACATCCCGCGGGCGAGATCATCAAGAAGATCGCGCCGATCATCGGCGGGCGCGGCGGCGGACGTCCGGAGATGGCACAGGCCGGCGGTCCCGAAGCCGACCGTCTCGGGGAAGCGCTCGCCAAGGTCTACGAGGTGGTCGGTTGAGCGAAGCCCCGGCGCTCGAGCTCGGGTTCGACGATCACCGCCTCCTCCACCAGCTCGCGGGACAGCAGAACGAGCACTGGAGAACACTCGAGCGCCTGCTCGGCGTGCGCATCACCGCGTCGGGGGGGAACGTGCGCATCCAGGGGGACGACGTTCAGCGCGAGCTCGCCGCCCGGGTCGTGAAGCAGCTCTACGCGCTGCTCGAGAAGGGCTATCCCGTCTACCCGAGCGACGTCGACTACGCGGTGCGCATCCTCTCGAGCGACCGCAACGCGAACCTCCGCGACATCTTCCTCGACACGATCTACATCTCGTCGCACAAGCGCGTGATCACGCCGAAGAGCCTGAACCAGAAGGTCTACATCGACGCGATCCGCAATCACGACATCGTGTTCGGAATCGGTCCAGCTGGTACCGGAAAAACCTATTTGGGCATGGCGATGGCGGTCGCGGAGCTCACCCGCAACAATTACCTGCGCATCATCCTGACGCGGCCGGCGGTCGAGGCCGGCGAGAAGCTCGGCTTCCTACCCGGCGATCTCGCCGAGAAGGTGAACCCGTATCTCCGGCCCCTCTACGACGCGCTGCATGACATGGTCGACTTCGACCGCGTGCGGAAGATGATCGAGCGCGGCACGATCGAGGTCGCGCCCCTCGGGTTCATGCGCGGTAGAACCCTTAACGATTCCTTCGTCATCCTCGACGAGGCCCAGAACACCACGCCCGAGCAGATGAAGATGTTCCTCACGCGGCTCGGCTACGGATCGAAGGCGGTGGTCACGGGCGACGTCACGCAGATCGACCTGCCGATGGGGACCAGGTCCGGCCTCAAGCACGCGGTCAGCATCCTGCGCGGCATCCCGGGGATCGCCTTCGTCGATTTCGACGAGCGCGACGTGGTCCGGCATCGTCTGGTGCAGGACATCATCGTGGCGTACGAGCGCGCCGGGAACGCGGAACGGGCGGGAGAAGCCAGTGGGCGTCCAGATCTCGGGGACGGCGGTCGCGAGGGGACTCCGGCGAGCAATGCTCGCCCGGAGCGCCCGGACCGTTCTTGACGCGATCGGCCGCGGGCGCGCCGAGCTGAGCGTCGTCCTCACGACCGACGCCGAGATCCGCGCCCTCAACCGCGAGTGGCGCGGCCGCGACCGGCCGACGGACGTGCTCTCCTTCTCGCTGATCGAGGGTCCGGCGCCGGCGGTGACGGCGCTCGGCGACGTGGTGATCTCGCTCGAGACGGCTCGCCGGCAGGCGCTGGAGAATGGCTGGACGCTCGCCGAGGAGGTGGATCGCCTGCTGGTCCACGGCGTTCTCCACCTCGTCGGCTACGATCACGAGGTGTCGCCCGCCGAAGCGCGCCGCATGCAACGGAAGGAGCGCGCGATCCTGGGGCGACTGGCGGCCGACCTCAGCGCCGCCAGGGCTCGACGAGGATCTTCGCGTGGCGCTCGGGCGAGGCGAGCTCCTCGAACGCTCCCGGCACGCCGTCGACGCCGACCGTGCCGGTGATCAGCGGCTCGACGGGGATCTCACCTGCGGCGATCGAGCGCAGCGTGTCGGCGAACTCCTCGACCGTGTAACCGAGCACGAACTGGAGGTTCAGCTCCTTGTTGATGCCGAACATCGGTTCGATCATGTCCGGCTCCATGCAGACGCCGACGACGATCACGCGCGCGTTCGGCGGCGAGCTCGCCATGATGTGATCGATCACTCCCGGAACGCCGACGCACTCGAAGATCACCGCCGGCCGGAGCGCCGGACCGGGGATCCACGGCGGCAGCGGCGGCGCCTTCGAGGGATCGTCCCACTGCGCCACTTCCTTCCAGCTCTCGTACGGAGACTTCTCTGCCGGATCGACGACGATGTCGGCGCCCATCGCTTCGGCGAGCTGTCGGCGTCGCGACGAGAAGTCGGCGGCGACGACGGGGCGGGCTCCCTTCCGCCGGAGCGCCGCGATCACCGCGAGTCCGACGGGCCCGCAGCCGATGACCAGCGGAACGTCGTCGGGTTGAAGATTCGCCTTCTCGACCGCGTGGACGCCGACGGCCATCGGCTCGGTCAGCGCCGCGTGCTCCGTCGAGAGATCCGCCGGAACGGGCAGCAGCAGCGCCTCGGTCAAGCGCATGTACTCGCCGTAACCGCCGGGGTTGTCGTTCGAGTAGCCGACGGTCTCGACGCCGCTCGGTCGGATCAGCACCGGCAGCGAGCACACGCGCGTTCCCGCCTTCAGCGTCTTCTGCGTGTCCGGTCCGTGATCGACGATCTCCGCACAGAACTCGTGCCCCATGACGATGTCGCGCGCGAGATCCATGATGAAGGGACCGCCGGAGCGCTTCGCGCCCTCGACCAGCTTCTCTGCGTGCTTCAGCGCGTGCAGGTCCGAGCCGCAGATCCCGCAGGCGAGCGTCTTCACCAGCACCTCGCCGGGGCCGGGATCGGGAACCGGCACGTCGTCGACGACGAGCCTCTTGTCACGCATCACCGCAGCGCGCATGGAACCTTCCTCCCGTCCGACCGGTATACGCCGGGTGCGGTCCCGGAGAAAAGCCGAGGCTTGCATCAGCCTCGCGATCCGTCCGATGCTGAGACGGGTATGATGGAGCTCCACGCCCACTCCGTCCTGGCCATGTTCGCGGCGGGCATGGGGATCGCCTTCGCGGTCGCGGACCGGCGCTCGCCGTCGAGCTGCTTGATCGGCACCGGACTCGTGCTTCTGGGCATCACGATCGAGCTCAACTCCTGGGTGGTGCCGGGCCGGCCGATGCCCCCTCTGCGATCGGCGCTGGCGGGCCTCGCCGACGCGGGAGCGGGCCTGATGTTCTCGCAGTGGGTGCTGCGCGTGCGGCGGACGATTCCTTCGCGCGGCCTCCGCACCGCCTGGGGCGACGGGCTCCTTCGCGAGGCGCAGGCTCTGGTGATCGTCTACGGCGCGCTGTCGGTCGCGTTCCCCGAGCTCCGTGCGCAGGCGTTCGCGTCGCGGCTCGCTTCGCCGGCGGCGTTCGTCGAACCGTCGTTCCTGCTCTTCTTCGTCCCCTTCGCCACCTCGGTGGCGTTCGGCGTCGTCGCGACCGCGCTGGTGCTGAACCGGCGGCCCGATCATGCCGAGAAGGTGCGCCTCATCGCCGCCTGTGCCGCCGCGCCCCTCATCTCCGCCGGTCTGGTGCTTCCGGCGGACGTGGCGACGATCACTTCCACGATCGGCCTTCTCGTCTTCCTCGTCGGCATGCTGCGCTACCAGACGCTCCAGGGGGAGCGCGCGCAGTTCCTCGCGCGCTTCCTCTCGCCGGAGGTCGCGGAGCTGGTGCGGCGGCGCGGTCTCGAGGGAGCGATCGGCGAGGCGACGACCGAGGTGTCGGTGGTCGCCTGTGATCTCCGCGGCTTCACGGCGCTGTCGGCGGCGCTGCCCTCGGCCGAGATCATCCGCCTTCTCGACCGCTACTACGCGTGCGTCGGCGAGATCGTCCTCGAGCGCGGCGGCACGATCAAGGACCAGGCGGGCGACGGGGTCTTGATCCTGATCGGCGCGCCGATCGCGCGCCCCGATCATGCGCGGCGGGCGCTCGATCTCGCGGCCGCGGTCCGCGATCGCCTGGCGCCGCTTCTCGCCCAGTGGAGCGGCGTGTTGCCCGATCTCGGCGTCGGGATCGGCATCGCCAGCGGCACCGTCACCGTGGGAGTGATCGGCGGCGCCGGTCGCCTCGAATACGTCGCCGTCGGCGCCGCCGTGAACCTCGCCTCCCGCCTCTGCGACGTGGCGACC
>JAXDLK010000155.1:0-7972 GCA_034666665.1 Candidatus Binatota bacterium
GCTCCCATCCGGTGGAGATAGTGCACCGCGACCGAGGCGGACGACAGGTCGGGGACGATCCGTCCGAATGCCAGCGGGAAGTCGGGAATCGCCAGTCCGGCGCCGGTGTGGCGCATGACCGCCCCGATGATCAGCTGCGCGTACACCATCACCGCCAGCGCGGCGGAGAGGGAGCGCAGCGACGGCACGGTCGTACGTTCCGGGCGGCGTGAGCGATCGATCCCCTTCCAGGTCCGGCCGGTGACCATCGCCAGGAGCACCGTCACGCAGAAGAACGTCTGCCCGAGGCACGCGTGGGCGACCGATATGGGAGTCGGCAGCAGGAAGAGGACGGTGAGCCCTCCGAGAACCGCCTGGAGGAGAATGGCTGCGACGGCGACCAGGGCGAGCCGGCGGACCCAAGCCCGCGCGTCAGCGAGGCAGACCCACGTCGCGAGGATCACGGTCAGGACGGCGACGGTGCCCGCGATCATCCGATGGCCGTGCTCGTAGAAGACGCCGCCGACCATCGGCGGGAACAGCTGGCCGTAGGAGAGCGGCCAGTCCGGCACCGCGAGCGCGGAGCCCGTGCTCGTGACCAGACCGCCGGCGAAGATCAGGAGGAGCGTGGCTGCCGACGTCAGGCGGGCGAAGGCGTTCAAAAAGACGCCGGGAGTCCTTTCCGCAGAGACCGGCGACGCCTCTTCCGAGCGCTCACGCGTGTGCTGCATGCACTCCCGGCCCGAGATCGCGGTCCTGCGGCAGGTAATCCTCCGCCACTTCGGGCGAGCTGTACTCGTACGGGCCGCGGTGGACGACCGGCAGCGGACCGGGCCAGTTCCCGTGTCCGGGAGGGGAGGGGAGACTCCACTCGAGGGTGTTTGCTTCCCACGGATTGTTCGTCGCTCGCTTGCCCGCGAAGAGGCTCGCGAAAAGATTGCCGACGAACAGGAGCTGCGTGAGACCGAGCGCGAACGCCGAGTACGTGATGAAGACGTTGATGCCCTGGAGGTCGTGCAGGAAGTCGTACTGCATCGGATTGTAGATGCGCCGCATGTGACCGCCGACGCCGAGGATGTGCATCGGGAAGAACGTCATGTTGAAGAACACGAACGTGAGCAGCGAGTGCGCGATCGCGACCGACTCGTTCATCCTGCGGCCGTACATCTTCGGGAACCAGTAGTAGATCGCGGCGAACATCGCGAAGATGATGCCAGCGACCACGTAATGGAAGTGCGCGACGATGTAGTAGGTGTCGTGGATGTAGATGTCGACGGGGGTCGAGGCCATGAAGATTCCGGAGAGGCCGCCGATCGTGAACGTCGACACGAACGCCAGCGCGTTGATCATCGGCGCGCTGAACCGCAGGTTTCCGCCCCAGATCGTACCCAGCCAGTTGAACGTCTTGATCGCGGAGGGGACGGCGATCACCATCGTCGAGATCATGAACGCATTGCCGAGGACCGGGTTCATGCCGGAGAGGAACATGTGGTGGCCCCACACCACCCACGAGAGAAACGCGATCGAGATCATCGAGTAGGCCATCGCGTGGTAGCCGAAGATCGGCTTCCGGGAGAACGTCGAGAGGATCTCGGACGTGACGCCCATCGCCGGCAGCACGAGCACGTACACCTCGGGGTGGCCGAAGAACCAGAAGAGGTGCTGCCAGAGGATCGGCTCGCCGCCGGAGAGCGACTTGAAGAAGCTGGTGCCGACCACGCGGTCGAGGAACACCATCGCCAGCGCCGAGGTCAGCACCGGCAACGCGAGGAGTAGGAGGATCGCGGTGATCCACAGCGACCAGATCACCAGTGGAATGCGGAACCAGCTCATTCCCGGCGCGCGCATGTTCACGACGGTGGTGATGTAGTTGATCGACCCCATCATCGAGGATGCGCCGACGATGATCAGGCTCAAGCACCAGAGGTTCTGTCCCCAGCCGACGCCGGTGTACTCGGGCACCGACGAGAGCGGCGTGTACGCGGTCCAACCCGCCGCCGCGTGGCCACCGGGAACGAAGAAGCCGGCGAGCATCACCAGCGTGCCGACGAAGAAGACCCAGTACGAAAGCATGTTGAGGACCGGAAACGCCATGTCGCGGGCGCCGATCATCAGCGGGATCAGGAAGTTGCCGAACGCCCCGACCATCATCGGCATGACCACGAAGAAGATCATGATCGTCGCGTGCATGGTGAAGAGCGAGTTGTAGAACTCGGGACCGAACGCGCCGTAGCCGAGGCCCTTGTCCGCGTCCGCGAAGACGAAGGGCTCGCCGATCCACGAGATGAACGGCATCGGCTCCTCCGGCCAGGCGAGCTCGTGCCGCATCATCATCGCCATCAACCCGCCGATCACCATCATGAACAGCGAGGTGAAGAAGAACTGGCGACCGATCATCTTGTGATCGGTCGAGAAGACGTAGTGGCGGATGAAGCCGACGTGGTGCTCGTGCGCGTGCTCGGAGTGTGCATCGGCGACGATCGGGGTGCTCATGCTGCGGTTCCCTCTTTCATCGGTGTCCGGCCGCCGGTCGGCCGCGACGTGTCCTGTGGATCAGCCGTGGCCCTGCGCTGTGGAACCGGGCGCGGCCGCCGCGTTGGCCTGGGGCCAGCGCTCGTGGCTCCAGGTGTCGTAATCGGCGGGCGTGTGGACGGTGACCCAACCCTTCATCCCCGAGTGCCCGAAGCCGCAGAGCTCCGCGCAGGGCATCTCGTACTTGCCGGGCTTCGTCACCTCGAACCACGCGACGATCTCGCGTCCGGGAAGCGCATCTTGCTTGAGACGGAACTGTGGGACGAAGAAGCTGTGAATCACGTCCTTCGACCGAAGGTGGACGTGGATCACGGTGTTCACCGGCACGTTCAGATCGTTCTCGAGGGTGACGTCGTCGCCGGTGTCGAACTGGTTGTCGGGGCCGGGGTACTGCACGTCCCAGTTGAACTGCTTCGCCGTCACCCGGACTTGATGGTTGCTCGGCGGTAGGAAGCGTTTCACGTTGTCCCAGCGCGGTTTGCTGTAGATCCCGAGGGCGACGAAAATGATTGCCGGGATCACGGTCCAGATGATCTCGAGCGTCGTGTTGCCGTGAGAATAGACCGCTCTCCGTGAATCCCCGCCCCGATAGAGGAAGATGAACGCGATCAACGCGACGTGGACGAGCAGGAAGGCGGCGCCGGTCAGGTAATAGATGAAGTAGAAGAGACCATCGATCTGGCCTCCGTACGTGGACACGTTCTCGGGCAGCCAGCTCATCATGGGATCAATCCTCGAATCCGTCCTGAGGGTATGGTTCTGCCGCGCAAGTTGCGGATTTGAAACGCGGCTCCCCTATCATCCGCATACCCCGGTTTCAACCGAGCCGTCGGCGCGCGGCCGTTGCGTTGCGCGCGCCGCGTTGTTAATCGCAGGCCGTCCTTTCGCGGAGGTTCATCGATGGAAGCCATGCACCGGATGACGGGTTGGGAACAGTTCGTCGACATCCTGACCAAGCCCGACAACATTCCCATCGCCGGGATGATGCTGCTCGTGCTGTTCTTCACCTGGGTCGGGTTTCGCGAGGCGCGCAAGAACGACCAGCTGATCGCCGAGGGCCGGCGCGACGACATCGTCAAACGCATGCAGAAGTGAGCCGCGACGCTCGTTGACTCCGCGTTGCCGGCCGCTTACCTTGCAGTTCGGAGAAACCCGATGCCCGAGCCCGCCATCCACGACCATGCCGCCACCCACGAACCCGCCGTCGACGACGGCGCGGCGCCGGTAGTGCTGACCGGCAGCGCCGTCGAGAAGATGAAAGAGGTGATCCGCAAGGAAAACCTCTCGGGCGAGACGGGAGTCCGGTTCGCCGTGACCGGTGGAGGGTGCTCCGGCTTCTCTTACGGAATGAGCTTCGAGAGCGAGGCCCGCGCCGACGATTCGATCTGCGAGCAGGACGGCATCAAGATCTACATCGATGCCGCGAGCTTGCCGTACCTCGCGGGTACGACGGTCGATTACGCCACGAGCCTCCACCGCGAGGGCTTCAAGTTCCTGAACCCCAAGGCCTCGCGGACCTGCGGCTGCGGCGAATCCTTCGGCGTCTGACGCCCTTCCCGCTTCGCCGGGGCGCGTTCCCCGGCACCGCTCGAACGCTCTCCTCGGGCCGGCGCTAGGTGGGCCCGCGGATCGCCGTCTACCCGAGCGGCCACGGCTTCGGCCACGCGGTTCGCGTCGCCGAGGTGGTGGAAGCGTTGCTCGAACGGTCGCCCGCAGCGGTCGTGCATGCGAAAACGGTCGCGCCGCCGGCGATTTTCTCGCCGTCCGGGCGTGTCGTCCTCCACCGCGGGGAGATCGACTTCGGCCTGTCACAGCCCGACGGGCTCTCGGTCGATTTCGACGATACTCTCGCCCGCTTGGCTCGCCTCGAAGAGGAGTGGGACCGGCGGGTGAATGCGGAGGCACGGTGGCTCCGCGAGATCGACGCCGAGCTGGTCCTCGCGGACATTCCCGCGATCGCGTTCGACGCCGCGGCCGCCGCGGGGGTGCCGAGCATCGGCCTCGGCAACTTCTCCTGGGACTGGATGTACGCGGCGTACGCCCGAGAGCTCCCCGCATTCGCCAAGCACGCCGAACGCGCAGGGCGGTCGTACGCTCTGGCGCGTGCGTTGATCCGGCTGCCGTTCCACGCCGACATGCCGCGATTTCCGCGGGTGGTCGACGTGCCGATGATCGCGCGTCGGTCGCCGGTGCCTCGCGGAGAAGCCCGTCGACGTCTCGGTCTGCCGCTCGACCGGCGGCTCGTGCTCGTCGGCTTCGGCGGCCTCGGCTTCGGCAGCCTCTCGGTCGAGCGCCTCGACCGAGTTCCGGGCGTGGATTACGTCACCACCGAGGGGCGGACGCTCGAGCCGGCGGACTACGTGCTCTGGCTCCGGGCTTGTGACGCGGTGCTGACGAAGCCCGGCTATGGCATGGTTGCCGCCACTCTCGTGAACGGGGTGCGGGTGCTCTACACGGGCCGCGACTCGTTTCCCGAGTTCCCGATCCTCGCGCGAGCGCTCGAGGAGCATGGAACCGCGTCGTTCGTCCCGCTGGACGATCTCCGCAACGGCACGATCGGGCGGCGACTCGAAGCGCTGCTCGCGCGGCCGGTCTCGGAAACTGCGCTCGCCGCCGATGGAGCGGCGCGCGCGGCCGAGATCGTCCTGGAGCTCGTCTGACACCACGGTTCGGGCTGGTCCATTTCGATTTCGACGGAACGCTGGTCGACTCGCGCGAGGACCTCGCCGCGAGCACGAACCACGTGCGCGCGTGCTTCGGGCTGCCGCCGCTCCGGCCCGAGGAGGTCTACCGCCTCGTCGGCCGTGGCGCGCGGGTGCTGGTCGAGCGCGCGCTCGGCCCCGAGCGACCGGAGCTCCATGACGAGGGGATGCGGCTCTTCCTCGAGCATTACGGGGAGCACTGCCTGGACCAGACGCGACCGTACCCCGGCGTCGTCGCGGCGATGGACGTGCTCGCCTCGAACGGCGTCGTGTTCTCCGTGGTGACCAACAAGCCGGAGCGGTTGACGCGGAAGATCCTCACCGGTCTCGGCCTCGACGGCCGATTCGTCGCGGTGGTCGGCGGCGATACGTTCCCCGAGCGGAAGCCCCATCCGCGCGGTGTCGAGCACGCCCGCCAGGCGGCGGGCGTGGCACGGGAGCGCTCGCTGATGGTGGGGGACTCGAGTGTCGACGTCGAGACCGCACGCGCCGCCGGCATTCCCTGTTGCGGCGTTCTCTGGGGGATCGACCCGGAAGGGCTCGGGGCGGCGGGCCCTGAATTCCTCGTCGGCGCCGCCGAAGAGCTGATCCCGCTGATCGCCGGCTGAAGGTCAGTCGGTCGGATCGACGACGCGAAGACGCCCGCCGGGCGCGATGCGGAAGAGGGTCCCGGCCGGCTCCAGTCCCTCGATCTCGACGCAGTCTCCGCGGCGAAGGCGTCCCAGCGCCTCGCCCGACGGAGAGGGCTCGCGCTTCAGGTCGCGGAGCACGATCCACCTCCCGTTGCCGCAGAGATAGACGCGGCGCTCTCCCTTGAGATCGAGAACGTCGCTCACCACGCGCCACTTGTCCTCCACGGGCGCCGCTGCGGCCTCGGGCGACAGCAGAAGGTAAGCGAACTTGAGCGTACGCCTGTCGAGCCCCCCGACGCGGTCCACGGCCTCGACCAGTGGCGGCGGGCACCACGCGAGATCCACGATGCACCAGTCGCGGCGGGTGGCGAGGGCGGGGCAGGGGTCCTCGTGAACGCACGGCGCGTGGACGTGAAGCTCTCCGGTCGCGAGCCACCGGTCGCGCAGGCGCTCGAGCGTGCGGGCGCTCTCGCGAAGTCCCGGCTCGAGCAGGGCGACCGCCCCGCGGGGGTCGAGGAGCTCGCGTGTCGCCTCGAGCACGAGGTGCTCCGCGGTGCCGAGGTCGCCGCCCGCGCTGCGCACGAGCTCGCCGAGCACGTTCGCTGCGATCACCAGATCGAAACGGCCGCGCACCCGCGCGAGCGGAACGAGCACGGCCTGATCCGTGACGAGATCGAGGCAGAGCGCGTCGAACGTGATCGGCGGTAGCCCCGGCTCGATCGCGGCGAATTCCTCGAGCATCGCCTGGGCGTCGCGGAGGCTCTCGCCGGATCGGTCGGCCGCGACGATCTCGAGCGCGGCGGGACGTTCCCCGGGGGGCAATCCGCGGAGCACGTCGCAGAGACCGAGAAGCGCCGCACCCGCTCCCGCGCCGAGATCGAGACAGCGGAGCGTCCGCCCGGCGAGCGAACGGCTCGCCAGCCACGGCGCGAGCGGCACGCGCAGGCGCGGGAGATTCATCGGGACGAAGTACGCGAGGTACGCGGCGCGGAGCTCGGGGTCGTCGCTCCAGTCCGGATCCCATGCTGCCTTGCCGGCGAGCTGGTCAGACAGTCGGCGAACGGCTGCGGCGACGCGAGCGACGTCCGCCTCGTCGATCCCGCTCCGCCGGCGGATGATGCGCTCGAGATCGTCCGCCAATTGAACTACCGGCCGCACACGGTTAGGTAAGCCCGGCATCCATGAAGATCAACGGAGTCAAGGGTTTCCGGGATGTCCTGCCCGGCGAGAGCGAAGTCTGGACGGCACTCGAGACGGCCGCCCGGCGCGTCTTCGAGCGCTACGGCTTCGGTGAGATCCGCATCCCGATGATGGAGCGGACGGAGCTCTTCGCGCGCGCGGCGGGGGAGACCTCGGACATCGTCGAGAAGCAGATGTACACGTTCGTCGACGTCGACGGCGCCTCGGTCACGCTCCGGCCCGAGGGTACTGCGTCGGTGGTGCGCGCCTACGTGGAGAACGGCCTCCATGGAAGAGAGCCGGTGAGCAAGCTCTACTACATGGGTCCGATGTTTCGCCGCGAGCGACCGCAGAAGGGCCGCTACCGGCAGTTCCACCAGATCGGCGCGGAGCTGCTCGGACGCGAGGATGCGCTCGCGGATGCCGAGCTCCTCGTCCTGCTCGAGGACTACTTCGCGGAAGTGGGACTCACCCGCCACCGGATCGAGATCAACTCGCTCGGCTGCTCGCGCTGCCGCCCGGCGTATCGCGAAGAGCTCCGACGCTGGGCCGAAGACCGCCGCGCGATCCTCTGCGACAACTGCAACCGGCGCATCGAACAGAACCCGCTTCGCGTGCTCGACTGCAAGGAGGACGCGGAGAAGACCGTCGACGCGCCGGTGATGCTCGACCGCTTGTGCGCCGAGTGCCGGACGCACTTCGATCGGGTGCGAGCGCTGCTCGCTTCCGAGGGCGTCGGCGTCTCGATCAAGCCGCGCATGGTGCGCGGGCTCGATTACTATTGCCGGACCGCGTTCGAGATCGTCGCGGAAGGCCTGGGGTCGCAGAACGCGATCGGCGGGGGCGGTCGATACGATGGACTGGTCGCGGATCTCGGCGGCCCGTCGGTGGCCGGCATCGGATTCGCGATCGGCGTCGAGCGCCTGGCGATGGCGATGCGGCCGGCGG